>JBBIJT010000005.1:24347-48351 GCA_037445795.1 Betaproteobacteria bacterium | reverse complement strand
TCCGCGACCTGGTGAGGCCTTCGCCGAAGGCCTGACGGGCCGCACCCGCGCTAGCGCGCCTTGCGCGCCGGCAGCACCGCGTCCAGGTCGATCGACATCCCCATCGCGAGGTACCCCTGCCGGTTCGGGTGCAGCTTGTCGCCGGGCCCGCCGGTGGTGCTCTCGGGGACGAAGCGTGCCTGCATCCCGCCGGTGGCCGGGTCGAGGATGACGGGGTCGAAGTCCACCACCGCGTCGAAGGTGCCGGACGTGCGGATGAACTCGTTCAGGGCCTTGCGCTTGGCGTCTTGCTCCGGAAAGCCGTGGGCGGCGCTCGTGCTGCCCAGCGCCGTGACCACCGTCGCGCCCAGGACGCGCACGCCGGGGATCCGCGCCCTGATGCGCGCCACGCCGTCCTTCATCGCGGCCACCACGTTCTCCACGGTGTTGTTGCCGTTCTTGCTGAAGTCGTTGATGCCCTCGAGCCAGATCACGGCGGAGACCCCGGAGAGCGAGAGCACGTCCCGCTCGAGGCGCATGCCGGAGGAAGGACCGCCGGGAAAGGGCTTGTCCGGGGCGTAGGCGGGCGGGCCGGCCACCTGGTTGCCGCCGATGCCGGCGTTCACCACGCTCACGGCGTCGCCGTCGCGCTGGTGCAGCCGGCGCGAGAGCACGTCGGGCCAGCGGTCGTCGCCGTTCATCGTGGAGGCGGTGCCGTCAGTGATGGAATCGCCGAAGGTCACGACGAGCCGCGTCGTGTCCGGCACGCGCATGTCGACGGCGTCGAGGAAGTACCACGAGGCCGTGGACGCGGGGAACGACGCCTCGCCTTCCTCGTGGCCCTTCGAGCCCGCGCCCGGGAGCGACACGTAGGAGGTCTGCAGCGCCTTGGCGTGCCACGTCATCGGGCCGCTCTCGCCCGCAACGTGGAAGCTCACCGCGAGCTTGCGGCCCGCGAGCGCCGGGAAGCCGGGGCCGGAAGCGGGAATCGCCACCGCGTCGCTCCAGACGGACTCGCCGGGCGCCACCTCGACGCGTGGCTTGCCGCCGAAGGTCACCGGGCGATTCGTCCCCGGCACGACGGCCGCGGCCACGAGCTGCACGCCGGCGTGGACGCCGTCGAACGTGACCGGCTTCGTGCCCAGCGCGTTCGATAGGCGGATCCGCGCGTGCGCGCCCCACACGTCGGGGCGCACGACGAGCCGGAAGGACTGGTCGTTCGCGCCGGCCGCGGGCACCGGGAAGACGAGCTTCATGTCCGGCTGCGCCGAGGGATTGCCGACGGGGTAGGGGCCCTGGACCGAGCCCGTCCAGCTCGTGACCCACTTGTCGGCGGCCGCGGCGAGCGGGGGGAAGGAGGCGAGGCAAAGCAGGGCCGCGGCGGCCGTGGCGAGGATGCGTTTCATGGGGGCGTTCCAGGCGGGAGGGTTCGGGAGTCCTGCCCAGTGTACGCCCGTCGCGAAAGCGAAAATGCCCCGCAGGCCGGGCCTGCGGGGCGTCGAGGTGCGTCTTCCTGCGTCTTACTCGCGGTCGCCGCCGAAGATGCCCAGCAGCGCGAGCAGGTTCGCGAAGATGTTGTAGAGGTTCAGGTACACCGCGAGCGTGGCCGAGATGTAGTTGGTCTCGCCGCCGGTAATGATGCGGTTCAGGTCATAGAGCAGGAAGGCGGAGAAGATGCCCACCGCGATGACCGAGATCGCGACCATGAGCGCCGGCATCTGCAGGAAGATGTTGGCGAAGGCCGCCACCAGCAGCATGATCATGCCGATGAAGAGCGCCTTGCCCATCCCCGACAGGTCGCGCTTGATGGAGCCGGCGAGGGTGGCCATCACGGCGAAGATGATCGCCGTGCCGCCGCCCGCCAGGCCGATGAGGGCCGCGCCGTTCCTGAAGCCCAGCACCACGCCGATCATGCGCGAGAGCATGAGGCCCATGAAGAACGTGAAGCCGAGCAGGAGGGCCACGCCCCAGCCGCTGTTCTTCGTCCTCTCGATGCCGAACATGAAGCCGAAGGCGATCGCGAGGAAAGCGATGAAGCCGATGGCCGGGTTTGCCTGGAAGAAGGTGAAGTTCATCTGCACGCCGAGCCAGGCGCCGAAGACCGTCGGCACCATCGACAGGGCGAGCAGGGCGTAGGTGTTCCTGAGGACCCGGCTCTGCGCCAGCGCGATCGTCTGCGACGGCGAGGCGGGCGTCATCATCGGGGCATCTTGCATGGTTGGGGCTCCACTTTCGGTTTTGTGCCGGTCGAAATTGACCGAGCGTTAGAGTAGGGATTGCAGGGGGAAGTTTCAAGGCAAGGCCGATTGCAATCGGCAATGCTGCCCGAATTGTCCGCCCAAGGTTCGACTGTGAAAAGCCCCGTTGCTACAATGAGTTACAAGCAGGGAGGGTTGGCCGAGCGGTTTAAGGCACCGGTCTTGAAAACCGGCAACAGGGAAACCTGTTCGTGAGTTCGAATCTCACACCCTCCGCCAATTCGCCCCGGGAGATCGCCATGCGCCGCACCCTCTTCACCCTCGCCGCCTTCGCCTTCGCGCAGGTCGCCAACTCGGCGCCCCCGCCCGCGCCGCAGGACAGCAAGACATGGCTCGAGTCGCAGGGACTGGAAGCCGCCGCGACGAAGGAGTTCCAGGATTTCGAGGCCATCGTGGCCCGCGTGAAGGGCGCGAAGGACCCCGCCGAGGCGCAGGAGCGCGTGGCCGTCTTCGCGAAGGGCAAGCTCGCCTGGCAGACGAACCCCAAGGAGAATTTCGACCCGGCCTCGCGGTTCACGCTGCATTCCCTCGGCCGCGACCTCGACGGCAGCGGGCAGCCGACGCTGCACTTTTCCGGCTACTCCGGCGGCGCGCACTGCTGCACCACGCACTACGTCTACCGCCTCAAGCCGCAGGTGAGGCGCCACGCCGTGTACCCGGCCAACAACGTGGGCGGCACCGACTTCATCGAGCTGCCGGGCCGCAAGGCGCCGATCATGATCACGGCCGACGACTCGACCGCGTACGTGTTCGCGCCGTACTCGAACTCCTACTTTCCGCTGGTGGTGCTCGAAGTGAGCCCCAAGGGCAAGTTCCAGTTCGCGGCCGACCTCATGCGCACGAAGCTCCCCGGCGAGACGCCCCCCGTGTGCGCGCAGCCGGCGGCCGTCGCGAACCCCTGGCTCCGGGAGCGCTGCGGCGAGTTCTCCGGCGCCAAGCGCAAGGCCCGCACTTCCGAGATCCAGGCCAAGCTTCGCGCCATCAAGACCGAGCGCTCGGCCGACAAGCTCAAGTGGGAGGACTACGTCGCGACCGGCGTGCTCTCCGCGGTGGCCGCGGAGGTGAACCGCTACGCCTACACCGGCTACGGGGCGGCGGGCATGAACTGGCTCGAGAACACGTGGCCGGGCAACGACGCCATCAAGCTCACCTTCCTCGACAAGCTGCGCGAGACGCGGGCCAAGAGCGTCTTCTCCGAGGAGCTGCGGCTGCTCGCCACCGACATCCGGTAGCGCGGCGCCCCGAATGGTGCACTGCACCATTCGGGGGTAGAATGGCGGCTCATTTCCAATCGCAAGACGGCAGGTTCTCCCGTGGCCCTCATCGTCCAGAAGTACGGCGGCACCTCCATGGGCAGCCCCGAGCGCATCCGCGAGGTCGCGCGCCGGGTCGAGCGCTTCGTGAAGGAAGGCCACCAGGTCGTCGTCGTGGTCTCGGCCATGTCCGGCGAGACGAACCGCCTCCTCGCCCTCGCGAAGGAGCTCAACCCCGATCCCGATCCGCGCGAGCTCGACGTCATCGCCTCCACGGGCGAGCAGGTCTCCATCGGCCTCCTGGCGCTGGCGCTGCACAAGCTGGGCGTCAAGGCGAAGAGCTACACCGGCTTCCAGGTTCGCATCCTCACCGACGACGCCTACTCCAAGGCGCGCATCCTCGCGATCGACGAGGAGAACATGCGCCGCGACCTCGCCACTGGCCACGTGGTCGTTGTGGCGGGCTTCCAGGGCATCGACGCCAAGGGCAACATCACCACGCTGGGCCGCGGCGGCTCCGACACCACGGGGGTGGCGCTCGCGGCCGCCCTCAAGGCCGACGAGTGCCAGATCTACACGGACGTGGACGGGGTCTACACCACCGACCCGCGCGTGTGCCCCGACGCCCGGCGCCTCGACACCATCACCTTCGAGGAGATGCTGGAGCTCGCCTCGCTCGGCTCGAAGGTCCTGCAGATCCGCTCCGTGGAGTTCGCGGGCAAGTACAAGGTGAAGCTCCGGGTCCTGTCTTCGTTCACCGACGTGAACTCGACCGACATGGGCACCCTCATCACTTTCGAGGAAGACCAGAACATGGAACAGGCCATCATCAGCGGCATCGCCTTCAACCGGGACGAGGCCAAGATCACCATCGTGGGCGTGCCGGACCGCCCGGGCATCGCCGCCGCCATCCTGGGCCCCGTGGCCGACGCCAACATCGAGGTGGACATGATCATCCAGAACGCCTCCATCGAGGGGCTCACGGACTTCTCGTTCACCGTGCACCGGAACGACTTCAAGCGCACGCTGCAGATCCTCGAATCGAGCGTGAAGGGGGCCATCGGCGCGCGTTCCATAGTGGGCGACGACAAGATCGCCAAGGTCTCGCTCGTGGGCATCGGCATGCGCACGCACGCGGGCATCGCCTCCAAGATGTTCCGGTCGCTGTCCGAGGAGCGCATCAACATCCAGATGATCTCCACCTCCGAGATCAAGACCTCCGTCGTCGTGGACGAGAAGTACATGGAGCTCGCCGTGCGCGTCCTGCACAAGGCCTTCGAGCTGGAGAAGCCCGCCGTCGAAGAGAAGATGAAGGCCTGAGGAGACTTCCTCCCGGCAATGGGGCCAGGTCGCGAAGCCTGGCCCCTTTCACTTTCCGGAGCCCGCCCCCCATGAAACGAACCCTTGCCGCCCTCGCCATGACCCTCGCCACCGCCGCCTTCGCCGAATCCGACGATCCCTACCTGTGGCTCGAGGACGTCTCCGGCGAGAGGGCCATGGCCTGGGTCCTCGACCAGAACGCGAAGAGCCGGCCGGCGATCGAGAAGGAGGCGGCCTTCAGCCCGCTCCTCAACCGGTTCTCGGAGATCGCCACCTCGCGCGACCGCATTCCCGCCATCTCCAAGCTCGGCCCCTTCGTCTACAACTTCTGGCAGGACGCCGCGAATCCGCGGGGGCTCTGGCGGCGGACGACGCTGGAGGAGTACCGGAAGGCTTCCCCCGCCTGGGAGGAGGTCCTCGACCTCGACAAGCTCTCCGCGGCCGAGAACGAGCAGTGGGCCTGGAAAGGCGCCACCTGCCTCTACCCGAAATACGAGCGCTGCCTGCTGTCGCTCTCGCGCGGCGGCAGCGACGCGGTGGAGACCCGCGAGTTCGACCTCGTGAAGAAGGCGTTCGTGAAGGACGGCTTCCGGCTGCCGGAATCGAAGGGAGGCGTGGCCTGGATCGACGAGGACACGATCTACCTCTCGCGCGACTTCGGCCCCGGCACGATGACGCGCTCGGGCTATCCGCGGCAGGTGAAGCGGCTCGGGCGCGGGCAGGCCCTCGCCGAGGCCTCCCTGGTCTACGAGACGTCGGCGGAGGATCTGGCGGCCGAGGCCTCCGTCGTCCACGAGAAGGACTCGCGCGTCGAAATGATCTCGCGGGCGATCACCTTCTGGCGAAGCGAGGCGTTCGTGGTGAGGGACGGCCGGCTGGTGAAGCTCGACCTGCCGGAATCGGTGGTGGCCTCGGTGACGGGGGGCGTGCTCTACGTGCGCCTTCGCGAGGACTGGAAGCCCGCGGCCGCCGAGTACAAGGCAGGCTCGCTCCTCGCCCTCGACCTGGAGAAGTTCCTGGGCGGCAATCGCGATTTCGGCGTGCTCTTCACGCCGGCGTCGCGGGTCTCGCTGGACGCCTTCCTGCCCCTGAAGTCGGTCGTGCTCCTCGACCTGCTGGACAACGTCTCGAGCCGCATCGTGGAGATGCGACGGGACGCCGACGGACGCTGGACGAAGCGCGAGGTGGAGGCGCCCCGCTTCGCCAACCTCAACGTGGTGGCCTATGACCGGCGCGAGAGCGACGAGTATTTCCTGTTCGTGACCGGCTTCACGACGCCCACGACCCTCCACTTCGCGAAGGGGGGGACGGACGAGCGCGAGAAGCTGAAGAGCCTTCCCGCGTTCTTCGACGCCACGGGCCTGGAGGTCACGCAGCACCAGGCCACGTCGAAGGACGGCACGAAGATCCCGTACTTCCAGGTGATGCGCAAGGGCGCGAAGCTCGACGGGAGCAATCCCACGATCCTCTACGGCTACGGCGGCTTCGAGGTCTCGATGGTCCCCGCGTACAGCGGATTCGTCGGCAACGGGTGGCTCGCCAAGGGCGGGGTCTGGGTGCTCGCGAACCTGCGGGGCGGCGGGGAGTTCGGGCCGGCCTGGCACCAGGTCGCGCAGCGCGAGGGCCGGCAGAAGACGCACGACGACTACGCGGCGGTCGCGGAGGACCTCATTGGCCGCAAGGTCACCTCGCCCGCGAAGCTGGGGATCCTCGGCGGCAGCCAGGGCGGGCTCCTGGTGAGCGCCACCATGCTGCAGCGCCCGGAGCTTTTCGGCGCCGTGGTGGCCACCGTCCCGCTGATGGACATGAAGCGCTACCACAAGCTGCTCGCGGGCCACTCCTGGGTGGGCGAGTACGGCGACCCGGACAATCCCGGGGACTGGGCCTTCATCTCGCAGTACTCGCCCTACCAGAACGTGCTGCGCGGCCGGCCGTACCCGAAGATGCTCATCACCACG
Source organism: Betaproteobacteria bacterium (assembly GCA_037445795.1). Taxonomy (GTDB): domain Bacteria; phylum Pseudomonadota; class Gammaproteobacteria; order Burkholderiales; family Usitatibacteraceae; genus FEB-7. The sequence continues at coordinate 41,583 of JBBIJT010000005.1, read as the reverse complement.
TCCACCCGCGACGACCGCGTCCACCCCGGCCACGCCCGGAAGATGGCCGCGCGCATGCAGCAGTTCGGCTACGACACGACCTATTTCGAGTACACGGAAGGCGGCCACGGCGCCGGCGTCACCCCGGCGCAGACGGCCTACACGTGGGCCTTCATCTACACGTGGTTCGCCAAGGCGCTAATGTAGGGCGGGTGGCCGCGTTGCAGCTGTAAGAATCCTCCGCCGAGCGCCTGTGACGGGCGCCACACGCGCTGCGCCGGGGTACTGGTCTATGATTCGCTGGACGAATCGAAATCCGGTCAGAAGAACAATCCGAAAAACGATCCAGGCACCTCGTTGGCGACCCAGCCCCCCTTGGCCCCCGGCAGCGATTCCCGCGCGCCGCTGGCCGTTCCCCTCCGGATCGTGCACGCGGCGCTCGTCCTCGGCCTGGGGGCCGCGTCGGTCCTGAACTTCGCCTTCGGCGTTCCGACGACGGCCATTGCGACCGGCCTGGGGGCCATCGTGACCATGATCGCCTGGCGGATCGCGGCCGCCGGAAAGACAGAGCAGTCGGCGGCGATAACGTTCTACGTGATCGTGGCCGTGCTGGCGGTGCTGGTGCTGGTGGGCCACGGCACGCGCGACTACGGCCTCATCGCCATGCCCGCCGTCGTATTCGCCGCGAGCGTCTTCCTGGCTCCGCGGGCCTACTGGATCCTCGCCGGCTGCGTCATCGCGGGTGCGGGCCTGCTCGCCGGGGCCGAGATGGCGGGCGTGTTCCGGCCACGTGCCGTGCCCGTCACGGGGTTGCGGGAATCCATCAACCTCCTGCTCATCGTCGTCGCCAGCTCCGTCGGCGGCCGGGGCCTCATGGTAGCCATCCGCTCGGCGCTCGACCGCGAGCGGGCGCTCTCGGGCGCCCTGGAAAGCTCCGAGGACCGGATGCGCAAGTTCTTCCGCTCGAGCCAGCATCCCATGTCGCTCAGCCGGCTCGAGGACGGCAAGTACGTCGAGGTGAACGAGGCCTACCTGGCGCAGTTCGGCTTCCGCTCCGAGGATCTCATGGGCCGCACCTCCCTCGACATCCACCTCTGGGAGGATCCCGCCGACCGCGCGCGGTTCGCGCAGCACATGCGCGAGCGCGGGGTCGTCCGCGACTTCGCGGCGCGCATGCGCAAGCGATCCGGCGAAATCTGCGAGATGCTGATCGCGGGCGAGCTCGCCGAGATCGGCGGCGAGGTCTGCCTGCTCGCGTCGATGACCGACGTGACAGGACGGCGCGAGGCCGAGGAGCGCGCGGAGCAGCTCGCGACCCGGGACCCGGTGACGGGCCTGCCGAACCGCGTCGCCGCGCTGGACCGGCTGCAGCACGCGATCCAGCGGGCGCAGGCCTCCGGCCGCAGCCTCGCCGTCGTGCACCTCGACATCGACCGCTTCAAGGCGGTGAACGACTCGCTGGGCTACGCGTCGGGCGACACGCTCCTGCGCGAGGTCGCGAACCGCGTCCAGGCGGCCATGATGCCGGGCGACACGCTCGCCCGCATTGCCGGCGACGAGTTCCTCGTCATCGCCGAGTCGCTCGACCGCCCCGAGGACGCCGCGGCGATGGCGGGGCGCATCGTGCCGGGGGCGTTCCACCAGCCCTTCCTCATCGACGGCAGGGAGCTGCACGTCACGGCGACGGCCGGCGTGAGCGTCGGACCGGACTACGCGATCGACGCGGACCGCCTGCTGCGGCGGGCGGATACGGCGATGCACCTAGCCAAGAGCGAGGGGCGCGGGCTCTGCCGCGTCTACGACCACGCCATGAGCGAGCGGGTCCGCGACCGGCTCTTCATCGAGTCGGCCCTCCGGGTTGCCCTCGCGAGCGGGGAACTGCGCCTCGTGTACCAGCCCAAGTTCGCGCTCGTGACGGGCGCTGTCACGGGGCTCGAGGCCCTGCTTCGCTGGCGGCACGTCGGGCTGGGCGAGGTGTCGCCGTCGGTGTTCATCCCCATCGCGGAGGAGTCCGACCTGATCCTCGAGATCGGCGAGTGGGTGATTCGCGAGGCATGCGGCCAGCTCGCGCGCTGGCAGGCCGAGGGCCTCTCTTGCGTCCCCGTCGCCGTGAACCTCTCGGCGCCGCAGTTCACGCCCGACCTGCCGCGGCTCGTGGCCGACGCCACGCGCGAGCATCGCCTCAGCCCCGAGCTCATCGAGCTCGAGGTCACGGAGAGCCTGCTCATCAAGAGCCCGGAGGCGGCACGCCGGCTCCTGCAGCAGGTGGCGGCGCGCGGCAGCCGCATCATGCTCGACGACTTCGGCGTGGGCTACTCTTCCCTCAGCTACATCAAGCAGCTCAGCCTCGACGGCATCAAGATCGACCGCTCCTTCATCCGCGACCTCGTGGGAAGCCGCCACGACGGCGCCATCGTCCGGGCGATCGTGGGGCTCGCCCACGGCCTGGGCCTTCGCGTCGTGGGCGAGGGCATCGAGTTCCAGGCGCAGGCCAACATCCTGAAGGAGCTGGGCTGCGACGAGGGCCAGGGGTTCTACTTCAGCCGGCCGCTGCCCGGGGCCGAGATCGGCGCCAAGTTCCTCGCCCCGCGCGCCTCCGAAGTCCGCCACGTGATGTGACCCGGGATCCGGCCTGCGCTTGACCGGGCGCAAGGCAGGGGAGGGCGCCGCGCCTAGACTGGAACGGTCATCGCGCCACGCCTCGCGCCATGGCCCTTCTCGAGATCCGCAACGTCACCCGCCGATTCGGCAGCCTCGTGGCCGTCGACCGCGTAAGCCTCGCCATCGAGTCGGGCGAGTTCTTCACGCTGCTCGGGCCCTCGGGGTGCGGCAAGACCACGCTCCTGCGCATGATCGCGGGCTTCGACGAGCCCGACGAGGGCGAGCTCTTCCTCGACGGCAAGTCCCTCGCGGGCACCGCGCCCGAGAAGCGGCCCGTGCACACCGTGTTCCAGAGCTACGCGCTCTTCCCGCACATGACGGTCGCGGGCAACATCGCCTTCCCGCTGGAGATGGCGAGCCGGCCGCGCGAGGAGATCGACCGGCGCGTGCGCGAGACCCTGGCGCTCGTGCACCTGGAGGACAAGGGCGACGCCTACCCCCACGAGCTCTCCGGCGGCCAGAAGCAGCGCGTGGCCCTGGCGCGGGGGCTCGTGAACAAGCCGAGGCTGCTCCTGCTGGACGAGCCCCTGGGGGCGCTCGACGCGAAGCTGCGCGAGGAGATGCAGGTGGAGCTCATCAACCTGCAGCGCGACGTGGGCGTCACCTTCGTGTTCGTGACGCACGCGCAGCAGGAGGCGCTCGCGCTCTCGCACCGCATCGCCGTCATGAACGACGGGCGCGTCGAGCAGCTCGACACGCCGGACCGCCTCTACACCGCGCCGGCGAGCCGGTTCGTGGCCGACTTCATCGGCAAGATCAATCTCATCGATGCCGAGGTCGCGGCCGACGCCCACGGGCACCTGGTGCTGCGGGCGGCCCTCGGCGACCTCGCGGCGGACCTGGGGCCCGACGCGAAGCCGGGCGAGCGCGGCGCGCTGGCCCTGCGCCCCGAGCTGGTGCGTGTGGCCGGCCGACTGGAGGCCATGGAGCTGCGCAACCGCTTCTCGGGCCACGTGAGGGACCTGCTGTACGAGGGCGACGTCACGCTCTACACCGTGGAGATCGACGGCGGCTACGTGATCGAGGCGCTGCTCGCCAACGCCGCCCCCGGCAGGGCGCGGCTCTTCAAGGTGGGCGACGCCGTCGCCGTGGGCTGGCGGCACGACGCGGGAGTCTTCATCCGTGGATGAGCGGCGCGAGGAGCGGCCGGCCGGCCGGGTGGGAGAGTGGACTCGCTGGCTCGTGTCGGGGCCGCCGACGGCCTTCCTCCTCGCCTTCTTCCTGGTGCCGGCGCTCATCGTGGTGGCGGCGAGCTTCCGGGAGCCGGGGGAGTTCGGCGGCCTCGTGCCGCTGGCCGCCGGCCTCGGGGCGGCGTTTTCGCTGGAGGCCTACCGGTTCCTGGCCGGCGACCTCGTGTACGCGGAGATCTTCGCCATCTCCTTCGCCGTGGCGCTCGCAACGACGCTGATCTGCGTGACGCTCGCCTATCCGCTCGCCTGGCTCATCGCGAGGAGCCCCCGCAGGCGCCGCGACCTGCTGGTGCTGCTGGTGATCCTGCCCTTCGCGAGCAACTTCCTGGTGCGCATCTACGCCTGGATCATGCTGCTCGGGCCCGCCAACCTTCTCTACACGCCCTACGCCGTGATCGTGGGCATGGTCTACGTGCACCTGCCCTTCATGGTGCTGCCGCTCTACACCAACCTCGAGAAGCACGACCCGGCGCTGCTGGAGGCGGCGCAGGACCTCGGCGCCAGTGCGTGGACCCGCTTCTGGCGCGTGACCTTCCCGCTGTCGCTGCCGGGCATCTATTCGGGCTCCGCGCTCGTCTTCATCCCGGTGCTGGGCATGTTCGCCGTGCCGGAGCTCCTCGGCGGGACCGGCGACATCCTCATCGGCAACCTCATCAAGGAACAGTTCCTCGACAACCGCGACTGGCCGCTGGGGGCCGCCCTGTCCATCGGCCTCACGATCGCCGTGCTTGCCTTCGCGGCGCTCGCCTCCCTCGGCGCGCGGCGCGGCCTCAAGGGCACGGAGGCGGTTTCGTGAGGCGCCGCTCCCAATGGCTGCTGTGGGGGGCCTCGCTCGCGGTGTACGCGTTCCTGTATGTCCCGCTCGCCGTCGTGGTCCTCTTCTCGTTCAACGACTCCACCCTCAACGCCGAGTGGGTGGGCTTCACGCTCGGCTGGTACCGCAAGCTCGCCTCCGACGGCGAGATGCTGCGGGCCGCGGGCAACACGCTCGCGATCGCGCTCCTCTCGTCCGCCGTGGCCACCGTCCTGGGCGCGATGGCCGGCATCGCCATGCACCGCTACCGCTTCCCGTGGCTGCCGCTGCTCGTGCTCACGCCGGTGGCAATGCCGGAGATCCTGCTGGGCGTGTCGCTGCTGCTCTTCTTCCGCCAGGTGCTGGACCTCACCCTGGGCTTCTTCTCCATCCTCGTGGCCCACATCACCTTCTCCCTGGGCTTCGTGGCCGTCATCGTGCGCGCGCGGCTCGCGGGCATGGACGAGGGCATCTTCGAGGCGGCGCGCGACCTGGGTGCAACGCCCTGGATGACGTTCCGGCGGGTGACGCTCCCGCTCATCCTGCCGGCGCTGGTGGCGGGGTTCCTGATGAGCTTCACGCTCTCCATCGACGACTTCGTGATCACCTTCTTCGTGGCCGGCGTGGGGGTGACGACGCTGCCGCTGCAGATCTACTCGATGATCAAGGTGGCCGTGACGCCGGAGGTGAACGCGGTCTCCACGCTCCTCATGGCGCTCACGCTCACGCTGGTGCTCGTGGCCACGAGGCTCGCGCCGGACATCTTGCGGAGGGGGAAGTGAGGGGGCTCCTCGCCGCGCTCCTCGCGGCGCTCGCGCTTCCCGCCGCCGCGGAGGACGTGCTCTACCTCTACAACTGGAACAACTACATCAGCGACGAGACGGTGGCGCGCTTCGAGGCGAGCTGCGCCTGCCGCCTCAAGCAGGACTACTACTCGGACAACGAGGAGATGCTCGCGAAGCTGGAGGCGGGCGCGGTGGGCTACGACCTCCTCGTGCCCACGGGGAATGCCGTCGAGACGCTCATCCGGCAGGGGGCGCTGCGCCCCCTCGACAAGTCGCTGCTGCCGAGCCTCGCGAACCTGAAGCCGGAGTACCGCGACCTCTGGTACGACCCGGGCGGGAAATACTCGGTGCCCTATGCAACCTCCATCACCCTGATCGGCTACAACCGCGAGAAGATGCGCGAGCTGGGCCTGCCGACGGACACCTGGGCGCTCATCTTCGAGCCGCGCCACCTGGCGAGGATCAAGGGCAAGGTGACCGTGCTCAACAGCCAGCGGGAGCTTCTCGGCGCCGCGATGCGCTACCTGGGCTACTCGGTGCAGGATCACGACCCGGCGCGGTGGGCCGAGGCCAAGGCGGTGATCCTGCGGGCGAAGCCGTACTGGGCGGCGTTCTCCAACAGCACCTACATCAAGGACCTCGCCATCGGCAACATCTGGGTCGCGCACGGCTACTCGAACGACATGTTCCGCGCGCGCGAGGACGCGAAGGCGGCCCGACGCCCGTTCACGATCGGGTTCACGACGCCCAGGGAGGGTGCCGTCTTCGCCGTCGACGGCTTCGTGCTGCACAAGTCGGGCAAGCGTCCCGATCTCGCGCACCGTTTCATCGACTTCATGCTCGAAGGCCAGAATGCCGCCGACGTGTCGAACCTCATCGGCGCGGGCAACCCCAACGCCGCCGCCATGGCGTTCGTCAAGCCGGAGATCGCGGCGGAGACGGCCATCTTCCCGACGGCCGCCGATCTTCCCCGCCTCGAGACCGTCCGGGATTTCGACCCTGCTCTTCGCCGCACCCTCTCCCGCCTCTGGACCGAAATCAAGGTGAGATAGGGACAGGTTTCGGGGACGGTTCTCCGGAACCGTCCCCGAAACCTGGCACCGGAGTGGTAGAATTCGCGTTCCCGGAGAGATGACCGAGTGGCCGAAGGTGGCGCCCTGCTAAGGCGTTATGTGGGCTTAAACCTGCATCGAGGGTTCGAATCCCTCTCTCTCCGCCAGTATCCTGATTTCCAAAAGTCTCTCGACAATTGGAAGTCGCACAGGACCCCGCGCCACGCGGGGTTTTTTTTGCTTCAATTAGGGCACTCTTGCCTGTGAGCAGGACTCGCCGCCCAACCCGGGCTTTCCCCAGATGCTGAGCTATCGCCACGGCTTTCACGCAGGCAACCACGCCGACGTACTGAAGCACGTCGCGTTGGTTTCACTGTTGCGTATTCTCACTCGCAAGGACAAGCCGCTCTTCGTTCTCGACACTCACGCTGGCGCCGGCATGTATTCGCTCGAGCAAGGCTTCGCGGTGAAGAACGCGGAATTTCGCAACGGCATTGGCCTGCTCTGGGAACGCAACGATCTGCCGGCGCCAGTGGCCGATTATCTCGACCAGGTCCGCGCCGTGAACGTGGATGGCGTGTTGCGGCAGTATCCGGGGTCGCCCCGGATTGCCCTGGGGGTGCTCCGGCCCCAGGATCGCCTGCGACTGTTCGAACTGCACAGCACCGAGGGGCAAGTGCTCGGCCAGCAGTTTGTGCAGGACGGTCGCCGCGTGGCCGTGACCGCCGGAGACGGGTTCGCCGGCATGAAAGCCGTGCTGCCGCCCCAGTCGCGTCGCGGACTCGTGTTGATCGATCCCTCGTACGAACTCGCGTCCGACTACCGGGCAGTCGTGGCCGCGCTGCGCGATGGGATGAAGAGGTTCGCAACCGGCACTTACGCAGTCTGGTATCCGCTACTTCAACGTCGCGAGGCCGTCGAGCTGCCCGACAAGCTCCGGCAGGCGACGAGCGTGGACTGGCTGGACGTCGCGCTGCAAGTGAAAGCGCCTTCGCCCGCGGGGCTGGGTCTCCACGGCAGTGGCATGTTCATCGTCAACCCGCCGTGGACGTTTTCCGAACAGATGCGCGGCATCATGCCCTGGCTCACGCGCGCGCTCGAGCAGGATGCCACTGCGAGTTTCCGGCTCGATGCCCACGAGACGTAGTCGGTCAGCCTCGGCCAACTTCACGACAATGACAAGGAGCCGAAACCAACTGCCGGGTCCGGCTCCTGTCTTTCGACCGTCCCGCGTAGTTACTTCAGGTCGAAGCGATCGAGGTTCATCACCTTGTTCCAGGCTGCGACGAAGTCCTTCACGAACTTCTGCTGCGCGTCGCCGCAGGCATAGACTTCAGCCAGGGCCCGCAGCTGCGAGTTCGAGCCGAAGACGAGGTCCACGACGGTAGCGGTCCACCTGATCTCCCCGGTTTTCCGGTCGCGGCCCTCCAGCACGCCCTCAACCGTGGCGGACTTCCGCCACTGCGTGCGCATGTCGAGCAGGTTCACGAAGAAGTCGTTGGTCAGCGCCCCGGGGCGCTGGGTGAACACGCCATGCCCGGACTGGCCGGCGTTGGCGTTCAGGGCGCGCATGCCGCCGACAAGCACCGTCATCTCGGGGGCGGTCAGCGTCAGCAACTGCGCCTTGTCCACCAGCAGCTCGGCCGCCGAACCCTCGAGTCCCTTGCGGGCGTAGTTGCGGAAGCCGTCGGCCAGCGGCTCGAGCACCTTGAAGGAGTCGACGTCCGTCTGCTCCTGCGAGGCGTCCATGCGACCCGGCGTGAAGGGCACCGAGATGTCCTGGCCGGCCTTCTTCGCCGCGGCCTCGATGGCAACGCAGCCGCCCAGCACGATCAGGTCGGCCAGCGAGATCTTCTTGCCGCCGGACTGCGCGCCATTGAAGTCCTTCTGGACCGCTTCCAGCTTCTGCAGGACCTTGGCGAGTTCCGCCGGCTGGTTGACTTCCCAGTCCTTCTGCGGCGCAAGGCGGATGCGGGCGCCGTTGGCACCGCCGCGCTTGTCGCTGCCGCGGAACGTCGCGGCGGATGCCCAGGCCGTGGTGACCAGCTGGGAGATGGACAGCCCGGATGCGAGGAGCTTGGCCTTCAGGGCCGCGATATCCTGTTTGTCGATCAACTTGTGATCCACGGCGGGAATGGGGTCCTGCCACGCCAGCACTTCCATCGGGACGAGAGGGCCGAGGTAGCGTGCGCGCGGGCCCATGTCGCGGTGCGTCAGCTTGAACCAGGCGCGCGCAAAGGCATCCGCGAATGCCTGCGGGTCCTTGTGGAAGCGGCGCGAGATCTTCTCGAAGGCCGGATCGAAGCGCAGGGACAGGTCGGCCGTGGTCATCATCGGCGGGTGCTTCTTCGACGGGTCGTGCGCGTCCGGGATCATGTGCTCGGGCTTCACATTCTTCGCCACCCACTGGTGGGCGCCGGCAGGACTCCTGGTCAGCTCCCACTCGTAGCCGAACAGCATGTCGAAGTAGCCGTTGTCCCACCGGGTGGGATTCGGCTTCCAGGCACCCTCGATTCCGCTGGTAGTGGTGTGCACGCCCTTGCCGGTGCCGAAGCTGTTCTTCCAGCCCAGGCCCTGCTCTTCGATGGAAGCGCCTTCGGGCTCGGGGCCGACCAGCTTCGGGTCGCCCGCGCCGTGCGCCTTGCCGAACGTGTGGCCGCCGGCTACCAGCGCCACGGTCTCTTCGTCGTTCATGGCCATGCGCGCGAAAGTTTCGCGCACGTCGCGCCCCGAGGCCACCGGATCGGGGTTGCCGTTCGGGCCTTCCGGGTTCACGTAGATGAGGCCCATCTGCACGGCGGCGAGGGGATTCTCGAGCTGGCGGTCGCTGGAGTAGCGCTTGTCGCCCAGCCAGGTGTTCTCGGAGCCCCAGTAGATGTCCTCTTCCGGCTCCCAGATGTCCTCGCGACCGCCGGCAAAGCCGAAGGTCTTGAAGCCCATCGTTTCCAGGGCGACGTTGCCCGCGAGGATCATCAGGTCGGCCCAGGAGATCTTGCGGCCGTACTTCTGCTTGATCGGCCAGAGCAGGCGGCGCGCCTTGTCGAGGTTGCCGTTGTCCGGCCAGCTGTTCAGGGGGGCGAAGCGCTGGTTGCCTGTCCCTGCGCCGCCACGGCCGTCGCTGATGCGGTACGTGCCGGCGCTGTGCCACGCCATGCGGATCATCAAGCCACCGTAATGGCCCCAGTCGGCTGGCCACCAATCCTGCGAATCCGTCATCAACGTCCGGAGATCCTTGACCACGGCATTCAGGTCGAGGGTATTGAACTCCTCGGCATAGTTGAACGCCGCGCCCATGGGGTTGGACTCGGAGGAGTGCTGGTGCAGGATGCCCAGCCTAAGCTGGTTGGGCCACCAGTCAGAGTTCGTCTGGGCTCTCCCGCTCACTGCGGGGTTGGGTGCGGCGCCCGCGAACGGGCACTTCGATTCGGTTGGCATGGTCGCCTCCTTTTGCAGGTTCCTGTCGAATGCTTCGTCCAGGGAATGGCGGCGATCGTAGGATTCAGATAACTATCGGTCTAATTTTATTTATTGATCCAACCAATAGAGTCACCCAATGGTCCCTGCCAGGGTGTCGCCGCCATTCGGCAAGGCGGCCGATCGCGCTGCCTTTGGCGGGCGCGCGATGGCGGACTGAAGCAGGCCGTTGCCGGGCGTACTTCCCCTCGCGACATTGATACACTAGCCCACCCTTTACGGTGAGCGCCGGCTTTCCCGACCGAATTCCCGTGGACCCATCCCCCAAGGCCATCTTTCTCAGCTACGCCTCGCAGGACGCGGATGCGGCGCGGCGCATCGCCGATGCCTTGCTCGCGGCCGGGCTCGAGGTGTGGTTCGACCAGAGCGAGCTCCGGGGGGGCGACGCGTGGGACGCCTCGATCCGCAAGAAGATCAAGGAGTGCGCGCTCTTCGTGCCGGTCATCTCCGCCAACACGAACGCGCGAAGCGAAGGCTACTTCCGCCTCGAATGGAAGCTGGCGGTCGATCGCTCGCACCTCATGGCCGACGACCAGGCGTTCCTGCTGCCCATCGTGATCGACGACACGCCCGAGGCGACGGCCCGCGTGCCGGACCGCTTTCGCGAGCGTCAGTGGTCGCGGCTCGATGGCCGCGAGGCATCGGCCGCCTTCGCGGAGCGCGCCGTGCGGCTCCTCTCGGGCGCGGCCTTCTCCGCCACCGTCCCGGCGCGCTCCGCCGTCGTCACGTCCGCCGCGGCGGCGGCCATCGAGCAGCCCTCGATCGCGGTACTGCCGTTCGTCAACATGAGCCGCGACGAGGAGAATGAGTACTTCGCCGACGGGCTTTCGGAGGAGTTGCTCAACATGCTGGCCAAGATCCGTGGCCTGCGCGTGGCGTCGCGGACCTCGGCGTTCTCCTTCAAGGGCAAGGGTGTGGACATTGCGACGGTCGCGCAGAAGCTCAACGTGGCCACGGTGCTCGAGGGCAGCGTGCGCAAGTCCGGCAATCGCGTGCGGATCACCGCGCAGCTCATCCAGGTGGCCTCGGACTCGCACCTGTGGTCCGAGACGTACGATCGCGAGCTCGACGACATCTTCGCCGTGCAGGACGACATCGCCCAGGCCGTGGTCAAGGAACTGCGCGCCGCGTTGCTGGGCAAGCCGGCGGACGCCACGGCCGCCACGTCGGCCGCGGTCGCCGTGCGCCAGGCCACCACCGGCCGCAGCGACAATCCCGAGGCCTTCCAGCTCTACCTCCAGGGGAAGTTCTACGGCGAGCGGTTCACGCAGGCCGATTCCGACAGGGCGATCGACCTCTTCCGGCGTGCGCTCGCCATCGATCCGAATTTCGCGCTGGCGTGGACGGGGCTAGCCCGCGTCCACCAGGCGCAGGCGGGCTACGGCTTCGCCCCCATCGACGAGGGCTTCGAGCGCGCCCGCGAGGCCGCGCAGAACGCCCTGCGCCTGAGCCCGGATCTCGCCGAAGGCCACATCGAGCTGGGGCTGGTCCTCGAGGGCCACGACTGGAACTGGGCGGCGGCGGATGCGTCGTTCCGGCGCGCGCTGGAGCTGGCGCCGGGCGACGCCCATGCGTTGCGCGCTGCCGCCGGGCTTGCGCGTGTTCGCGGGAAGCTCGACGAAGCGCTCGAGCTGGTGCGCAGGGCCATCGCGCTCGATCCGCTGTCGGCGGTCACGCATCGCCAGGCGGGGCTGATCTATTTCATGGCCGGTCGCATGGACGATGCGGCGGCGTCGCTCCAGCTTGCGCTCGATCTCGGCCCGAATGCCGGCCTGGCCCACGCCTTCCTGGCGATCGTGCGCCTGGTCCAGGGGCGCCCGCAGGAGGCGATGGCGCTCGCAACGGCCGAGTCGCACGAGGTCTTCCGGAGCCTCGCGCTCGCGATGATCCACCACGCACTGGGGAACGCGGCGGAATCGGACGCCGCGCTCAAGGCCCTCATCGACAAGTTCGGGTGGACGGCCGCCTACCAGGTCGCCGAGGCCTATGGCTACCGGAAAGAGGTCGACAAGGCGTTCGAGTGGCTCGAGCGGGCCTACGCGCAGCGCGATCCCGGCGTGACCTACTCGGCGGGGGACCGGTTCCTGCGGCCGCTGCACGGCGACCCGCGCTGGCGGCCGTTCCTCCAGCGCATGAACCTGGGCTGAAGCGGCCGTGCCCGGGGAACGCGCCGGGTATTGACGGCGGCGCCGGGCGACAATACATTTCGCCGGATCGACGCGTTGTCAAAAGTGGTGCGGCGAATGTCCGCCGCAGGCATCGGGTAGGTCGGGCCGCCTATCCTCCGAAAGGGAGGATATGCCATGAGCAAGCCACCGGCCCCGTGCAGCAAGTGCAAGGGCGAAATGTCGCCGGCCGTTCACGACCCGTTCCACGGGGAAGAAGGCGACCTGAGGCTCACCATCAGCGAGATGCCGCATGTTGCCTGCGCCCAGGGGCACAAGCGCTTCGCCAGCCTCTCGTTCTCCGCGCAATTGATGGACCTGATCGCGAGCACCGACAACTTCCAGGGCATCCCGAGCGCGACGAAGAAGGGGCTCCTCAGGAAGCGCTATCACTGTCCCCGTTGCGACCAGGAGCTGCCCGCGGCGCCCACCGGCCACGTTGGCCGGGAGGTGGTCGCGGAACTCGCGAATTCGCAGCCGTTCAAGGCCGTGATCCAGGTGCCGGTTTTCCGGTGCGGCGGGTGCCAGGCGGAGAGCGTCCGTTCCGTCGACGAGGCGGCGGGGCTGGCGCTCAAGGCTACGGGCCACGCGTTCCGCTCGATCGACATCCACCCGACCTAGCGCGCGACCGGGCGCTGCGCAACACGCCTGGCGACGCAGGCAGCCCGGCCCTCGGCGCCCCACTTCACTTGCCGAGCATGTAGAGCTGCCAGAGGTCCTTGTGGCTCATGTGCAGCATGGGCTGAATGGCGAGGAGGCCCGTCCGGCCGATGCTCCCCTCCAGGTACGCCATCTCGGCGAACTTCTCGCGCGTGGCCTCGTCCACCGGCACCTCGAAGCCGGCCTCGCGCATCATGAGGATGCCCTTGGCGCGTAGCGCGAGCTCCGTGTGGAGGCGGAGGTAGCAGAGCAGGTCGGCCACCACGGGGCCGTGGAAGCTGTCCTTGAGCGTGTGCAGGTACTGCCCGACGGGGGAGTCCGAGAGGCGGCCCGAGTTGATCAGCCCGAGCATCTCGGTGTCCGCGTCGAACCCCTTGCCCAGCCAGTCGCCCACCGACTTCTCGCTGCGGCGGAAGACCGCGAGGAAGAGGGGCGGCAGCACGACGAGGGTGGCCAGGGTGGCGAGCTTCGGGGTCATGAGCAGGTGGTTGAACCCCGAATGCAGCACGGCCGCGACGGCGAGCCCCGGAAGGAACGCCGCGAAGTCCGCGCGGCGCGAGCGCTCCAGCATCGAGAGCCCCATCACGCCGAAGATCGCCGTGGCGCCCCCGTGCATGATGGCCGTGCCGAAGCCGCGCACGATCCAGGTGCCCATTCCCGCGTCCGGGAACGAGCGCAGGTAGTAGAGGTTCTCCACCATCGCGAAGCCGGTGCCCACGGCGAACCCGAAGATGGCCGCGTCCACGAGGAACCCGATGCGGTGCGCGCGGATGAGCGCCACGATCACGAGCCCCTTGAGCAGCTCCTCGATGAAGGGCGACACGTAGCGCACGAAGGACGGTACCGGGATGCCGAGCGCCTCCATGGCCCAGCCGTTCACGAGATAGCCCACGCCCGCCACCGCGAGCCCGGCCGCCACCGTCGCCACCACCGCGCGCAGCTTCACCAGCTTGTAGCTGTCGAGGAAGAGGAGCGCGGCGAGGAACGTCGACACCGGCAGCAGCCCCACGACCGCCGGCAGGAGGAAGTCAGTCGACATCGCGAGCGCGCCCCGCCGTCACATGATCTTGAGCGAGAGCATCCATTCGTCGCCGGCGCGCTTGCCTTCGCGGAAGCCGACCGCGTAGCCGGCCGAGAGCGTCATGTCGTACCAGTGCAGGATGCTGAACTTGAGGTCGACCTGCAGGCCGGTGCTCGCGTAGTCCTTGCGGTAGGCCGATTTCTCCGGGTCCGTCCACAGCGCGGTCGCGAAAACCGCCGGGCGCAGCCACGTGAGGTAGAAGCCCGGCGTCCCGGCCGACTCGAATACGTAGGGCGGGATGTTGAGCTCCACCATCTGGCGCGCGAAGGTCTTCCCGCCGACCTCGTTCAGGCCGAAGCCGGGCAGGGAGTAGAACTCGCGGTAGCGCTTCACTTCGCCGTTGTCGACGTAGTTGTTGCCGAAGCCGCCGAAGTAGAAGTTGGCGAAGGGGTCCGCGCGGTCGCCGTGCGCCCCGCCCGCGGCGCCGCGCAGCCACACCGAGGAGTGCGCGAGCGGCAGGGCGAAGCCGAGGTCGTAGCCGGCCGCGAACTGGGGAACGGGCTTGCCGTCGGCCCGCTGGGCCAGCGCCACGGCTTCGGCCTTGAAGCCCTGCTCGTCGTCCACGGCGCCGAGGGACTTCTGCACGTTGGTGTAGTGCAGCGCGACCTTGCCCGTGAGCAGCCGGTCGGTGGTGGCCTCGACGTTCTGGTAGAAGGGCAGCGTGTCGATCTTGTCGTAGAAGGCCAGGTCGTACTTGATCTCCAGCTTGCGCGGCTCGTCGTAGATCACGAGGTCGTCGTAGCCCCCCTTCACCGCGTAGCCCTTGCGGCTCGACTTGGTGGGGCCGAAGAGGTCGTAGAAGTCCGAGCGGTTGTACGAGAAGTCGGCCCGCCAGCCGAGGTAGCGCCAGTTCAACTCGAAGTGACCGCGCTCGCCTCTGGGCAAGTCCTTGTCGGGCGTGAAGGCGGCGGTGATATTGAGCCTCGCGAACGGGATCGGGTCCTCGATGTTGACGCGGTAGCCGATGCCGACGGAGTCCTTGTAGCCCTGCAGCACGGGGTAGGCGTTCTTCACCTCGAGCATGCGCGGCGGATCGTAGATGCCGCGCTTCGTGACGAGCTTCTCGTCGTCGACGGTGCTGGCGGGTGGCACCTGCCACTTCGTCACGACGGGGTGCTTCTCCGCCACTTCCGTGCCGAGGAAGCGGATGGCGCTCAGGTCCTTCAGCGGCTTCGGATCGATGATGGCGGGCACGAACCCCTGGCCCGTGTACTCGAGCACGACGAGCCGGCCGTCGGAGAGAGGCACCGGCCGGAAGAGGCCGGTTTCCGCGTTGGAGACCGCCTCGACCGCGCCCGTGGCGACTTCGTAGCGGAAGATGTTGGACACTCCCGTGTAGTAGCTGCTGCCGTACAGGAACCTGCCGTCCCTCGAGAACGCGAAGCTCTCCGGCACCGACTGGCCGAAGCGGAACTCGGAGAGGGGCTTCATGTCGCCGGCCCGCACCTTGTCGATCTCCCACACGCGGAGGTACTGCTCGGTGCTCACCTCGCTCACCGAGGCGGAGAGCAGGCGCCCGTCGGGCGAGATGTCGAGGTCGTAGGGCACGTCCTCGTAGCCGAAGGTGTGCAGGTCCTCCGCCTTGTCGTAGGGGTGCGGGATGCGCACGAGCGTGGCGTAGCCGTTCTCGTGGCGGATGCCCATGATCGAGCGGTCGGCGGGGTTGAACGCGATCTCGCCGATGCGCGCATCCTCGAGCAGCATCCGCTCCGCGCCCGTCTTCACGTCCACCGCCATGAGGTCGCGGAAGGCGAGGTTGTCGTTGGTGAAGAAGATCGTGCCGCTGGCCGGGTCCCACGCCACCGACGAGACGCGGTAGAGCATCGCCCGCTTGATGTCGGCGATGTGGCGGGTGGTCCCGTCGCGCGTGTTGATAGCGCCCACGTGCTCAACGGTGCCGGGGTAGCGGAAGGCGCCGTAGAGCGTGCCCGACGCCTCGTCGAGGAAGACGCGCGAGGAGGAGCCGACGGCACCGGCCGTGAGGCCGCGCATCGGCGTGATCGGGTGCTTGCGCACCTCGGCCAGGTTCTTCGCCTGGAACCCCTTCTCGAACGCGATCCAGTCGCGCCAGGCCTGGTCGACGGTCATGCCGAACACCGCCTCGAACTGGTCGGCGTAGTAGCGCCTGCTGCCCTCGTCCCGCCGCAGCCACGCGACCACCTTCTCGGGCGTGTGGGCCCAGGCGAGCCAGGTGAAGAATCGCGTGCCATAGAGGTAGGCGTTGGCACCCACCTGGAAATCGATCTTGGTGCCGCGCGAGACGAGCCCGAGCGGGTCGAAGAACCGGGCGCCGTCGCGCACCATGGCGCGGAACACCATCTCGTCGTACCCGCCCTGCGCGCGGCCCAGCCCGCCGCCCATCCAGGTCTCGAGGAACACGGCGCTGCCCTCGGTGTACCAGCGCGGGGCGGTGAATCGCGGGACGGTGAGGTAGCTGTAGAGGAGCGACTCCGGGTTCTCGCGGTTGGCGGCGACCTTGCCGAGGAAGAGCCGGCGCCAGAAGCGGTCCTCCTCGGCGTGCACGTCGCCGGTGGAGACGTGGACCAGCTCGTGGTTCATGAGCGAGTACATGCGCTCGCTGGCGGGGAAGGTCTCGAAGGCGCGCGACAGCGGCGCGATGTCGAAGATGAGGAGGTTGCGCGGCGCCGACATCGCGGCGGCGTTGCCGAAGTCGGAGAGGTCCTTCAGAAGCACCGTGGTCGGCTCCCACGGCTTCCACCCCAGGACGCGCTTCTGCCACTCGAGCGAATTCGTGAACGTGCGGATGGTGTGCGGCTCGAGGTAGCGCAGGGAGTCGAAGTAGATGAGCCGCAGGTCCGGCGTCTCCACGAACGACATCCCGAGGGTGTTCTCCGCGGCGGGAGGCTCGCCTTCGTGGGCGAGGGCGCCGACGGCCGCAAGGGCGAGCAGCGGGAAAAGCCATCGAGCGCGCATCGAGGATCTCCGGAGCCGTCGGGACCGGCGAAGCATATAGGCTCGGCCCCCAAATGCAAACCGCCGGCCCGAGGGCCGGCGGCTGCGTGGTGCGTTGAAGCCGGGTGAAGATTACTTCTTCATGGCTTCGCTGGAGGCCTTGCTGGCGGCCTGGTTCGCGGCTTGGCTGGCGGCCTGGCTGGCGGCTTTCGTGGCGGCTTGGCTCGAGGCCTGGCTCGCCGCGCTGTTCGCGGCCTGGCTGGCGGCTTGGCTGGCCGCCTGGCTCGCGGCCTGCGACTTCGCCTGGCTGGCGGCTTGGCTCGCGGCCTGCGACTTCGCCTGGCTGGCGGCCTGGCTCGAGGCCTGGCTGGCCGCCTGGCTCGCGGCATGCTGCTTCGCCTGGCTGGCGGCCTGGCTGGCGGCGTCGCTCGCGGCGTGCTGCTTCGCCTGGCTCGAAGCCTGGCTGGCGGCATCGCTCGCGGC
>JBBIJT010000005.1:0-24247 GCA_037445795.1 Betaproteobacteria bacterium | reverse complement strand
TCGCGGCGTGCTGCTTCGCCTGGCTCGAAGCCTGGCTGGCGGCATCGCTCGCGGCGTGCTGCTTCGCCTGGCTCGAAGCCTGGCTGGCGGCATCGCTCGCGGCATGCTGCTTTGCCTGGCTCGAAGCCTGGCTGGCGGCATCGCTCGCGACGCGGGCTTCGCTGGAGACGCGCGCCTGGTTGGCCGCCTCGCTCGCTACGCGGGCCTCGCTGGAGACGCGCGCCTGGTTGGCCGCCTCGCTCGCGACACGGGCTTCGCTGGAAACGCGCGCCTGGTTGGCAGCCTGGCTCGCGGCCTCGGACGAGGCCTGGTTGGCGGTCTGGGCACCCGGGTTGACCTGGCCGGTGGAGGTGCCCGCCTGGTCGCCGAGCTTCACGTCACCCGCCGTGGGTTGCTGGGCGCGGAAGCGCTGGGCCGGGGCGATCGTGCCCGAGGTGGTGTCCGGGGAGGCGGGGAAGTCCGAGATGTAGTAGACGCCGAACAGAACCGCCGCGGCGGCGACGCCTGTGCCGATCCAGATGCGCTTGTTGGAGCCGTTGCCTTGCTGTGCCATTTGTTCGCCTCCCAGGTGATGGCCCGGCCGGGATTCCCGATGGGTCCATGTTGAATTTCCCGGAGTTGAGCCCCGGGCCTCTTGCCCACTTACACGCGAGCGGGAAAAAAGTTGGCGCCAGCCGCCGCGCCGGGGCGGCCGCAGGGCCACCCTTTCCAAGACTGCTGCCCCGAATCCGTCGGGGGGCTGCGCCCGGGGCACCCGGCCCAGGTCGCGGAAAAGGCGGGTCAGGTCGTCGAACCGGGCGCGGGCGGCGGGGTCGGCAGACAGGACGCGCTCGAGCTCCCGGGCCTCCTCGGGGGAGGCCTCGCCGTCCAGCACCGCATGCATCCGGTTCTCGAGTTCGCGATCGTTCATGGTCCGTTTCCGTGCAGGTCCTTGAGCAGCCCCCTCAACCGGAGCCTCGCCTCGAACAGGCGCGATTTCACCGTCTTCTCGTCCAACCCCAGGATCTCGCCGATCTCGCGGTAGCTGCACTCCGAGAAGTGCCTGAGCGTGACCACGACCCTGTCGTCGTCCTTCAACCGCATCAGCGCCGCCTGCACCTGCCGGGAGAGCTGCGCTTCCCCCAGCTGCCATTCCGGGTTGGCGCTGTCCGCGCCCGGGATGTCCATCTCCTCGTCCAGCGGCTCCTCGCGGCCGTTCCTGCGCAGGAGGTTCAGCGATTCGTTCACCGCTATCCGGTACAGCCAGCTGAAGAACTTGAACCGGCTATCGTACTCGTGCAGCCGCTCCGCCACCTTCAGGAACACCGACTGGGCGGTATCGGCGGCGTCGTCCGCGTTGCCGAGCACCCGGTAGGCCGCGTTGTAGACCGGCCCCTGGTAGCGCGCCACCAGCGTTCCGAACGCGCCCCGGTCGCCGTTGCGGCAGGCTTCCACCAGCACCTGGTCGTGGTCCCTTTCCACAATTACACGCAGGCGTCCGGAAAGTTGGCGGTCGTGGCTGCTACCGGGCCGGCTCGATCTCGAAGATCTGGTCGAAGCCGGAGTACTGGAAGATGTCCTGCAGGTGGCGGTTGACGCCCGCGAGGCGGAGCTTGCCGCCCGAGGCGAGGAGCCGCTTCTGCGTCTTCAGCAGGACTCCCAGGCCGGCGCTCGAGATGTAGTCGAGCCCTCCGCAGTCGAGGGTGACCGTCCCCTGGACCCGGTCGAGGAAGGACTGGGCGGCCGGGCACTGGGCGGCGTCCAGCCGCCCCGTGATCACCACCACCCCCTGCGCGCCCTGCTCGATCGCCAGCATCACGCCCCCCCCATCGTCGACGCCGTGCCTGCCGCCGGTGTCCCGGCCAGCGTTTTTCGGAATCTTATCCGGCTTTCGCGCCGCTCCCTCGAATATTCGTAGTCCCAGGAATCCACCAGCCGGCGGATGAGGTGGATCCCCAGCCCGCCGGGCCTGCGCTGCTCGATGGGCAGGTTCACGTCGGCGTCGGGCGCGCGGGTCACGTCGAAGGGCTCCACGCCGGAGTCCGTGAGCGTCACCTGCACCCCGCCCTTCACCGGCTCGATCCCGATCCGCACCTTCGTCCCCGGATCCGCCACCGCGCCGTATTTGACCATGTTCGTGAAAAGCTCCTCCACCGCGAAGTCGACGGAGGGGAGCAGGCGCGGATCCACGCCCGCGCGCGCGAAGTAGCCGGACGTGAACTCGAAGATCTCCTCGAGCGAGTCGAAGCTCCGGCCGAAGGCGCGCTCCTCGCTCACGGCGCGTCCTCGCGCTTCACCAGCACGATCGTCATGTCGTCCTCCTGCGGGGCTCCGCGCGCGAAGGACTCGACCGCCTCGAGGATGGCCGCGCCCAGCGCGGAGGCCGGGCCCGCGTGGCGGGCGGCGAGCACCTCCCGCACGCGCTCCTCGCCGAACTCCTCCATCGCGGCGTTCGCATACTCGTAGATGCCGTCGGAGAGGAGCACCAGGATGTCGCCGGGCTGCAGTTCGAGCGTGACCGCGGGCCGCAGCGTCGTGAGGGGCATCGCCGCGAGCGGAAAGCTCGTGGGCTTGTGCCGCGTGCACTCGCCCGTGGCCGCGTGGAAGTGCAGGATCGGGCCCTGCCCGCCGCTGTGGAAGCGCAGCCGGTGCGTCGAGACGTCGAGCAGCCCGATGAACGCGGTGATGAAGCGGTCGCCGGGCAGCGTGTCCGCGAGCTGGTTGTTGACCTGCACGAACGCCGTCTCGAGGTCCGCGCCCAGGCGGAAGGCGATCCTGAGCATCGCCTGCATCTGCGTGACCGACAGGGCGGGGGCGATGCCGTGGCCGGTGGCGTCGCCCAGCACCGCGAGGAGCCCCTGCCCGAGGGCAGCGAGGTCGAAGGTGTCGCCGCCGGTGAGCCCCGCGGGGCGGCACATGCCGTAGACGTCGTAGCCGGGAAGCGAGGGCATGGTCGCCGGCAGCGTGCTCATCTGCACCACGCGCGCCATCTCCAGCTCCTGGCGCATCTTCTCGCCCTCGATGAGCGCCTCGGTCATGCGCACGCGCTGAAGCGCCACCGCGCACTGCGCCGCGAGCGACGTGGCGAGGGCCTCGTCGTCCGCGTCGAACACCCCGTCGGCCTTGTTGAGCACCTGCATCACGCCCACCAGCACGTCCTTGTGGTCGACGAGGGGAAGCGTGAGCATGCAGCGCGTGCGGTAGCCGGAGCGCTTGTCCACGTCCGGGTTGAAGCGCGGGTCGGCGTAGCAGTCGGGGACGTTGATGATGCGGCGGTCGCGCGCGCAGGCGCCCACGATGCCGGTGCCGGCGGGCACGCGCAGCGGCTCGATGCCCGTGGCGACCTCCAGGATCAGTTCGTCGGTCGCGGGGTCGTAGAGCCACACCGAGCCGCCGTCGGCCTGCAGCACCTGCTTGGCGGCGCTCACGACCTCGGAGAGCATCGTGCGCAGGTCGAACGGGGCCGCCAGCTTGCTGGTGACCGCGAGGATCGCCTCCAGGTCGTGCGCCGAGAGTGCGCGCTGGTGGGCACGTGCGCTCATCGGGCAGAATGTAGCAGAGCCTCCCGGGACACGCCGGGAATTCCTCGGGGAGGGGACCGGCCGTGAACCAGGAAGAGCCTAGGGCAGTCGTGGGGGAAGGCGAGGCCGCCGACATCGAGCACCTGAGCAAGGCGGTGGTGCGCCTGTCGAACGAGCTGGCCGCCGTGCGCCGCGAGCTGGAGCTTGCGAGGGCGGAGCTCGGCGCGCGGGACGAGCAGGTGCGCGTGATGTCCTTCGTGGACCGCATCACGGGGCTCGGCAACCGGCGCGCCTTCAACCAGGCGCTGGCCGGCGAAGTCCACCGCGCCAGCCGCTACGGCGGGCCCCTGTGCGTGGTTCTCGCCTCCATCGACGGGCTGGAGGGCATCGCGCGCGACCTGGGCCAGGAGCACGCCGACGACGTCCTGCGCTGCTTCGCGCGCGTCGTGTGCAGCGCCACGCGCAAGACCGACCAGGCCTGCCGCGTGGGCGACAACCGCTTCATGCTGGTACTACCGCACACGCCCTCGGATCGGGCGGCCGGCATCACCGACCGCATCCGCGTGGCGTTCGCGGCGGCCACGCCCGGGATCGTCGCGGCGACGGTCACGGCGAGCTTCGGGCACGTGGTGTGGCACGAGGGGGACGATGCCGGGGCGCTCGTCGACCGCGTCGACGCCGCGCTCGGCGCGGCGAGCGCCGCCGGGGGCGACAGGATCGTCTCGGCCTGAGCTGCCCGCCGCGCAGGCCGGCCGCTTCGCCTTGCCGGCACGCATGAAGGAGTAGTATCGCCCCGTCGGCCCGCGACGGGTTCCGCGTCTGCCGCGATGCATCGTCGGGATCGTCCAATGAAATCTCCGCCACTGGGGGCAACCCTCATGAATTCACCGCTTTCGATCGCCCGGACGCTGCTCGTATCGCTCGCGCTCGCCTGGGCCCCCATGGCCTTCGCGGACTCGATCTCGTTTGCCACGATGCCGGGCGCCGGAAAATCGGGCCGGGTGGAAACCTTCCGGCTGGAACCGGGTGCCGGGCGAGCGAGTCGCGTCGCCCTGGACCTGGCCGATTCCGACGAGATCGAAGCCGTCCGCGAGGCGAACGCGGCCTCGTTCCACAAGCGCCTGCAGATCGGCATCGGGCGGGAGGTGACCTCCCAGCCCGCCGCGGGCGCCGCCGGGCTGTCGTGGGAGCCGGTGCCCGACGGACTCGCGGCGCAGTGGGAGGTCCAGTCGCCGGGCGCGCACGCGCTGCGCGTGGGCCTGGACGCGCGAGCGCTTCCCGCGGGCACCGAGATCCGCTTCGCGGGGCGCGAGGTCCCGGGCACGGTCTATGGGCCCTTCACCGCGGCCGACGTCCCCGTCGACGGCGGGACCTGGTGGAGCCCGGTGCTGGAGGGCGACACTGCGATCGTCGAGGTGTTCGTTCCGGCCGGCACGTGGACCGGCGCCGTGTCCCTCTCGGTCGGGCAGGTCTCGCACCTGTTCGCCAGCCCCGCCGCCTCGAATCTCGAGTCCCTCGTCAAGGCGGCCCAGGCCTGCGAAGTCGACCTGATCTGCCGGTCGGCCAGCGACACAGCGCTCGCGAGCGCCGGCCGCGCGGTGGCGAGGATGACCTTCTCGGATGGGCAGAGCGGCGGCACCTACCTCTGCACGGGCACGCTCCTCAACTCGTCCGGCGGCGCGCTCACGCCCTACTTCTATTCCGCCAATCACTGCATCAGCACCCAGGCCTCGGCGAGCACGCTGACCACGCACTGGTTCTACGACCGCTCGGGTTGCGGGTCGGGCGGCACCAGCTCGAGCTACGTCCAGCTCGCCGGCGGCGCGACCCTGCTGTATGCGGACTCGCTGTCCGACGTGCTGCTCCTGCGGCTGAACGGCTCCCCGCCGACGAATGCGGTATTCGCCGGCTGGGATTCCGCGACGCTATCTTCGGGGGTCGCGCTGACGGCGATCCACCACCCGGCGGGCGACCTCAAGAAGGTCAGCCTCGGCACCATGGGGGGCTTCGGGTCGCCCATCGATTCGTCCAACGGCTTCCTCATCGCCAGCTGGAACTCCACGGCCACCGGCGTCACCGAAGGCGGAAGCAGCGGGTCCGGCATATTCACGGCCGTGGGCCAGCCGGCCTCGGAGTACCGGCTCCGCGGCGGCCTGCTCGGCGGGCCGTCGAGCTGCACCGCGTCGGGCTCGAGCCTTCGCGACTACTACTCGCGCTTCGACCAGGCGTATCCGGCGATCGCGCGGTACCTGAACCCCGCGGCCACCACGTGCACCTACGCGCTTTCGCCGACGAGCGTGACGGTCGGGTCCGGCGCGACGACGGGCGCCGTGAGCGTGACCACCTCCGCCGGGTGCGCGTGGTCCGCGACGAGCAACGCCTCCTGGCTCACGAGCTCCAGCAGCGGAAGCGGAAGCGGGACCGTCTCCTACGCGGTCGCCGCCAACTCGGGAAGCGCACGCACCGGGACGCTGGCGATCGCCGGGCAGTCCTTCACGGTGAGCCAGCAGCCCCCGGTCACCTCCTCCACCAACCTCGTGTCGAACCCGGGGTTCGAATCCGGCACCGCGGGCTGGAGCCAATCCGCCACGGGCGGCGACCCGATCATCTACCAGGACGCGACGGTCGCCCATTCCGGGTCGTGGTACGCGTGGCTGGGCGGCTACAACAGCGGCACGGACTTGCTGTACAAGGAGGTGACGATCCCGGCGGATGCGACGCAGGCTTCGCTCCGGTTCTGGTACTACATCGGCACCGACGAATCGACCTCCGCGCCCGCCTACGACGTCATGACCGTCTCGATCGCGAGCGCCTCGACGGGCGCGCGCCTCGCGACGCTCGCCACGCTCTCGAACGTGAACCGGACGAGCGGCTGGACGCAGAGCGGGTCCTACGACGTGTCGGCGTTCCGGGGGCAGACCGTGTGGCTGGTGTTCACGGCGACGACCGACGCAACGAACATCACGAACTTCTTCATCGACGACATCTCCCTCACGGCCACGACCTCGGGTGGGTCGACCGGGTCGAACTACACGGGCCTCTGGTGGAACCTGAGCCCGACGGAGAACGGCTGGGGCATCAACTTCAGCCACCAGGGGACCATCCTGTTCGCCACGCTCTACACCTACGACGCGGCGGGGCAGCCGCTGTGGCTCGTGATGTCGGAGGGCGCTCAGCAGCCGGACGGAACCACCTTCGCCGGCACGCTCTACCGCACGACCGGCTCGCCCTTCAACGCGTCGCCCTTCGCCGGGGCCACCGCCTCGGCGGTCGGGACCATGTCGGTCAGCTTCGGCAGCTCGGGCACGGCGACGCTCCAGTACAGCTTCAACGGGACGAGCGTGACGAAGGTCATCCAGAAGTTCGTGTACGGGTCGCGGGCGGCCAATTGCGCGTTCACGACCTCCTCGCGCGCCTCGCTCGCCAATTACCAGGACCTGTGGTGGACCGCGAGCGAGCCGGGCTGGGGCGTCAACATCGCGCACCAGGACAACATCCTTTTCGCGACGCTTTACACCTACGACTCCCTCGGGCGCGACATGTGGCTCGTCATGTCGAGCGGCGTGCGGCAGCCGGACGGGTCGTACCTGGGCGAGCTCTACCGGACGACGGGGCCGGCCTTCAACGCCGTGCCCTTCTCGCCGAGCGCGAGCGCCACCCAGGTCGGCACGATGCGGTTCACGTTCACGACCGGCGCGGCGGGCGTCATGACCTACACGGTCAACGGGACGCCCGTCACGAAGTCGATCACGCGCACGGAGCTTCGAAGCCCGTACGCGGCGTGCAGCTAGCGGCGGGCGCTAGTCGGCCTTGATGCCGGCGGCCTTCACGACCTCGCCGTACTTGGCGAGGTCGTTCTTCATCTGCTCCCCGAACTGCTCGGGCGTGCCTGGCGTGGCGACGATGCCGAGCGTCGAGAGCCGCTCGACGACCTCGGGCGCGCGCAGGAGGGCATTGAGCTCCGCGTTCAGCTTGTCGACCACCGCGCGCGGCGTCCTGGCCGGCGCGAGGATGCCGACCCAGGAGACCGATTCGAAGTCGGGGACGCCGGACTCGATGAAGGTGGGCGTGTCCGGCAGCGAGGGGGCGCGCGTGCGCGACGAGACCGCGATGGCCACGAGCTTGCCGGACTTGAGGTGGGTGAACGCGCCCGCGACGGCGGTGTAGACGAGCGGAATGTTGCCGCCCAGCGCGTCGGTCATCGCCTGGCCGCCGCCCTTGTAGGGGACGTGCACGAGCTTCGCGCCGGTCTTCAGGTTGAGCAGCTCGCCCGCGAGGTGCGGCGTGTTGCCGATGCCGGAGGTGCCGTAGGAAAGGCCCTTCGGGTCCTTCTTCGAGATCTCGATCACGTCCTTGAGCGTTCGGCCCGGGAAGGAGGGGTGGGCGACGATGAGGAGCGTCGCGTCGCCGATCTTGCCCACGGGCGCGAAGTCCTTGAGCGTGTCGAAGGGGATCTTCGGGAAGACATGCGGGTTGATGACCATCGTGCCGTCGTAGGCGAGGACGAGCGTGTACCCGTCGGGCGAGGCCACCGCCACCGACTGCGTCCCGATGTTGCCCGAGGCGCCGGGCTTGTTCTCCACGATGACCTGCTGGCCGAGGCGCTTCGAGAGGCCCTCGGCGATGAGGCGCCCGCTCGTGTCGGTCACGCCGCCCGGCGCGAACGGGACGATGAGGCGGATGGGGCGGTCGGGGTAGTCGGCAAGTGCGCTTCCGGCGAAGGCGAGCAGCAGGCAGGCGAGGGCGGCGAACGGGCGCTTCGGGCTCATCGGGTCAATCCTCCGTCGTTTCGCGGGCGGATCAGCCCGCGTGGTCCTTGTCGAAATCCCAGACGTCCTGGAACCCCATGAGGAGCGACAGGTCGCCGAAATCGTAGAGCGGCTGCGGGCATCCCGTGGTGGAGCCCGTCGCCTTCAGGTGGCCGTAGACGCCCGCCATCGCCTGCACGGAGGCGAGCATCGCCGCGATTGGGAAGATCGCGAGGCGGTAGCCGATCGCTTCCAGGTCCGCCCTGGGGAGCACGGGCGTGCGGCCCTTCTCGACCATGTTGGCCACGAGCGGAAGGTCGAAGGCGCGGCCGATGGCCCGCATCTCCTCCTCGCTCTCCGGCGACTCGATGAAGAGCACGTCGGCGCCGGCCTTCGCGTAGGCCTCGCCGCGCCTGAGCGCCTCGTCCAGGCCGAGCGACGTGCGCGCGTCGGTGCGCGCGATCACGAGGAAGTCGGGGGAGGAGCGCGACTCGACGGCCACACGGATCTTCCTCGCCATGTCCTCGGCCGGGATCACGCGCCGGCCCGGCGTGTGGCCGCACTTCTTCGGGAACTCCTGGTCTTCGAGCTGGATGGCCGAGGCGCCCGCCTCCTCGTAGCCGCGCACCGTGTGGCGCACGTTGAGGAGGCCGCCATAGCCCGTGTCGCCGTCGGCGATGAGCGGGGCGGCGGCCTGCGAGGCGAAGGCCTTCACGCGCGCGACCATGTCGGTGTAGGTGGCGAGGCCGGCATCGGGAAGGCCCAGGTGCGAGGCCACGGTGCCGTAACCGGTCATGTAGAGCGCCTCGAAGCCGAAGGCGTTCGCGAGGCGCAGCGAAACCATTTCGAAGATGCCGGGGGCGACGAGGAGCGAAGGTGAACGCAGCCGTTGTCGCAGGAGGGGACTCGCCATCGGGGAGCGCAGCCGGGGGATTCGGAGGACCCCGATGTTAGAGGAAAAGTCAGCCCTTGAGGACGAAGGCGGCGGGCTCGAACGGGACGGGCGCGGCTAAAGGCGGTCGAAGTCGGCGGCCATCCGCCGGCGAAGGGCGGCGTCCGGAAGCCGCCCGGCGAGCGCTCCCACGTTCTCGCGCATGTGGTCCGGGTTCGTCGTCGCCGGGATGGCGCAGGTGACGGCCGGGTGCGAGATCGCGAACTTGAGGAACACCTGCGCCCAGTTGGCGCAGTCGATCTCGCGTGCCCAGCCCGGCAACGGCTTGCCCTTCACCTTGCCGAACAGGTCGCCGCCGTCGAACGGGCGGTTCACGATGACGGCCGCGCCGCGCTCCGCCGCCAGCGGCAGCAGGCGCTTCTCCGCGTCGCGGTCGGCGAAGCTGAGCGAGAACTGCACGAAGTCGAAACGCTCGCGGCGCATCGCGGCCTCGAGGGCGTCATGCCGCCTTCCATGCGACGTCGTGATGCCCAGGTACCGGATGCGCCCGGCCGCCTTCCACTCCTTCAGCGTGGCGAGGTGCGTCTCCCAGTCGAGCATGTTGTGCACCTGCATGAGGTCGAAGCGCTTGACGCCCCAGTGGACGAACGACTCCTCCATCTGCCTCACGCCCAGGTACCGCGTCGGCGTCCACACCTTCGTGGCGTTGAAGACCTTCGCCGGCCGGGCCTTGGGGACCAGCTCGCCGAGGGCCGCCTCGGCATAGCCGTACATGGGCGAGGAGTCGAGGAGCGTGCCGCTCCCCGCAAAGAACTCCCTCAGCACCGCCAGGCGGGCATCGCGCCCGGACCCGGGCGCCACGTCGAAGGTGAGCCAGGTACCCATGCCGACGGCGGGGATGCGCTCGCCCGTGGCCGGAATCGGGCGCTCCGGGATCGGGGCCGGGGCCGCGCGGGCGGTGGCCGGGCAGGCCGCGGCGAGCGCGCACGCGGCCAGCCCCTTGAGGGCGGAGCGGCGATCGGGTCGGGGGCGTTCGCTCATCGGAGATCGGCCGGGAAGCGCTCCTCAGTTTGCGCCCGGAAGGGTAGGATTGGGAGGCTCAATTCCAGGAGGAGAACAAGAAATGATCGACCGACCGGTAGGAGACATCCTCAAGGGCAAGTCGGGCCCCGGGCTTCTTTCCGTCGCTTCCACGGCGACCGTCGCGGAGGCGGTGGCGCTGATGGACGAGAAGGGCCTCGGCTCCGTGCTCGTTCGCGATGCGGCAGGCGCCATGGCGGGCATCTTCACGGAGCGCGACCTCATGCGCCGGGTGGTGCGGCAGGGGCGCGACCCGAAGTCCACGCCCATGTCGGCCGTAATGTCGCCCGACGTACGCAGCGTGGCCCCGGCGGAGTCGATCGTCGAGACGCTGCGCATCATGATCGAGCACGGCTACCGGCACATGCTCGTCGCCGAGGGCGGCAAGCCCCTGGGCGTGCTGTCGATCCGCGACCTCATGAAGTGGCTCATCCTTCCCGACGCGCCCATCGCGCACGAGGGGCGGCGCGGCGAGATCCGCAACCGCGCGCTCGACACCGTCGAGACGCTCAGGCAGGGCTAGACGGCCGAACGGTCCAGGGGTTCCTCGCCGCCGCCCTCGTCGGAGGCGACGCAGTTGCGGCCCCTGCGCTTGGCACGGTAGAGCGCCAGGTCGGCGCGGTGGACGAGTGCGTCCAGCGTCGCCTGTCCTTCGGCCACCCCGAGGCTCGCGGTGATGGAGAAGTTGCCCCCCGACGCCGGCACCGGCATGGCCGCGATGGTCGAGCGGAGCTTTTCGGCCACCCACGCGGCCTCCTCCAGCGAGGAGCCGGGGAGGAGCGTGACGAACTCCTCGCCGCCCCAGCGGCAGCTCATGTCCGAGATGCGAAGGCTCGACTCGATGTGCTTGCCGACGTGCCGGAGCGCGACGTCGCCCGCGGCGTGCCCGCGGGTGTCGTTGACCTGCTTGAAGTGGTCGAGATCCAGAATGATGGCGGAGATCGGCAGCCCGTTGCGCCTGCAGAACTGGAAGGGCGCCTCGGCGCGCTCGAGGAACGCGCGCCGGTTGGTGAGGCCGGTGAGCGAGTCGATGCTCGCGATCCGCTCGGCGTCCTCCTTGGCGCGCCGGAGGGCGTGGGTCATCTCGAAGTTCTGCTGCAGGGCGTGCGAGAGCACCGTCGTCGCGCGGAGGGCCGAAAGACAGAAGAGGATCACGGCCATGGCGAGGAGCGTGCCAGGCCAGCCACCGTGCGTCGCCACCCAGAGCGTCGTCGGCAGCAGGACGATCACGATGGTCACCATGGCGAGCCAACGGATTGCCGAATACACCGACAACGCGCCGCCCGCCATGCCGACGAGGATCACGAGGGCCATCGTCTGGTGCACCAGCGAGTCCCTCGGCACGATCCACAGGCTTCCCAGGCCCCAGGCGAGGGTCGAGGCCAGCAGCGAGACGAAATACGGGCGCTCCCAGTCGAGCAGCGCCAGCCCCTCGGGCGCCTTCGTGCGGTAGGCGATGAAGAGGGCGACACGGGCGAGCGTCGTCGCGACGAGGACCGCCATCCAGATGCCGACGGCGACGGGGTCCGCGGCAGGCAGGAGCAGGACGCCCAGGATGGTCGCCACCACCAGGCTGATGAAGACGGCGGGGAAGGACTGCCGGTACAGCAGCGCGACGCGGTCCGAACGGACCTGGTTCGCCGCCGTGCCCTCGGCATCGGTGCTCAGGGGTGCGCCCATGATGGTTGCCAATTTGCCCGACCTCCTGCCGCGCCCGGGTCTGCGGCCCGGCTCTTTCGATGGAATCGACAATGACCTTACTAGATTCCAGGGCCTTCGGGTCGCTACTGTTTCCGGTGTAATCGCCGCGCGGGGGCGGGAGCGGGCTGCGGAGCTGCGTTTGGCCGCGGGGGCGGGCTTTGCTATAATTGAAAACTTCGCGCCCGTAGCTCAGTTGGATAGAGTACCTGGCTACGAACCAGGGGGTCGTGGGTTCGAATCCTGCCGGGCGCGCCAGTTGCACGAAGGGGCCAGTCGAAAGACTGGCCCCTTTTCATTGGGCGGGAGGTTTCGCGAAGGGCTGCTTCCGACCCGCAGCAGTCACGCGCCAACACTTCGGAATCGGACGCATGAACGACATCCTTACTCGGAACCGGGGACCGACCCATTGAACAATTGCCACTTCCACCCCGAATCGCGCTTCACCATCGTGATCGAGAAGCGGTAGGGCCCCGTTCCCGTCTTGCCGGCCGCCTTGCCGCGGTCACCGGTCCGAATCATGTTTCCATCCACGAACACCCAGCCGTGATCGCCCTCCTGACGAACCGTCACCTTTTCCAGGTCGAACGCGAAAACGAAGGGCAGTCCGTAGAGCCTCTTCATGAAACCGCGGATCGCCTCGCGGCCGTGGAACACTTCGCCCTTGTCGGAGCCCACGAACAGAATCTCATCACTCGGATCAAAGAGCGCCAAGAAGGCGTCAACATCGCGCGCAGCACAGGCGGAATTGAGCGCGGACAGCGTGGCGCGAATCTGTGCATCGGAATCAGACATAGCCGCAGGCCCACTGGGGGAACGCACTGACGCGCAGCCACAAAGCAACGCGAAGGCGACCAAGACGGCGGCGCGGAGGAGCATCGTCGAACGCAGACAGGAAAGGGCATTCATTGTAGTGGCATTCACGGGGGCGGTTGGCAGGGGCCCCCTTGGATTGGGAGCACTGCCCGAATGACCGGAAGTGGCCGAACGCGGATCTTTGTATTGGTTGAAGCTGTAGGAACCGCAGACGCTCATACCCCCTGAACCACCGTTGATTCCGCTTGGGTCAGACTGGTTGAGATTGGTTTGGCAAGCGCTGCAAGTGGCTGATTTGAGAAGCTAATGCGCTACGCTAGGTCCCGCCTACGAACCATCTGGGTTCGCCAGTGCAATCAAGTAGTTGGTCCCGGTCTGTGGGTGCCGCGATTGCCACACCAGATGCGAACGGCCGCAGATGACCCGAAGCGGACAGTCGGCCAACGACTGAATTGAGCGTCCGGGCGCGATGGCTTCGCGGCCGAGGCGCGTGGCAAGGACCCTACCCGACGACTGATGCCCAAGTAATCCAAGCCCCCGACCGCCCGTGCCCTAACAGGAGAATCTCTACGCTTGCTTGTAATGTCGTCGCATTGTCCATAACATCCGGCGAAAAATGGGCCAGTCCCGGAGAGGGCGATGGGCGTCGAGTCAACGGAGCGCAGTGCTGGCAGTCGGCATCCAGCTCTCGGAAACGTCTCGTCAGGTGATGCCCGTTTCATCGCGCTCGTAGCCGGCATTGCGGCCCGTGCCATTCAGGTTCTGGCTGTTCTCCTGCCCCAATTCACTTCGGCAGGGCTCCTTGACGTGGACGATGCACGGATCGCACGCATCCGCGAGCAGGTCTACTACCGGGTTGACGGCGACAAGCCATTTGAGGCGGTTTCCCGCGACGACACAGGGTGGGTGCGGCTCGTCGACAAGGCCTACGAACCCGGTGCCGGGCCCAGTCGAATCTGGGCCCGATTCGAGATGCCCGCGGCGTCGTCCCCGGGCCGCGTGCTTGTCAACAACTACATCTGGGAGCGCGTCGAGTACTACATCGTCCGTGACGGGAAGCTCGTCGATCGCCAGATGCGGGGAACTCTCGCATCACGGAGCAATGGCAGCACCCTGATACTTAGCAACGACATTCCAATCGATGCCGGGTTCATCTCGATAGAACAACTGCCCGAATCTCGCGTTACCGTTTTTGCGCGGCTCGAATCCGACTTCCGCTTCTCGCCCGTGGCCGGGCTGTCGTTCTTCACCTGGGATCCGGAGAAGGTAAGGGTGAGTGAACGATCCGGCATGGGCGTGCGCGCATTCTTCATTGGGTCGCTAACCGTGCTGATCCTCTACAACCTCGGGGTGTTTGCACTGGTTCGGGAGGCAAGCTATCCCTATTACGCGATGCACCTATTGGGCGGATTGGCGATCATTGGCCTTCCGTTCCTGCACATTTTCGCCTGGCCCTCGCACCCCTCGTGGACATACTACTTCCCGTTCATCGCGAATCCGTTGTCAGTCGTTGGGCACTTCCAGTTCACGCGTCATTTTCTCGACACACGCACTCACTACCGCCGCATCGACTGGTTGCTGAATGCCTTGACCGCGATCTTCGTGGTCGCTGCAACCTTACCGTTGTTCGACTACTCGATAGCGCATCATCCGATCTTCGACATGCTGGGCATCGTCCCCATATCGGTCGTGCTCGCCATTGCCATCGTTTCACTGGTGCGCCGGCATCCGTGGGGAAGGTATTTCTTCGCCGGCACCCTCAGCTTCGCGATTGGAATATTCGTGACAATCGCCGCGGGAATGGGCCTGTTTCCGCAGAGCGCCTTCACGGAAATCGGGGTATGGCTCGGAGGCACTCTCGAGGGCGTGCTCCTGTCAATCGGCCTCGGCGTGCGCATGCGGGAGGAGCGCACGCGCCTCGCGCGCCTCAAGCGGTTCCTCTCGCCCAAGGTCTCGGAACTGATCGCTGCGGGTCAACTTGACGACCCTCTCGCCACGCGCCGGCGCGAAGTGACCATCGTCTTCGTAGACCTGCGCGGATTCACGGCGTTTTCGGAGACGGCCGAACCCGAGGACGTCCTCGGCGTCCTTCGCGCATTCCACGCGGAAGTCGGCCGCCTCGTCGAAAGGCACCAAGGCACCATCGAGCACTTCGCAGGCGACGCCGTGATGGTCATCTTCAATGATCCCATGCCCTTACCGGACGCGGCTCTCGCGGCCGTGAGTTTCGGAGTGGAACTGCGTGACCGCGTCCTACAACTCGCCGAATCCTGGCAAAAGCTCGGCCACGGGGTGGGGGCGGGAATCGGGATTGCACAGGGCTACGCCACCATCGGCACGATCGGCTTCGAGGGGCGCAAGGATTACGGTGTCATCGGGGCCGTCTGCAATCTATCGGCACGCCTTTGCGCGCAGGCGGCGGCGGGGCAGGTGCTCGTCTCGCAGCGCGTTCATGCACGCGTGGAAGGCAAGGTCGTGGCCGAACTCGTGGGCGAACTGACCTTGAAGGGGATTCAAGCGCCTGTGCCGGCGTACAACGTTCTGGCAATGAAGATGCCGAACGCGGCCATGGTCGGCACGGCGACAGAGGTGGCGGCCCGCTCTTGAGGCATCTGCCGTGTCGCGCTCTCTTTCGTGATGATGCAGCATGCGACCTTCTGAAGAAGGAAGTCACGGAGCGCATCCCCAGGAATGTCGCGCACGCAACGACCATCGCTCCTGACCGGCAGGAATACAAACTCCATGTCGGCGAATGTCCGCTCCTGGCCGGGACGTCACTCCCGAAACTGAACGGCCAGCATCTCCGCCGTCGCGCACGCCCGGCCTTCCGCGCTCAGCGAGAGCGACACCTGCACCTTGCGTCCGTCGATGCTCCGAAGCCGGCCCCTGATCTCGAGTTCCACGCCGATCGGCGTCGGGCGCAGGAAGTCCACCGCCAGCGAGGCCGTGACGAAGCGCATGAACTCCCCGCCGTCGCCCATTTCCCGGCCCGCCGCCCGGTAGGCAAAGGCCGCCGCCGATGCCGTCCCGTGGCAATCCAGGAGGGACGCGACCATGCCCCCGTAGACATGGCCGGGCACGCCGCCGCTGAACTCGGGGCGGACCGTGAACCGTGCGGCGGTCTCCTCGCCGTCCCAGTAGCTCTTGAGGCGATGGCCGTGCGGGTTGCTCCTGCCGCAACCGTAGCAGTGGCTGAATTTCTCCGGGTAGCAGTCCTGGAACGCCGTGGGCACGCCAACTTTCGCCGGCCGGTTCACCCGACGATGATCCGCTGCGTCGGGTTGTCGACGATCACGGGGCTTTCCATGTAAACGACCTGGGGAGGGGCACCGTACTTGCCCGAGACGAATTCCCGCCACGCATCGGTGTACAGGGCATCCGCATCCTGCCGGGACTGCCAGAGGTAGACGCCGCCGGCGGTCATGCCGTCCTCGGATAGCACGTAGTACTTGCGGATGAGCCCGGGCTGCGACTGGTAGCGCGGCGCCGTCCCCTGGAATATGGCGCTGGCCTCGTCGACCGTCAGGCGGGCCGGCAGTCGGAACGTGACGATGGTGGTGATCATCCGGCTCTCCTTTCCGATTCCCCACGAGTTTGCCAGAATTCCCGGGAAGCCCACGGCTCGCGTTCGGAGGCACGCGCGAGGCGCTGCTTTGACCCCATGATCGGCGCGGTGATACCGTCTTTCCTGGCAGGAACAGTCGATTGAACCCACATTCACCGAAAAGGCTCGCGCTCCGGCGGCGGGGCGCGCCGTACTGAAGCGAGAGACCCCATGTCGACAAGACTCGATTACTCGAAGCTCACCCTGATGGACGCCCTCGATCTCGCCACCCTGATCGAGGTCGAGGCGCACAGGCGCTACACCCTGTTCGCCGAGCAGCTCGGAACCGGCTACGGCGAAGACGCCGGCTCGGTGTTCGAATCGATGGCCGTCAACGAGGCGAAGCACGGCGACCAGATCGCCGAGCGCCGCGTCGCGCTGTTCGGCGACACGCCCCCGAAGGTGAAGCTCGACGACATCTTCGACGTGGAGGCCCCCGAGGTCGGCGCGACCGAACGGAACATGTCCCCGCTCAAGGCGTACTGGGTCGCGCTGTCCTCGGAGAAGAAGGCCTACGCGTTCTACGACCAGGCGCTGCGCTACGTGACCCAGCCGGACGTGAAGGCGCTGTTCGAGGAGCTGCGGGAGGAGGAGGCTGAGCACGTCCAGATGATCGAGGCGATCATCGCGAAGCTGCCGCCGTCCGCCGGGGAGGACCTCGTGGACGAGGACGAGGACGCATTGCCGAACTCGGAAGGCCGCTTTCACCCGCGTACCTAGCCGGCCCCTCCGGCGGCCATTTTTCGCTCTCGATTGACGCACCTCACGTCGCTTCCCCGGCGCCGGAGCAGGCTTGAATTGCCTGCGCTCCTGGCCGTGTCATGAATGCTCGGGGCGGCTTTCCGACGAAAGGAGGCTGTCATGTCGATCGCCAACCGGTTGCAGAAGTACATCGCTGAACGGCAGCTCCCTTGGGATCCCGTGCCGCACGATGCGAGCAGCTCGTGCATGGAGTCGGCGCACAGCGCCCACGTCGCTCCCGACCGCGTGGCGAAGGCGGTGGTGCTGAAGGGCAATTCCGGCTACCTGATGGCCGTGCTTCCGGCGAACCACCACCTGGACGTCGAGGAGCTCGGCGAGGCCGTCGCGGACGATCTCGCGCTCGTGAGCGAGAGCACGCTGGGCACCCTGTTCGCCGACTGCCAGCCCGGCGCGGTTCCGCCGGTCGGCGCGGCCTACGGGATCAGCACTCTATGGGACGAAGAGCTCGGCCGGAGGGCGGACGTGTATTTCGAGGCGGGCGACCACAAGACCCTCGTTCACATGAACGGGGCCGACTTTGGC
Organism: Betaproteobacteria bacterium; assembly: GCA_037445795.1. Taxonomy (GTDB): domain Bacteria; phylum Pseudomonadota; class Gammaproteobacteria; order Burkholderiales; family Usitatibacteraceae; genus FEB-7. Next base: position 6,625 of record JBBIJT010000005.1, on the reverse strand, counting down.
GCGTTGATGCGCTCGGCGGCGGCCCGGCTTCCCGAAAGCTGCCACTGACCGTCGTCGCGATGCCGGGGACGCCGCCGTCGCCCGCGGCGGGCGGTTTCATCCCCCGCTGACCTGGGACGAGCCCAGCCCGGATTTCCGGGCGGGGTTGCCCCGGTAGACGCCGTCCGCCTCGGTATCCGCGGTCAGGACGGCGCCCGCGCCCACGAAGCTGCGCTCGGCGACTGCGATCCCGTTGAGCACGACGGCGCCCAGCCCCACGAACGCCTGCTCGCCCACCGCGACGTTGCCGCCGAGGGTGGCGCCTGACGCTATGAAGGCATGGTCGGCGATCGTGCAGTGGTGCGAAATGTGCACTCCGCTGCGGATGATGGCGTTGTCGCCGATGCGGGCGAAGGGCTGTATCACCGCGCCCTCCCAGATCATGCAGTTCTCGCCGACCTGGATGTCCGGCCAGACGCTGGCCCGGCTGGAAACGTAGCTGGCGAACCGGTAGCCCTTGGCCTTGGCCTGGGCATGGCGCTGCCTGCGCAGGCCATTGATCGCGTGATAGCCGATCGACAGCAGCAGCCGGACGTCGCCGGGCGGGTGGTAGCGCTCGATTTCCTCGAAGGCGACGACGGGCAGGCCTTCGTGCACATCGGATCGCATGAAGCTCCTGTCCACGGTGAAGGCGACCACCTCGTAGGGGCTGTCGTGAGTCAGGCAATACCACGCCAGGCTCGAGAACGGGCCGTTGCCGAAGAGGATGAGGGGGGCTTTCTTCATGGGCGTCTCGACGTTCGCGGGCGGCCGCCCGTTCAGGGGCTTGCCGACGTTTCGCGGAAATACTCACGGGCAAAGTAGGCCAGCCTGTCCCCGATGATCGCCTTCGCCGAATCCGCTTCGCCGATCCGGACGAAGTAGGCCGCGATCTGCAGGCTGGTCTGCAGGTGCATCGCCGCCCGCTCCGCCAGCGTCCTGCCCGACCACAGCCCTCCGCGATGCTGGCGGTATGCCAGGGGGCCCGCCTCCGCCTGGAACTTCGCGCCACCGCTGGCGGCCAGCAGCATCGGCAGGAAGTGGTCTCCGTTGGGAGCGAGGTCGAACTCGGGCGGGAAGGCGAGCTTCACGTGGCGATGGACGATCGTGCCTAGCAGCATCCAGCCCCACTTCATGACCCGGAGCTCGCCCCGCGAGTAGTCGCGGCGGTTGCGATCTATCAGGTTGGCCGCCTGGACCACGCGGCCTTCCTCGTCGACGTGAACGGCATCGTGAAAGCTGAGGACGTAGGCCGGGTTGGCGGCCAGGAATTCTACCTGCCTGCGCAGCTTCTGCGCGTCGCGCCAAGCATCGTCCCCGTCGCACATGGCGATGTACGCGCCCCTCGCGAGCCCGTGCAGGAGAGGCAGGCACTTCTTCTGCAGCGAGAACTGGTTTTGCGCTTGCAGCACCGGCCTGACGATGTTCGGGTAACGCCCGGCGTACGCCCTGACGATGGCCGCCGTGCCGTCGGTGGAGGCGTCGTCGTGCACGATGATCTCGACCGGGAAGTCCACGACCTGGGCAAGGATGCTCTCCAGGCACTCCGCCAGGAAGCGCTCGTGGTTGTATGCCCGCACCAGCACGCTGGCGGTCGGCACCGCGACGGCCGGCCAGCTCTGCTCGAGGATGCGCGCGCCCATCGCCACTCAGGCCCGGTACGGCCGGCGGATGACCTCGACCACGCGGGCCTGCTCCGCGTCGGTCATCGCCGCGAAGATCGGCAGACAGATGACCCGCTCGGCGATCTCGTGCGCATTGGGCAGGTTGTCGCGCCGGGCCGACGGCCTGTGCGCGTACATCGGGAAGGCGCAGGCCAGTGGATGGAAATAGCGCCTCGCGTTCACCCCCGCCTCGCGCAGCGCGCCATGCAGGGCGTCGCGCGACATCGGGTACGCGTCCTCGACGAGAACCGGAAAGAAGCCGTGGTTCGCCTGGCCGGGCGCGCGGGGCTCGAGGCAGCGAATGCCTTCCACGTCCTCCAGCGCGTCCCGGTATTCGTGGTCGATCGCGGCGCGCCGTGCCAGCGTCGCGGGCAGGTGGCGAAGCTGCAGGAGGCCGAAGGCGGCGGACATCTCGTTCAGCTTGCCGTTTATTCCGACGTCGGTCACCGTCGTCTCGTCGACGTAGCCGAAATTCTTCAGCCGGTTGATGCGCGCGAGCGTCTCGTCGTCGTGGCAGACGAGGGCGCCGCCTTCCAGCGTGGTGAATACTTTCGTCGCGTGAAAGCTGAGCACGCTGATGTCGCCGTGGCGCAGGATGCTGCCGCCCTCGTCGGCGATGCCGAACGCGTGCGCGGCGTCGTAGATCACGCGGAGCCCGTGGCGGGCGGCGATGTCGCCGATGGCCCGGACGTCGCATGCGGTGCCATAGCAGTGCACGGGCAGTATCGCCGACGTGCGCGGCGTGATCGCCGCCTCGAGCCGGCGAGGGTCGAGGTCGAGCGTACGCGGGTCGATGTCGACGAACACCGGCTCGATCCCGCTCCATTGGAGCGCGTGGGCCGTCGCGACGAACGTATAGGGTGTCGTGATGACTTCGCCCGTCAGGCCCAGGACCCTCAGCGCCGCGAGCAGGGCCGTCATGCCATTCGAGAAGAGCGCGATGTGGTCGACTCCCAGGTGCGCGCGCAGCGCCGCCTCCAGCCTGTCGTGAAATTCACCGCCATTGGTCAGCACCTTGCTGTCCCAGATTTCCCGCAGGTAGGGCAGGAACTCCTCCAGCGGCGGCATGAAGGGCTGCGTGACGTTCAAGGACGGCTCGGCTTCGGGCAGCTCGGGGGCCGTTCGGATGGTCGGTGCCATTGCTTTCGCGCGCTCCGGGGCGGTCAGGATAGCAGTTCCGTGCTCCCTGGCCGGTCAGGCGGGAGGGCGGGCTCCGAACTCGAGCACCACGCGAGTCCCCGGGCCGGTTTCGCGCGAAAGGATCCGCAGCCGCGCGCCGTGGATTCGCGAGATCTCGTCCACGATCGCGAGTCCCAGGCCCACGCCCTCGCCGGGCGTGCCCGGAATCCGGTAGAAGCGGCTTCGCACGCGCTCCCGCTCGCTCTCCGGAATGCCGGGCCCGCTGTCCTCCACGAAGAGCTGCGGCGGCGAGTCGCGCACGCCCACCGTGACCGGGCCGCCGGCGCCCGCGTAGGCGAGGGCGTTGTCGATGAGATTCGAGAGCGCCTCGTGCAGCAGCGCCTCGCGGCCCGATACGACCACGGGCGCTCCCGGGTTCTCGTAGCCGAGGTCGACGCCGCGAGCCAGCGCCCGGTCGATCCACGACTCGACTTCAGCGCGGGCGAGGCGGTCGAGGTCCACGCTTTCCAGCGGCGAGCGCTCCGCCGCCTCCTGGTCGACCCGCGACAGCGTGAGCAGGCGGTGGATCAGGTGGCTCGCGCGCGAGATCACGGAGGCCGCGTCCGCCAGCGCCTTCTGGTGGCGCACCGGGTCCGTCTCGCGGAGCGCGAGGTCGAGCTGCACGCGAAGCGACGCGAGGGGCGTGCGCAGCTGGTGGGCCGCGTCCGCGACGAACCGCTGGCGGGAGGCATGCTCATCCGAGATCTCGCGCAGCAGCGCGTTTATCGTGTGCACGAGCGGGCGCACCTCGCTCGGGATCTCGCCGCCCTCGGGCAGCGCCTCGAAGGCCCGCCGGTCGCGCCTGACCTGCCGCACGATCGGCTCCAGCACCGAGAGGGACTGGCCGATGCCCGACGACACCAGGACGATGGAGGAGGCGACCAGGATGGCGACGATGGCGAGCGTGGCCACGAGGATCTCGTTGGCGAGGGTGTCGCGCTTGTTGCGCGTTTCGGCCACCCGGACGACCACGGGGTCGTGTCCCGCTCCCGGCACCCTCAGCTCGATCGCGCGCACGAGCCGGCCCTGGATGGCGGCGTCGTAGTAGACCGGGTCCGTCAGGCCGCTGGAAGCGACGGGTGGCGTGGGAAGGGCCGCGTTCGAAAGGATCCCCTTGCCGGCCGACGTCGCGACTTCGTAGAAGATCTGGTCGGCCACGTCCACCTCGAACATCTCGATGGCGGGGCCCTTGATGTCGATGCGGGGCACGCCTGCGGCGAACCGCACCTGCTTCGCCAGCGTGACCGCCGAATCGTAGAGCCACTGGTCGAGCACGCGCTGCGAGAAGTGCTGCGCGAGTCCCCACGCGCTCGCCCCGGCGACGAGCACCACCGCCACCAGCGGCCCGATGAGCCGCACGAGGAGGTCGCGCCTGAGGCTATTCGATGCCATCGCCCCCCGCTTCCTCCAGCCGGTAGCCCAGCCCGCGCAGGGCCCGCACCGTGACTCCGGCCGCCTCAAGCTTCCGGCGAAGCCGGCTCACCTGGACTTCCACCGCGTTGGCGGCCGCGTCGCTGTCGGAGGGGAAGGCCGCCTCCAGGATCGCCTCCTTGGCGACGATGCGGCCGGGCCTTCGCATGAGGCACTCGAGCACGTCGGCTTCGCGGCGCGTGAGCTCGATGGGCTGGTCGCCCGCGAATGCGACGCCGCCCTGGGCGTCGAAGCGCAGGCGGCCGAACTGCCGCCAGGGCGTGCTGTCGGCGCCGCGGCGGCGCAGCAGGGCGCGAAGGCGGGCCTCGAGTTCGCCGAGGGCGAACGGCTTCACGAGGTAATCGTCGGCACCGGCGTCGAGACCGGAGATGCGGTCGCCCAGCGAGTCGCGGGCGGTGAGGATGAGCACCGGGAAGCCGATGGCGGCCGCGCGCATCTCGCGCAGCACGTCGACGCCGTCGCAGTCGGGCAGCCCGAGGTCGAGGATGCAGGCGTCGTAGGTCGCCGACCGGGCGAGCCTGAGCGCCTCGCGCCCGCAATCGGCCACGTCGACCTGGGTGCCGTCCCGGCGCAGCCCGGTGGCGAGCCCCGCCGCGATTCCCGCGTCGTCCTCGACGAGGAGCAGGCGCGTCACCCGCGCCCCGGCGACAGCTTGGCGACAGCCTGGCCCGCTACAGTGGCCGCACGTTCCATGGTAGGCCGAGTCTTCCTTCGTCGAGGCGACGCTTCGGAGGAAATTATAGCCGCGCGGGCGCGAGCCTCGAGCGGCAACCCAACGGAGGCGCCGGCACCCGGCCGGCGAGAGATCGAATGATGCATCTCGTGAAGAATCCCCGCGACTTCTGGTCCGGCGTGATGTTCGCCGTGGTCGGCGCGCTGTTCGCCGGCATCGCCTACAACTACAAGCTGGGAACTGCCGCCCGCATGGGGCCGGGGTTCTTTCCCTTCTTCCTCGGCCTGATCCTCGTGGGGATCGGCATCGCGGTCGTCGCCTTCTCCCTCAAGGGCACGACGAGGGGGGCCACGGTCGACAAGTTCCACTGGATACCGCTCTTCTGGGTGCTGGGCTCCATCTGCGTCTTCGGCGTCATGCTCAAGCTGACGGGCGTGCTGTTCGCCGGCGTGGCCCTCGTGATCGGCTCGAGCCTGGGCAGCGGCGAGTTCAAGCTGAGGGAGATCCTGTGGCTTTCGATCGGCCTGTCCATCTTCTGCGCGGCGGTGTTCGTGGGCGGCCTGAAGCTTCCCATCCCGATGTGCCCCGGGTTCGAGTTCTTCGAGCAGTTCGCGCTCTGCCGCGTGTGAGGTGACCATGGAACTTCTCGCGAACCTCCAGCTCGGCTTCGGCGTCGCCCTCGCCGGAGGCAACATCCTCTACTGCCTCGTCGGCGTGATCCTCGGCACCCTCATCGGCGTGCTGCCGGGCATCGGCCCCGTGGCCACGATCGCCATGCTGCTGCCGGCGACGTTCGCACTGCCGCCGGTTTCCGCCCTCATCATGCTGGCCGGCATCTACTACGGCGCGCAGTACGGCGGCTCCACCACGGCCATCCTCGTCAACCTGCCGGGCGAGGTGAGCTCGGTGGTGACCTGCCTCGACGGCTACCAGATGGCGCGGCAGGGCCATGCGGGCAAGGCGCTCGCGATCGCCGCCCTCGGCTCGTTCTTCGCCGGGTCCGTCGCCACCTTCCTCATCGCGGCCTTCGCGCCGCCGCTTGCCGAGATGGCCCTCAAGTTCGGGCCGGCGGACTACTTCTCCCTCATGGTGCTCGGCCTGCTCGCGGCGGTGGTGCTCGCGCACGGCTCCCTAGTCAAGGCGATCGGCATGATCGTGCTGGGCCTTCTCATCGGCCTCATCGGCACCGACGTGAACTCGGGCGTCGCCCGCTACAGCTTCGGCATGGCGGAGCTCATCGACGGCGTGGGCATCGGCCCCATCGCCATGGGCGTCTTCGGCTTCGGCGAGATCATCCGCAACCTGGACGGCGGCGGCGAGCACCGCGAGATCTTCACCAAGAAGGTCACGGGCCTCATGCCCACTTGGAAGGACATCAGGGCCTCCACGCCGGCCGTGATCCGCGGCACGATGCTGGGCTCCTTCCTCGGCATCCTGCCCGGCGGCGGCCCGGTGCTGGGCTCGTTCTCGGCCTACACGCTGGAGAAGAAGCTCTCGAAGACGCCGGAGCGGTTCGGCAAGGGCGCCATCGAAGGCGTGGCCGCGCCCGAGTCGGCCAACAACGCGGCGGCGCAGACTTCGTTCATCCCGCTGCTCACGCTGGGCATCCCGTCGAACCCCGTGATGGCGCTCATGATCGGCGCCATGATCATCCACGGCA
>JBBIJT010000004.1:0-53213 GCA_037445795.1 Betaproteobacteria bacterium | reverse complement strand
GCTAGCGCTTGCGCTTCGGGTCCTCGGCGGCGGGCGGCGCCTTCACGGGCTTGCGCTCGCCCACGAGCTCGTCCTGCAGGAAGCGGTAGCGCCCGTGCAGCACGCAGCCGCGCATGCCGGGGTCGCAGCGTGCACCCTTCACCAGGCGGCACACGCCGCCGTCGTCGTGGGGGCAGGACCAGGAGCTCATCGGGATCAGCTTACGAGCCGGATCAGCGCCGCGCTCGCCGCGGCAATGGCGACGAAGGTCACGAAGGACAGGATGAGCGGTCGCAGGCCCACGTGGCGCACCTGCGCGAGCGAAGTTCCCAGGCCGATGCCGGCCATGGCCACGAGGATCACGTCGCTCGTGAACCCGTTGAGCGCCGCGGTCACGTCCACGCCTGCCGCGGCGGAAAGCCACGAGAAAAAGCCCGCCGAGTTGAGGAACGCGAGGAGGAGAAATCCGAACACGAAGCCGGGAAACGATTCCCGGAGGCGCTGCGCGAAGGGAACATGGGCCGCCTCCGCTCCCGCCTCCCGCTCGAAGCGGTTGTAGTAGAAGCCCGCGCCCACCACGATGAACACCATCAGGGAATTGCGCACCAGCTTGACGATCGTGGCCAGCTGTCCCGCCTCGGGGCTGAACGCGTAGCCCGCCGCCAGGACCTGCGCCGTGTCGTTGACCGCCGTGCCCGCCCACATCCCGTAGAAGTGGTCGTCCCACCCGATCGCGCGCCCGATGATGGGGAACCACATCACGGCCAGCACGCCCATCAGCATGTTCACCGAGATGGCGAACGAGAATTCCTCGTCGCGGGCCTTGATGACGGGCGCCACGGCGGCGATGGCGGTGCCTCCGCACACGGCCGTTCCGACCGCGATCATCAGGGAGAGCTTCCGGGAGACCGCCAGCAGCCGGCCGAGGGACATGGCCACGAGCAGCGCGAGGGCCATCAGGGACACGATCAGGACGAGGGACCGGCCGCCGACGCTCGCCACGTCGCCCAGCGCGATGCGCGCGCCCAGCAGCACGATCGCCAGCCGGAGCAGTTGCCGCATGGCGAAGCGGATCCCGGGCAGGTAGCGCAGCGGCAGGATCAGGAAATTGCTCACGCCGATGCCCAGCAGCACGATGAAGAGGATCGGGCTGATGGCCGACTGCATCGTCGCCGGCAGCAGGTGGTGCGCCGCCCATCCGAGCAGCGCCACCATGCAGGCCAGCGCCAGCCCCGGAACCAGGGCGGGCTAGGAGCCGGATGCGTCCAGGAGATCGCCGATCTCCCGCGCCACCGCCCGCATCAACTCCACGTCGCCGTCGTCGAACGGCGTGCCGTCCAGCTTGTTGATCATCTGGGCGACGCCGATGGGCTGGCCGGCCCCGTCGAGCACCGGCATGCACAGCACGGTCCTCGTCCGGTAGCCCGTCAGGTCGTCCGTCTTGCGGCTGAAATAGGGGCTCTCGTAGGCGTCCTCGACATTGACGGCCTGCCGGTGCCAGAAGGAGTACCCCGCGAGGCCCTGCGGCGGCTCGACGCGGATCTCGGCCACCAGGTCGTTCTGCAGGACCGCGGTCCAGAGCTGCTTGGCCTTCTCGTCGTAGAGAAACAGCGTGCCCTTGTCGCACTTGAGCTTGCGGGCCGCGGTTTCCATGATCCGCGACAGCAGCGCCTTCTTCGTGCCGAGGGCTCGCCCCGTCCCGTGGGCCGGGCGCGGTGCCGTTTCGTTGCGCATGCGCCAGTACGCCGTGTTATGGAGGCGGGGGTCGGAATCGAACCGGCGTACACGGCTTTGCAGGCCGCTGCATGACCACTCTGCCACCCCGCCCGGGGTTCCCCGGCAGGCGTTCGCCGGGGAGCTGAAACGACTCGGGGGGAGGATCGCCCTCCCCCCGAAGGGGTTCTGGGGCGAAATTATACATGGGGCCGGAGGGTTAGGAAGGCGAACGGGCCCCGTGAGAGGCACCATCCCGAGCTGCGTTGACCCCAGTCAACTCGGCAATCGGGTAGGCCGTGTGTAATACTTAGGAGTTTGCTCTGGGTTGGCGCGTTGTCCTTGTGCAGCGCGTCATCGGTCAACGAAGTGCGCTCATGAACGCGGCAATTCGCCTGCTGGCTGGTCTGGTTCTCGCGCTCCTTCTTCCCTGCTCCGCGCTCGCGGCGGGGCCGTCACCTCTCCCGAACTACCAGGGCCTGTGGTGGAACTCCCCGCCCGAATCCGAGTCGGGCTGGGGCATCAACCTCGCGCACCAGGGCGACGTCATCTTCGCCACCTGGTTCACCTACGACGCCGCCGGAAACGGCCGGTGGTTCGCCATGACCGCCACCAAGTCGGCGGAGGGAACCTACGGCGGGCCGCTGGTCGAGACCGCCGGGCCGGCCTTCAATTCGATGCCTTTCGACCCCGCCAAGGTGACCCGCGCCCCGGTGGGCACGGGCACGCTCGCTTTCCGCGACGCGGACAGCGGAACGTTCACCTTTTCGGTCAAGGGCGGGCCGCAGCAGACCAAGTACCTCACGCGGCACGCGTTCGGTCCGCTTCCGACCTGCGCCTATGGGGCGCAGCCGGATTTCGCCTCGGCGACGAACTACCAGGACCTGTGGTGGGTGGACGGCGGCGCCGAGTCCGGGTGGGGGATCAACCTCACGCACCAGGGCGACACGATCTTCGCCACCTGGTTCACCTACGAAAACGACGGCACGCCCCTCTGGCTTGCGGTGACGGCCACCAAGGCCGGGCAGGGCGTCTTCAGCGGCAAGCTGATCCGGACCACGGGCCCGGCCTTCGACGCCGCGACGTTCGACCCGGGCAAGGTGACACGCCGGGAGGTCGGCACCGCGACCTTCACGTTCCAGAACGGCAACGCGGCGACGTTCGCGTACACGCTGGGCGGCGTTTCGCAGACCAAGGCGATCACCCGTTACCTGTTCGTCCCGCCCGCCGGCACTCGCTGCGCCGAGCCGAGCCGCGCCTTGACTACGTTCTCCATCGTCGCGGCGGGCGACATCGCGCAGTGCGGCGACGCGCCCGCGTCGTCGAGCGCGGCGGCCAGGACGGCGGCCCTCGTGAACGCGGCCGATGCGCTCGTGCTGACGTTGGGCGACAACGCGTACCAGTCGGGATCGACCACCGAATTCATGGATTGCTTCAACCCGACGTGGGGCGCGTTCAAGGACCGGATCCGCCCCGCCCCCGGCAACCACGAGTACTACACGCCGGGCGCGGCGGGCTACTTCGGCTATTTCGGCGCGCAGGCCGGCCCGGACCGCCGCGGCTACTACAGCTTCGACCACGGCGGCTGGCACTTCATCATGCTCAACAGCTCCGCGGAGATCGGCAGCAATTCGGAGCAGTACCGCTGGCTCCTCTCGGATCTCGCGAGCTCGAAGGACAGCCTGTGCACGATCGCCGTCATGCACTTTCCCGCGTTCAACTCGGGCGCGACGCACGGCACGACCACGGAGATGGCCCCGATGAGGGCGGTCTTCGACGCGCTGCACGCCGGGGGGGTGGAGATGGTTCTCTCGGGGCACGAGCACCTCTACGAGCGGTTCGCGCCCCAGAAGTCCGACGGATCCCCGGATCCCCAGCGGGGCGTCCGCCAGTTCGTCGTCGGCACCGGGGGCGGTGAATTGATGGCATTCAAGGCGCCCCTCCCCAACAGCGAGTTCCGCTACAACTCGAACTGGGGCGTCCTGCGGCTGAAGCTCGGCCAGGGCAGCTACAGCTGGCAGTTCGTGCCGGTCGGCGGCGCGGCTCCCGTCGACGCCGGCAGCGCAACCTGCCATCGCTAGTCCGCCGGCGGCCACCGCCCGCCGCACTCGCTTGACCCCCATCAATGTGGCGTGGCACTGCGCCGCGCGTAATGGGAAAATGCAACCACTGGCTCGGCCCTGCCGCTGCCAAGCGGTTCGTCGACCGGGCAAGGAAGGAGCTTCCATGCGCCACGCGATCCGCCTTTTGTCGTGTTGCATCTCGGCGGTCCTCTTCACCTGGTCCGCGCTGGCGGCGGCAACGCCGCCCAACTACCAGGGCCTGTGGTGGAACTCGCCGCCCGGTTCCGAATCGGGCTGGGGGATCAACCTCTCGCACCAGGGCGACACGATCTTCGCCACCTGGTTCACCTACGACGCCGCCGGCCAGGCCTGGTGGCTCGCCATGACCGCCGGCAAGACGGCGGAGGGCACCTACGGCGGAACCCTGATCGAGACCTCGGGGCCGGGGTTCGACTCGATGACGTTCGCCCCCGGAGTGGTGACGCGCCTGCCGGTGGGCCGGGGCACGCTGACCTTCAGCGATGCGGACAACGGCACCTTCCGCTATTCCCTCAAGGGCGTGGAGCAGTCCAAGGCCATCTCGCGATTCGCCTTCGGCCCCCTCCCAACGTGCACTTACGGGCCGCAGCCCAACTTCGTGGCCGCCACGAACTACCAGGACCTGTGGTGGGTCGCGGACGGCGCCGAGTCCGGCTGGGGGGTCAACCTCGCGCACGAGGGCGACACGATCTTCGCCACCTGGTTCACCTACGAGCACGACGGCACGCCGCAGTGGCTGGCCACGACGGCGGAAAAGGTCGGGCCGGGCGTCTACAGCGGGGCGCTGGTCCGGACCATCGGCCCCGCCTTCAGCACCCCGGCATTCGATCCCGCGATGGTGAGGCGCACCACGGCGGGCACGGCGAGCTTCAACTTCGCCAACGGCAACGCGGCGACGTTCACTTACGCGCTGGACGGCATCACGCGGACCAAGGCGATGTCCCGCTTCCTGTTCGCCCCGCCGGCAGGCACCCGCTGCGGCGCGCAGGAGACGGCCACCATCAAGGGCAAGGTCTTCGACGGCTACCTGGAGCAGGCCGTGGTCTGCGCCGACGCCAACGGCAATGGCCGATGCGACCCCGGCGAGGAAAGGACCCTCTCCGGCGCGGGGGGCGCGTACGAGCTGGCGGCCCCTGCGGGCTACAGCGGCCCCCTCGCCGCGGAGGTGGTGGCGGGCCAATCCCGCGACAGCGCCGATTCCGGAGCGGCCGTCGACCGCTCGTACCGCATGGCGTCCCCGCGGAAGGAGTACAGCGCCAACATCACGCCGTTCACGACGCTCGTGCACCTCACCCGGGAGAAGAACTTCAGGCTGGGCGAATCGCTCGTCAGGAACGAGCTCGGGCTCCCGCCTGGGTTCCTCGTCAACCTCACCGCCGCCCCTGCCGACGGATCGCTTGCGCAGGCCGTGGCGAGATCGGTCGTGGCCGCGCTGAAGGCGACGCCCGCGACGCTGGACTTCTCCTCGCCGGACGCGCTCGCGAAGGTCGTCGCGGCCTTCCCGCCCGCGTTGACGGACCTGCCGCAGCTGCGCATCACGACCAAGGGCGGAGTCCCGATCACGTCCAAGGAGGTCTACGTCGACGCGACCTTCACGCTGACCAACCCGGCCGCATCGGTCCCGGCGGCGGACCTCAACGGAAAGATCCGCGGGCGCGGGCACACGACCTGGACCATGGGGTGGAAGAAGCCGTACAAGATCCAGTTCACCAACGACGCCAGCTACGCGAAGGTCCCCGACTTCCTCGGCATGCGCAAGAACCGCAACTGGGCGCTGCTCGCCGACTACTTCGACCGCTCGCTGCTGCGCAACAAGCTGGCGTTCACCCTCGGCAACAGCAGCCTGTTCGCGGACGGGCTGACGTGGACGTCGTCGGGGCAGCACGTCGAGGTCACGCTGAACGGCGACTACGTGGGGGTCTACCTCCTCACCGAGGACATCCGGATCGATTCGGCGCGGGTGAACGTGAGGAAGATGAGCACCGATCCCGCCGCCCGCGAGGTCGACGGCGGCTACATCGTCGAGGTCAACATCCAGGCGGAGGTGGACTGCTACAAGGACAAGCTGGTCAACCTGCAGCACCGCACTCCCATGCAGGTGCCAGTCTGCATCGACAAGCCCGACGAGGCGGACATCACGCCGGCCCAGGAGGCGTACATCAAGAACCTGCTCGACGAGACGGAAACCGACATCTACGGACGCAACAGCCTCGCGATGGTCAACCCGGTGAGCTACGCGGACTGGTACCTCCTGAACGAGCTCTTCCGCAACAACGATGCCCCCTTCTTCTCCAGCGACTACATGTGGAAGGACACCGCCTCCGCGGCCGATCCGACGCACCGGGTCCTCAACATGGGGCCCATCTGGGACTTCGACCTCTCCGCCGGCAACATCAATTTCAACGAGAACTGGAAGACCGACGGGTGCTGGGTGTCCAAGTCGCCCGGGCCTCCCAACTGGATCGCGAAGCTCTTCGACAACGTCGACTTCCTGGACCTCACGCTCGCGCGCTGGAAGGACAAGCGGCAGGACCTCGAGAAGTTCATCAATGCCAGCGTCGCGACGTTCTCGCGCCGGCTGGCGGGCGGGCAGCAGCGCAACTTCACGCGCTGGCCGCAGCTCGGGACGCAGGACTGGAACAACTACTACGTCTTCGCCACCTACGGCGAGGAAGTCGCCTTCCTCAAGGGATACCTGAAAGAGCGGATGGCGTGGCTCGACCGGGCGTTCGCGTCGCGCGAAAGCTTCGCATCGATGTGCAAGTAGGCGACCGGGGAACGGCGGGGCGGGATCGGCCCGCCCCGCTCGCGGGCGGCCGGGGCGGCCTCCGCGACGTGCCTGAAAGGTGCTGAAAACGCAGCAGTTTCAGGCACTTGCGAGAAATCTGGAGCGGCAGAAGAGTCTCGAACTCTCGACCTCAACCTTGGCAAGGTTGCGCTCTACCAACTGAGCTACTGCCGCGTTGCAGCCGCGCATTATAGCGAGTTTGGCGCCCCTCGTTCAAGCCTTGGGGGCGCCCCCGGGCGGGGGCTCGTGGGACGCGAGGGCCGCCCTGAGGTACACCCACATCGACCACAGCGTGATCGCCGCGGCGACCCAGATGAGCGCCCGCCCCACGGGGTTCGTGTGGAAGAGACCGAAGAGGACGCCGTTGTAGAGCAGGAACGGGATCGCCACGAGCTGGGTGACGGTCTTGAGCTTGCCCAGGATGTTCACGGCCACGCTCTTCGCGTTGCCCGCGTGCGCCATCCACTCCCGCAGCGCCGAGATCGTGATCTCGCGCGAGATGATGATGAGGGTGACGAAGGGGTTCACGATCCCCTTCTCGGTGAGCACGATGAGGGCCGCCGCCACCATCAGCTTGTCCGCCACGGGGTCGAGGAACGCGCCGAAGGATGTGGTCTGGTTCCAGCGGCGGGCGAGGTACCCGTCGGCCCAGTCGGTGACGGCCGCCACGATGAAGATCCACATCGAGATCACGCTCGCGTCCCGCTCGGCGATCCACGATTCCGGCACGTAGAGCACGAGAACGAAGAGCGGGATCGCGACGATGCGAAGCCAGGTGAGGATGAGCGGGAGGTTCAGCGGTGGGACGTGCATCGTCAGTGAAGCTCGTTGTAGATCCGTTCCGCCAGTTTACGGCTGATCCCCTCCACGCGCTCGAGATCCTCGACGCTCGCCGCGAGCACCCCCTGGAGGCCGCCGAAGTGCGCGAGTAGCCTCTGGCGCCGCTTCGGCCCGACGGAGCCGATGTCCTCCAGGCGCGAGGCCGTGCGCGACTTGCCGCGGCGCGCGCGATGGCCGGTGATCGCGAACCGGTGCGCCTCGTCGCGGACCTGCTGGATGAGGTGCAGCGCCGGGTGCTCGGGGGGGAGCCGGCGCGCGCCCTCCTCGCCCGCGACGAAGAGCTGCTCGAGCCCGGGCTTGCGCTCCTCGCCCTTGGCCACGCCCACCAACCGGATGTCGGCGAGCCCGAGGTCCTGCATCGTCGCGACGGCCGCGTTGAGCTGCCCCACCCCGCCGTCGATGAGGACGAGGTCCGGCGCGCGGCCCTCGCCCTCGGCGAGCTTGCGGTAGCGGGCGTCGAGGGCGTAGCGCATGGCGCCGTAGTCGTCGCCCGCGGCCACGTCCTTCACGTTGAACCGGCGGTACTCGGAAGGCTGCATGTCGCCCTTGTCGTAGACCACGCAGGAAGCGACGGTCGCCTCTCCCATCGTGTGGCTGATGTCGAAGCACTCGATCCTCGCCACGGGCGCCTCCGCCCCGAGGAACTCGGTGAGGGCGGTCCCCCTCGCTTCCTGCGTGGCCCTGGCCGCTAGCCGGCCCGCCGCGGCGAGCTCCGCGTTCTTCCGGGCCATCTCGAGCCAGAGCCTCGCCTCCCCCTGCGGGCGCGTGAGCACCGTGACGGCGCGAGCCGCCAGCGCCTCGAGGAACGCCGCCAGGGCGGGCGCGTCCTCCACGGCGTCGGCGATCACGCGCGCGGGCACCGGCTGCACGGCGTAATGCTGCGCGAGGAACGCCTCCACGACGGTCGCCGCGTCGCTGCCGCCGGCGTTCTGCGGGAAGAAGCTGCGGTCCCCGAGATGCCGGCCGCCGCGGACCATGGCGAGCGTCACGCACCAGAGCCCCTCCTTCTCCACCGCCGCCACCACGTCCGCGTCGCGCGCCCCGGCCGATTCCACCGCCTGGCCCGAGAGGATGCGCTGGAGCATGCGGATCTCGTCCCGGAAGCGCGCCGCCGCCTCGTACTCCTGGCGCCCGGAGGCGGCTTCCATCTTCTGCGTGAGCTCGGCGACGACGTCGTCCTCGCGGCCGTCGAGGAACTTGGCGGCGTGCTCGACGTCGCGCGCGTATTCCTCCTCGGCGATCGAGCCCACGCAAGGGGCGGAGCAGCGGCCGATCTGCGCCAGCAGGCAGGGGCGCGAGCGGTGCGAGAAGACGGTGTCGTCGCAGGTCCTCAGCCGGAAGATCTTCTGCAGGTGGCCGATCGTCTCGCGCACCGCCCACGCGCTGGGGAACGGCCCGAAGTAGCGGTTGGGCTTCTCCTGCACCCCGCGGTAGAAACGGATCTGCGGGTAGCGGTGGGCCGTCACCAGGATGTAGCCGTAGCTCTTGTCGTCGCGGAAGAGGACGTTGTAGCGCGGCTGCATCGTCTTGATGAGGTTGTTCTCGAGGAGGAGCGCCTCGGCCTCGGTCCGCGTGACGGTGGTCTGCGCGTCGGCGATCTGCTGCACCATGAGCGCGGTGCGCGGGCTCGCCACCGTCTTCTGGAAGTACGACGAGACGCGCTTCCTCAGCTCCCGCGCCTTGCCGACGTAGATCACCTCGCCGGCGGCGTTCAGGAACCGGTACACCCCCGGGAGGCTGGGCAGGCCGGCGACGAATTCCTTCGGGTCGAAGCCCATCCTGATCGGATTAGAAAATGCAATCCGATTAGAGGCCGCGGACGCGGGCGAGGTTCTCGGTGGCGGCGAGGTAGGCGGCGCTCGCCTTGAGCGCGGCGGTGGAGATGGCGCGGCCGCGCATCGTCTCGAGCCGGCGCGCCAGCGTGGGCGCCGCCGGGCGGCGCTCGAGGCCTTCGAGCATGGTGTCCTGGGCCCTCGGGTCGTTGCAGACGACGACCATGTCGCAGCCCGCGTTGAGGGCCGCGTTGGCCCGCGCGATCATGCCGCCCGCGGTGCTCGCCCCCTCCATCGACAGGTCGTCGGAGAAGACGAGGCCGTCGAAGTGGAGCTTGTCGCGCAGGACCTTCTGCAGCCACACGCTCGAGAAGCCCGCCGGCTTCGAGTCCACCTTCGGGTAGATCACGTGCGCCGGCATCACGCCGCCCATCCCGGCGCGGGCGAGCCGCTGGAAGGGCACGAGGTCCTTCGCCGAGATCTCCGCCAGCGTCCGGTCGTCCACCGGCACCTCGAGGTGCGAATCGGCGCGAACGTACCCGTGCCCCGGGAAATGCTTGCCCACCGACGACATGCCGGCCGCGGCGAGCCCGGCCTGCAGCGCCTCCGCCAGCGTCGCGATCACGTTGGGATCGCGGTGCAGCGCGCGGTCGCCGATGACGCCCGACTCGCCGTAGTCCACGTCGAGCACCGGCGCGAAGGTGAAGTCCACGCCGTGGGCCTGGAGCTCGCTCGCGATCACGAAGCCGCAGCCGCGCGCGGCCGCCAGCGCCTGCGCCGGGTCGCGGTCGAAGAGCTTGCCCAGCTCCCGCATCGCCGGGATGGCCGTGAAGCCGTGGCGGAAGCGCTGCACGCGGCCGCCCTCGTGGTCCACCGCGATGAGAAGGGAGGGCTTGCGGATCTCGCGGATCGAGTGCGCAAGCTGGATGAGCTGCAGGGGGGCCGCGAAGTTGCGCGCGAAGAGGATCACGCCGCCCACCTGCGGATGCTGCAGGCGCTCGATGTCGTCGGCCGTGAGCTCCAGCCCCGAGACGTCCACCATCACCGGTCCGAGCCGCATGGTCCTACCCTTCGAGGACGACGAACGCCATGGCGAGGCCCGCGTCGTCGGTGAGCGAAAGATGCGAGGCCGTCACGCCGATCTCCGCCAGGTGGCGCGCCATGTCCGGGCTCGGCATGAGGCCGGGCTTGCCGCGCCCGTCGCGCCCGACGGAGACGGCGTGCCAGCGGAAGGGCGAGCGGATGCCGGTGCCGATCGCCTTGGAGAACGCCTCCTTGGCGGCGAAGCGCTTGGCGAGGTGGCTCGCCTTCTGGCGCGTGTGCGCGTAGCGCACCCGCTCTTCGGGCGTGAGGATGCGCTCGACGAACTTCTCGCCCCAGCGCTCGATCGCGCTCGCCACGCGGGCGATCTCCACCACGTCGGTGCCCACGCCGCGGATCATCGGGCCGCCGCCCGCTGCAGGGCGTGCCCGGCCGCCGCGACCATGAGCGCCTTCATCTCGCGCACGGCCTCGCGCATGCCCACGAACACCGCCCGGCTCACGATGGCGTGGCCGATGTGCAGCTCGCGCACGTCCGGGAGCGCCGCCACGGGCTCCACGTTGAAGTAGTTGAGCGCGTGGCCGGCGTTGAAGCGCATCCCGAGGTTGCGGATGGCCTCGCCCGCCGCGCGGATGCGCGCGAGCTCCGCCACGACGGGGGCGCTCTCCGGGTCGCGCCCTCGCGAGTGGAAGGCGTGGGCGTAGGGCCCGGTGTGGATCTCGCAGACGCGCGCGCCGACGCGGGCGGCCGCCTCGACCTGCCGCGGCTCGGCGTCGATGAAGACGCTCGTCACGATGCCGGCGCCGGCGAGCCGCGCGACGACGTCGCGGATCCTCGCCTCCTGCCCCGCGATGTCGAGGCCGCCCTCGGTGGTGACCTCCTGGCGCCCTTCGGGAACGAGCATCGCCATCTCCGGCTTCACCTTGAGCGCGATCCGGACCATCTCCTCGGTGGCCGCCATCTCGAGGTTGAGCTTGATGTGCGTGAGCTCGCGCAGCCGCCGCACGTCCTCGTCCTGGATGTGCCGGCGGTCCTCGCGCAGGTGCACCGTGATGCCGTCCGCGCCGCCCAGGTGCGCCTCCACCGCGGCCCACACGGGGTCCGGCTCGTAGGTTCGCCTCGCCTGGCGGACGGTGGCGATGTGGTCGATGTTGACGCCGAGCTCGATCATGCCGCGTCCTCCAGACGCTGGAGATCGCGGACGATGGCCCGCGTCGAGAGTTCCTGCCCGTTGAGGCAATGGTGGATGAGCATTCGCATGAGGCTCTTGGCCTCCCCCGCCGTGCGCGGGTCGTCGAACTGCCCGCTTTCGAGGTGCACGAGGGTGAGGCCGGACAATCTTACTGCATCGGCCCTCTCGCCCGTCCCCTCGGCAGGGATGGGGCCGCGCTCGACGACGTACCAGTAATCGCAGGCAGGGTCGATGGCTGTGCCGTCCCGGACATCATGGCCAAGCTCGACCGCATAGCCCAGCTCGCGCAGCATGGCCAGCTCGAAGCGGCGCAGCACCGGCTCGATGGCGCGCGCCTCCCCCACGCCGGGCTCGGCCGCGACGAGTCCGGGGACGCCCGCCGCGCGGCGCGTGCGTTCGCGAAGGGCCGTGACGGCCTCGTCGTAGGCGACCCAGAGCCGCTCGTGGGGATCGTCGCGGTGGATGAGCTTGAGGAGGAGCTCGTTCAGGTAGAAGGCCGAGAGCAGGCTCGGCCCGGCCAGCGGCAGCGCCGGGCCGGCGGGCTCCGCGGCCTTGAGGGTCTTCACCTCCCCGCGGCCGAACCAGGTGAGGGCGAGCGGCTGGAACGGGACCAGGACGCCGCGCGCCGCGCTCTTCGGCCGCCTCGCGCCCTTCGCGACGACCGCGAAGCGCCCGTGCCGCTCCGTCCACGCCTGCAGGATGAGGCTCGTCTCCCGGTAGGGATACGAGTGCAGGACGTAGCCGCGGTCGGGGCTCGACCCCGGGGCGCTCACTCGTATCCCCACTGGCGGACGGTGGCCTCGTTGTCGGCCCAGCCGCTCTTCACCTTGACCCACAGCTCGAGGAACACCTTCGACCCGAAGAGCTCCTCCATGGCCACTCGCGCCTCGGTGCCGATGCGCTTGAGCGTGGCACCCTTCTCGCCGATCACGATGGCCTTGTGGCCCGGCCGGTCGACGAAGATCGTGGCCGCGATGCGCTTGAGGCCGGCCTCCTCCTTGAACTCGTCGATCACGACGGCGGAGGTGTAGGGCAGCTCGTCGCCCAGGAGCCGGAAGAGCCGCTCGCGCACGAGCTCGGCGGCCACGAACCGCTCGCTGCGGTCGGTGATGTCGTCGGGGCCGTAGACGGGCGGCGCCTCGGGAAGCAGCCGCGCCACCTCGCCCGCGAGCGCCTCGACCTGCGTGCCCTTCTCGGCGCTCACCGGGACCAGCGCGCGGAAGTCGCGCCGCGCCGCGCACTCGACGAGCAAGGTGGCGAGCCGGCCCTTGTCCTTGAGCCGGTCCACCTTGTTCAGCACGAGGACCACGGGCGCGCCCTCCGGGACGAGGGCGAGGACGGCGTCGTCTCGCTCGTCCCATCCCGTGGCCTCCACCACGAGCACGACCGCGTCCACGGCGGCCAGCGTGGCCGTGACCGCGCGGTTCATGGCGCGGTTGAGGGCGTTCGAGAAGCGCGTCTGGAACCCCGGGGTGTCCACGAAGACGAGCTGCGCGGCCGCGTCGGTGCGCACGCCCAGGATGCGGTGGCGGGTGGTCTGGGCCTTGCGCGAGGTGATGGAGACGTGCGCGCCCACGAGCCGGTTGAGCAGCGTCGACTTGCCCACGTTCGGGCGGCCGACGATGGCCACGGTGCCCGCACGGAAGGCCGCGGCCGTCACGGCCGGGCCCCCTTCATCTGCGCGATCTGCCCGAGGACGGTCTCGGCCGCCTGCTGCTCGGCCGCGCGCCGGCTGGCGCCCTCGCCCTCCGCGGCGATCCCCAGCTCGTCCACGCGGCACTCGACGCGGAACACCTGCCGGTGGGCTTCCCCGCCCACCGCGACCACGGCGTAGCGCGGCAGCGGCAGGCGCCGCCCCTGGAGGATCTCCTGGAGCGCCGTCTTCGGGTCCTTGGCCGGGGGCGCCTCGCCGGCACGGTCGATGCGCCCGGCGAAATGCGCCTCCACGACGCCGCGCACCGCGTCGAAGCCGGCGTCCAGGTACACCGCGCCCAGGAGCGCCTCGAAGGCGTCGGCCAGGATCGAGGGACGGCGGAAACCGCCGCTCTTGAGCTCCCCCTCGCCCAGCAGGAGGTCGTCGCCCAGCTGCAGCGAGTGCGCGATCTCGTGCAGCGACGACTGGTTCACGAGGCCCGCGCGAAGCCGCGAGAGGTCTCCCTCCGGAAACGAAGGCAGGCGCTCGTAGAGCAGGATCGCCACCACGCAGTTGAGGAGGCTGTCGCCCACGAACTCGAGCCGCTCGTTGTGGTCGGCGGCGTGGCTGCGGTGGGTGAGCGCCCGGCGCAGGAACACCGGGTCGCGGAAGGTGTGCCCGAGCCGGCTCTGCAGGCCGGAGAGGTCGCGCTCGGCGGCGCGTCGGGCCACGGCGGGGCTACTTGGCCGTACTGGCCGAGAAATCGAGGCAGGCGCTGAAGTTCCCGATCATCGAGATCTTGGTGGACCACGTCGCGGTGATCACGGTCTCGCCGCCTTCCTTCGTGATCTCGAGGTCGGAGCCGTTGACCGCCTTCACGTCCTCGATGGTGTTGCGGCGGTCGAACGCGTCCCGCAGCTGCTTGACGGTGCCGCTCTTGGTCTCGCCGCTCGCCTCCATCGCCGCGAGGATCTTCTTGACCGCGAAGTAGTCCAGGTAGGCCGGCATCAGCTTGGCCCCGAACAGGCCCACGGCCGCGAGCACGATCATGCCCATCAGGGCCCCGGTAAGCGAGATGCCTCGCTGCGATCTGGTCATGGAACCTCCCTCTTGCCGCCCCGTCCGCGCGCCGCTCGGGGGCCTATTCGATGCCGTTGCCGATGCGCTTGAGATCCCCGAAGTTCATCCAGACGAGGAACGCGCGGCCCTTGATGTGGTCGTCCGGGACGAAACCCCAGTAACGGCTGTCGGCGCTCTGGTCCCGGTTGTCGCCCATCATGAAGTAGTGGCCAGGCGGCACCGTGCACGTGAAACCGTCGTCATTGTATTCGCAATTTTCGCGGTACGGAAACTGCTTCACCTGCGCCAGGTTCACGGTCGGCTCCGGGGGCACCACCATCATCGTGTGCGTCCTCTCGCCCAGCTTCTCGGTGAAGGTCGGCAGGCGAACGTAGTTCAGCTCCCCGTCCGTGTAGTGGCCGGCGGCCTGCACCGGCACCGGCCGGCCGTTTATCGCGAGGAGCTTGCCCTTGTATTCGACCTTGTCCCCCGGGAGGCCCACCACCCGCTTGATGTAGTCCACGGAGGGGTCGGCCGGGTAGCGGAAGACGACCACGTCGCCGCGCTTCACCTCCCCCACCTCGACCACCTTGCGGTTGAGCACCGGCAGCCGGATGCCGTAGGTGTACTTGTTCACCAGGATGAAGTCGCCCACCAGGAGCGTGGGCTTCATCGACCCCGAGGGGATCTTGAAGGGCTCGACCCAGAACGACCGGATCAGGAAGACCACGACGATCACCGGGAAGAAGGCGCGCGCCATGTCCACGACGATGGGCTCGGCCTCGCCTTCGGCGCGCCGCGGCGCGAGGGCCTTGCGGTCGACGAGCCAGATGGCCCCCGTGGCCACGGCCGCGATGAGCAGCACCGCCGCGAAGTCCGTGAACTTGAGCAGCAGCCCCATGACCGCGATGAAGAGGACGGGCCAGGCGATCTCGAGGATGCCCTTCACCGATTCCGACCGCGGCCCCTTGCGGATGGCGGCGTCCCATGCGACGAGCGCGGCCGAGCCGCCGCCCGCCACGAGCGCGATGAGTTCCCAGTTGAGCCCGCCCTGCATCTACTTGCCCTCCACTTGCAGGATGGCGAGGAACGCCTCCTGCGGAATCTCGACGGAGCCGACCTGCTTCATGCGCTTCTTGCCGGCCTTCTGCTTCTCCAGCAGCTTCTTCTTGCGGGTGATGTCTCCGCCGTAGCACTTCGCGAGCACGTTCTTCCTGAGCGCCGAGATGTTCTCGCGGGCGATGATGTTGGCGCCGATGGCCGCCTGCACCGCCACGTCGAACATCTGGCGCGGGATGAGCTTCCTCATGCGCTGGGCGAGGTCGCGGCCGCGGTAGACCGAGTTCTCCCGGTGGACGATGAGCGACAGGGCGTCCACCTTCTCGCCGTTGATCTGGATGTCGAGCTTCACCAGGTCGCCGGCGCGGAACTCGAGGAACTCGTAGTCCAGGGAGGCGTAGCCGCGCGAGACGCTCTTCAACTTGTCGAAGAAGTCCATCACCACCTCGTTGAGCGGCATGTCGTAGGTGAGGATCACCTGGCGGCCCACGTACTGCATGTTCACCTGCGTGCCACGCTTCTGCGTGCACAGCGTGATGACCGGGCCCACGCACTCCTGCGGCATGATGATGGTGGCGCGGATGATGGGCTCGCGGATCTCCTCGATCTTCGAGGTGTCCGGCAGCTTCGAGGGGTTCTCGATGTCGGTGACGGTGCCGTCGCGCATCGCCACCTGGTAGACCACGGTCGGCGCCGTGGTGATGAGCTCCATGTCGTACTCGCGCTCGAGCCGCTCCTGGACGATGTCCATGTGCAGCAGCCCCAGGAAGCCGCATCGAAAACCGAAGCCCAGCGCCTGGCTCGTCTCCGGCTCGAAGCGAAGGCTCGAGTCGTTCAGCTGCAGCTTGGTGAGCGCGTCGCGCAGCGCCTCGTACTGGTTCGACTCGATCGGGTAGAGGCCGGCGAAGACCTGCGGCTTGATCTCCTTGAAACCCGGCAGCGGCACGTCCGCCCGGCGCTCGGCCAGGGTCACGGAGTCGCCCACCTTGGCGTCCTTCAGGTCCTTGATGCCGGCGATCACGAAGCCCACCTCGCCCGCCGAGAGGCTGTCGCGGCTCACCGACTTGGGCGTGAAGACGCCCACCTGCTCGCACAGGTGCTGGGCGCCCGTGGCCATGAGGAGGATGCGGTCCTTGGGCCGGAGCACGCCGTCGACCACCCGCACCAGCATCACCACGCCCACGTAGTTGTCGAACCACGAGTCGATGATGAGCGCCTTGAGCGGCCCGTCGGGATCGCCCACGGGCGGGGGGATACGGGCGATCACGCCCTCGATCACGTCGTCCACGCCCTCGCCGGTCTTCGCGCTGCAGCGGATGGCGTCGGTCGCGTCGATGCCGATGACGTCCTCGATCTCCCGGATCACGCGCTCCGGCTGGGCCGAGGGCAGGTCGATCTTGTTGAGGACGGGCACCACCTCGACGCCCAGCTCGGTGGCCGTGTAGCAGTTGGCGACCGTCTGGGCCTCGACGCCCTGGGAGGCGTCGACGACGAGGAGCGCGCCCTCGCACGCCGAGAGCGACCGGCTCACCTCGTAGGAGAAGTCCACGTGGCCCGGGGTGTCGATGAGGTTCAGGCGGTATTCCTGCCCGTCGCGAGCCGTGTAGCTCAGCGCGGCCGTCTGGGCCTTGATCGTGATCCCGCGCTCGCGCTCCAGGTCCATGGAGTCGAGCACCTGGGCGTCCATTTCGCGCGTGGAAAGGCCGCCCGTGCGCTCGATGATGCGGTCGGCGAGCGTCGACTTGCCGTGGTCGATGTGGGCGATGATGGAGAAGTTGCGGATGCGCTGCATGGGGACCGTTCAAGACAAAGGGCACGCCTGGCGTGCCCTTTCTTCGCTCAATGCGGCATTTTACTTCATCCGGTCGAGGCGCGCTTCCAGCGCTTCGAGGTCCAGGAAGTAGTGGCAGATCTCCCGCTCCCCGTCCAGGAGCACGGGGACCTTCTCGCCCCACTTTTCCTCGAGCTCGGGGTGGCGGTCCACGTCCACCACCTCCACCGTGAAGTCCAGGCGCCCGCGGAGCTTCTCGAGCTCCGCGAGCATCTGGTGGCAGAGGTGGCAGTACTCGCGCGAGAGCACCGTGAGCCTGGGGCTCACTCCTCCGCCCTGAGCGTCACGAAGCGCGTGCCGCTCTCGTCGCGCACCAGCAGCGCCACGGGCTTCTTCGGGTCGAGCTTCGACACCGCCTCGTTGTAGGTCCTGAGGTCCCGGATGTCGACGTTGTTGACGCGCAGGATCACGTCGCCGGGCTCGATGCCGGCCGAGAGCGCGGCGCCGTCCACGGCCTCGACGGCGACGCCGCCCTGGATCTTGAGGGCCTTCTTCTGCTCGGGGCTCACCTCGGCGACGGCGAGGCCCAGCTTGCCGGGCTTGGTGGCTTCCTTCTTGCCCTTGCCGCCGGCGGTGCGGGTGGCCTCCTCGTCCTTGAATTCACCCACCGTCACGACGAAGTCGCGCGTCTTGCCGGCGCGCCAGACGTTCAGGGTGATCTTCTGGCCGGGGCGAACGGCGCGCACCGTCCGCGACAGGTCGGCCGAGCCCTCGACCGTGCGGCCGTCGATCTTGAGGATGACGTCGCCCACCTCGATGCCCGCCTTGGCGGCCGGGGAGTCCTCCTCGACGGTGCCGACGGCGGCGCCGTCGGTCTTCGGCAGGCCCAGCGAGTCGGCGAGGTCGCGCGTCACGTTGGAGATCGCCACGCCGATCCGCCCGCGCGTGACCTTGCCGCTCTTCTTGAGCTGCTCGATCACGTTGACGGCGTAGTCGATGGGGATGGCGAACGAGATGCCGGCGTAGGCGCCGGTGCGGGAGAAGATCTGCGAGTTGATGCCGATGACCTCGCCCTTCAGGTTGAACAGCGGCCCGCCCGAGTTGCCGGGGTTCACGGCCACGTCCGTCTGCAGGAACGGCACGGCGTCGCTCGCGGTGGAGTCGGCCGGGAGGTCGCGGCTCTTGGCCGACAGGATGCCGGCCGTCACCGTGTTGGCGAAGCCGAAGGGCGAGCCGATCGCGAGCACCCATTCCCCCACGCGCGTGGCGTTGGAATCGCCCAGCTTGAGGAACGGCAGCCCCGTGGCCTCGACCTTGATGAGCGCGACGTCCGAGCGCTTGTCGGAGCCGACGACCTTGGCCTTCATCTCGCGCTTGTCGGTAAAGCGGACGTTGATCACCTCGGCGTTCTCGATCACGTGCGCGTTGGTGACGATGTAGCCGTCGGGGGAGATCACGAAGCCGGAGCCGAGGCCGTGCGGGCGAAGCGGCCCCTTGGGCTGCGGCTGGCCGCGCTCGCCCTTCTCGTTTCCGTCGCCGCGGCCGCGCGGGCCCTGGCGCTGGTCCGGCGGCATGAAGCGGCGGAAGAACTCGTACATCGGGTCGTCCTCGCTCAGGCCCGGGAACTGCTGGCGCTGGGCCCTCGCCTGCGTGTTGATGTTCACCACGGCCGGGCCGTGCTTCTCGACCAGGTCGGCGAACGAGGGCAGCGCGGGCTGCGGCTGCGCCTGCGCGCCGGCGGCGACGCCCAGCGCAAGGGCGGCGCCCGCGACGAATGCTTTCAGGATCTGCATGAATTGCCTCTTCTGGGGGAAATGGGGGCTTGGGGGAAGATCAACGGGCCGCGCCGGCCTGCCTGCCGACGCTGCGGCCCACCTGCTGCGCCGCCGCGGGCGGGACCTCGCCCAGGACGGTGACGAGGTGCTCGCCCATGGGGCGGACGAACACCGAAAGCGAGCCGTCCTCGCTCGTGGCCTCCGAGGTGCGCGGGGGCGAGGACATGGGCTCCACGAAGACGCTCACCGCCGCGAAGCCGTCGCTCAGCACGAGGTGCGTGACGGGCTGCGGCCGGTTGGGCAGCGTGCGCTGCATCTCGCCGACCAGGCGGAACCCCGCCGGCGGCGCGGTGACGGCCCAGCCGGTGGAGCCGGGCCCCTGCTCCTCGACCCGCTGCACGTCGCGGCGCCAGTCCCTGCTCTGCGGCAGGAAGGTGCTCTTCAGCTCGCCGCGCGAGACGTCGCGGCCGACGCGAAGCTCGGTGAACGTGTATTGCTCCAGGACCTGCTGCCGCGGCCCCAGGGTCTTGGCGCGCAGGAGCAGCCCCGAGCCCAGCTCGGCGCACAGGCGCTGGGCGTAGCGCAGGGCGTCCTTCGGATCGAGGTGGATCCACTGGCACTCCTGCCCCAGCACGCGCTCGACCTTGCCGAGCGCGAGCCGGTAGTTCTCGGCGATGGACTCCACCGGCCCCTCGACGATCGACGGGAAGAACCGCGCCGTCACGCGCTTGTCGACCCGGATCGTCTTCGCGTCGGGGTAGTAGCACTGCATCTGGTTGTCGCGGCGGACGACCTCGCGGCGCGGGCCGTCGAGCGCCTCGATGCGCTCGTGCTCCGAGCCCTCCTTGAAGATGTGCGTGATGCGCGAGGTGGTCGTGCGCTCCCCCTGCATGTGCATCACGACGCCCGCGTAGGTGGACTGCCTCGCCGAGGCGGTGGCCCGCTGCAGCCACGCCAGGGGATCGCCCCCGGGGTCGGCCGCCACCGGCAGGCTCGCGGCGAGCGCGAGCAGCGGGGCGGCGGCTGCCGCGCGGATCATCGGCCGCCCGCGGCCTGGTTGGCGACCGGCCGGTAGAAGTCCGCCGTGGGCATCTGGCGGTGCACCACCACGTAGTCGTTCACGTTCTGGAGCGGGACCACGTTGGAGGCGACGACCGGCGCCGCCGCGGGAGCCGACTTCGCGACCGAGGGGCCGGCGGGGGCGCCGCGATCCTGCATCCCGATCCACCCCACGACGGCCACCGTGGCCATCGAGGCGGCCGCCGCGAAGGCGATGCGCCCGGCGGTGGTGGACAGGGGGCGCTTCGGCGCGAGCACGGTGGGCTCGGACGCGATGGCCTCCATGATGCGCCGCGTCGAGGCGCCCGGCATGGCGCACTCGCCGCGCATGGCCTCGCCGATCAGGTGGTACGACTGCCACTTCCGCTTCAGTTCCTCGTTGCCGCAACAGCTGCGGATGGCGCGCTCGGCCTCGCGGGCCTCGAGCTCGCCGTCCATCAGCGAAGAAAGTTCCTGCGTCATGATCCAACCCCAAGAGTGTCCGGGAACCGGCCTTTCGCGGCCTTCGAGCCCGGGAATGTTGCCGCCCTGCTGCCTGTAGTTACCATCTTTGGTCCTTCGCCGTGCCCAGCTGCGGCCGGAGCTTCTCCGCCACCGCTTCGCGGGCCCGGAAGATGCGCGACCGGACGGTGCCGATCGGGCAATCCATGATCTTCGCGATCTCCTCGTACGAAAGCCCGTCGATCTCGCGCAGCGTGATCGCCGTGCGCAGCTCCTCGGGGAGGGCGTCGATCGCGTCGTTCACCGTCTTTCCGATCTGCTTCGACATCAGCTCGTTCTCGGGCGTGTTGATGTCGCGCAGGCCCGTCGCGTCCTCGAAGCCCTCGGCCTCCTCGCTGTCGTACTCGGTGGAGGTGGGCGCGCGGCGGCCCTGGGCGATGAGGTAGTTCTTGGCGGTGTTGATGCCGATGCGGTAGAGCCAGGTGTAGAAGGCGCTGTCGCCGCGGAAGTTGGGCAGCGCGCGGTAGGCCTTGACGAAGGCCTCCTGGGCCACGTCCTCGATCTCGTTGGGATCGCGAATGATGCGCGAAAGCAGCCGCTCGAGCTTGCGCTGGTACTTGATCACCAGCAGCTCGAAGGCCCGCTTTTCGCCCCGCTGGGCGCGTTCGACCAGTTGCTGGTCGACTTCCCTGTCGCTCATGCGTCCCTGGATGGGGTGTCTTGTCGTCCCGGCGATCATCCCCGCGGCCGGACCGGGAGAGGTCGGAGCGACGAAGGGTTTGCCGGTTTCCTGCGGTATTATAAACGTCAGGTTTTTCATCAGCTTGTCGTGCGCATTCCCGCGACCATGGCCAACAGACTCCCCGGGCGGCAAATAGTTCCTGCGCGGGGGGGGCGTTCCACCTCGAGGACCCCTTCTTCTTGAGCACCTACGACGTTCTCGTCATCGGCAGCGGCCTCGCCGGCCTCTCCGCCGCCCTGCGCCTCGCCCCCCACCGCAAGGTGGCCCTGGTGACCAAGCACGAGCTGCTGGAGGGCGCTTCCGCCTACGCCCAGGGCGGGATCGCGGCCGTCCTGGACCGCACCGACTCCCTCGAGAACCACGTCCGCGACACCCACGTCGCCGGGGGCGGCCTCTGCCACGACGACACCGTGCGCTTCGTGGTCGAGCGCGGCCGGGCGGCCATCGAGTGGCTGGTGGCCCAGGGCGTGCCCTTCACCCGCGAATCCGGGGGCGCCGAGGAGCTGCACCTGCACCGCGAGGGCGGCCACAGCCACCGCCGGATCGTGCACGCCGCCGACGCCACCGGCAATGCCGTCCAGCGAACGCTCGTCGAGCGCGTGAAGGGCCACCCCAACATCGACATCCTCGAGTGGCACATCGCCATCGACCTGATCACCGGGAGGAAGCTCGGGCTCGCCGACAACCGCTGCCACGGGGCCTACGTCCTGGACCTCAAGGCCGGCCGGGTGAGGACGATCCCGGCGCGCTCGACCATCCTCGCCTCGGGCGGCGCCGGCAAGGTGTACCTCTACACGACGAACCCCGACACGGCCACGGGCGACGGCATCGCCATGGGCTGGCGCGCCGGCTGCCCGGTGGCGAACATGGAGTTCATCCAGTTCCACCCCACCTGCCTCTACCACCCGCACGCGAAGAGCTTCCTCATCTCGGAGGCGGTGCGCGGCGAGGGGGGGCTGCTGAAGCTGCCGACGGGCGAGCGCTTCATGCCGAAGCACGACGAGCGCGCGGAGCTCGCGCCCCGCGACGTGGTCGCGCGCGCCATCGACTTCGAGATGAAGAAGCGCGGCCTCGATTGCGTCTACCTCGACATCTCGCACAAGGGCGAGGACTTCGTCCGCGGCCACTTCCCCAACATCCACGCCAAGTGCCTCGAGTTCGGCATCGACATCGCGAGGGAGCCCATCCCGGTCGTCCCCGCGGCGCACTACTCCTGCGGCGGCCTGCAGGTGGACCTCGCGGGCCGCACGCCCGTCGCGGGCCTCTACGCGCTGGGCGAGGTGGCGTGCACCGGGCTGCACGGCGCCAACCGGCTCGCCTCGAACTCGCTCCTCGAGTGCCTGGTGTTCTCCGAGGCGGCGGCGGCCGACATCCTCGCCGCCCCGCCGACCCCGCCGCCCGCGCTGCCTCCCTGGGACGAAAGCCGGGTCACCGACGCCGACGAGGAAGTCGTCATCGCCCACAACTGGGACGAGCTGCGCCGAAGCATGTGGAGCTACGTGGGCATCGTGCGCACGAACAAGCGACTCGAGCGGGCGCTGCACCGCATCGACCTGCTGCAGGAGGAGATCGAGGAGTTCTACTCGAACTTCCGCGTATCCAACGACCTCATCGAGCTGCGCAACCTCGTGGTCACCGCGGAGCTCATCGTGCGCTCGGCGCTCCAGCGCCACGAAAGCCGCGGCCTGCACTACTCGAGCGACTGGCCGGGCATGCTCCCCGAGGCGAAGGACACGGTCCTCGACCCGCAGACGACGCCGCTGTGAAGGCCCTGCCCCTCTTCGACACCGCCGGCATTCGCGCCCTCGAGGAGCGGGCGGCCAAGGGGCTCGCGGGCCCGACCCTCATGCAGCGCGCCGGGCGCGCGACGGCGCGGGTGGCCGGCGCCATGGCGGCCGACACCGGCGCCCCCATCCTCGTCCTCGCCGGGCCGGGCAACAACGGCGGCGACGCCTGGGTGGCGGCGGCGCAGCTGCGCGAGAGCTTCCACCGCGTGACCGTGCTCGACTTCGCGGGAACCACGCCCAAGGCCCCCGAGGCACGCGAGGCACGCGACCGCTTCGTGGCCGCGGGCGGCGCCACGGTGCGCGAATGGCCGGCGGACATCCGCCCCGCGCTCGTCGTCGACGGGCTGCTGGGCATCGGGCTCGGCCGCCAGCTCGAGGGCGCCATGGCCGCGCTCGTCCAGCGCATCAACGCCTGCGGCGCGCCCGTGCTCGCGATCGACATCCCGAGCGGCATCTCGAGCGACACCGGGGCGGTGCGCGGCGTGGCGGTGCGGGCGACCCGGACGCTCACCTTCATCGCCCGCAAGGTGGGCCTCTGCACGGGCGAGGCGCTGGACCACTCGGGCGAGATCGTGGTGGACGACCTGGGCCTCGACCCGTCGCTCGTCGCCACGGCGACCGGTGGCCTCCTCACCGTGGAGTCGCTCGGCGGCGTGGCGGCGCCGCGCGCGCGCAATTCCCACAAGGGCACCTTCGGCACGCTCGGCATCGTGGGCGGCGGCAAGGGCATGGTGGGCGCGGCGATCCTCGCCGCGCGCGCGGGCCTCCTCGCGGGGGCGGGCAAGGTCTTCGTGGGCCTCCTCGCGCCCGAGCCGCCCGCGTTCGACCCCGCCCATCCCGAGCTGATGCTGCGGCCGGTGGACGACACGCTGGCCGCCGACGTCCTCGTCGTCGGCCCGGGGGCGGGCCACTCGCCGAGCGAGACATCGCCCTCGGCCTTCGAGCGCCACACGCTGCCGGCGCTCCTGTCGCTGCCCAAGCCGCTGGTGCTGGACGCCGACGCGCTCAACGCCATCGCCGTGCACGCGGCGATGCGCGACGGCCTGGCCAACAATCGCCGCGGGCCCACGATCCTCACGCCGCATCCGGCCGAGGCCGCGCGGCTGCTTCACACCACGACGGCGGTCGTCCAGGCCGACCGCCTCACGGCCGCGCGGACGTTGGCGGAGAAGTTCCGGTCGGAGGTCGTGCTCAAGGGCGCCGGCAGCGTCTGCGCGAGCCCCGACGGCACCTGGGCCGTCAACGCCACGGGCAACCCGGCGCTCGCGACCGGCGGCACGGGCGACGTGCTCGCGGGCCTCATCGGCGCCATGCTCTGCCAGGGTCTTCCCGCGATGGAGGCGTTGCGCTTCGCGGTGTGCCTGCACGGCGCGGCGGCGGACTCGCTCGTCGCCCGCGGCATCGGCCCTAGGGGAGTCACCGCGAGCGAGGTGGCGATGGAGGCCCGGGCGGTGCTGAACCGAACGTGATCACGCGAGGGCGCGGTAGGAGGCGATGCCCAGGGCGGTCATGAGGATCGACCCGCCGAGGTGCCAGGTGGTGTGGAGCGCCGCCCACCCGTAGTCGCCCCGCAGCAGCATGCCCACCGATTCGGCCGAGAAGGTCGAGAAGGTGGTGAGCCCGCCGAGGAATCCCGTGACGATGAAGAGCCGCCATTCCGGCGCGATCTCGGGCCGGGCGCTGATCCACGCCACCGCGATGCCCACGAGGTAGGCCCCGACCAGGTTGGCCGCGAGCGTGCCCAGCGGCACCGCCGGGAACCGCGGGTTGAGCCACATGCCGAGGAACCAGCGAAGCCACGCACCGAGCGCCGCCCCCAGCCCGACGGCGATGAAGCCGCCCGCCACGGGATTCACGCCGCCCCCGTGAGGATCGCGCGCAGCTTCTCCGGGATGGGCACCGACTTCGACGCGTCGTAGTCCACCCAGACGGTCACGAACTCGCCCTCGGTGAAGCGCTCTGCGGCGTCGCGGCCGTTCACGATCTCGGAGGCGAGCGTGAAGCTCGTGTTGCCCACGTGCGCGGCGTAGAGGCGGATCT
This sequence comes from Betaproteobacteria bacterium, assembly GCA_037445795.1. GTDB lineage: Bacteria > Pseudomonadota > Gammaproteobacteria > Burkholderiales > Usitatibacteraceae > FEB-7. Next base: position 28,420 of record JBBIJT010000004.1, on the reverse strand, counting down.
CGAGCTCGCTCGGGTAGACCACGGGCTTCAGGAAGGTGACCGATACCTTCGCGAGGATGGGGCCCGTGCCCTTCCCCGTCGTCGCGTACCCCAGCCCTTCCAGCCATGCGATGCGCGACTGCTCGAAATAGCGCAGGTACTCCGCATTGTTGACGTGGCCGAGGGCATCCATGTCGCCCCAGCGGACCTGGAGGCGGAGGGAATGCAGGAGGCGATGCGCGGCGGCCGTGCTCATCGGCCGATTATCGCGCCGTTGTCCTCGCCCACGCGAGGGGCCCGCGCCGAGACCGCCGGGTCGCGAAGCCCGGGCACGAGCGGCACCGGAAGCGCCGGGAGGACATGGCCGGGGATCTCCACCTTGCGCGAGAACACGCCGCGCGCCTCGAAGTGGATGTCCCGCACGGCCTCCTCGAGCGTGCGGACCACCGTGCAGCAGGTGTCCTTGCCCGCCAGGGCCGACTCCCACCAGGCCGCGTCGTGCGCCGCCACCCGTTCGGCCACCGCGGCGATCGCCGCCTTCGGGTCGCGAGCGTCGTCGCGCTGCGTCTCGGGGACGCCCGCGATCTCGCAGAAGGCGTCCCAGAACTTGTCCTCGAGCGGGGCGACCGCGAGGTAGCGGCCGTCGGCCGTGCGGTACACGCGGTATCGCGCGGAGCCGCCCGTGAGCTGGCCGTCGCCCGCGCCGGGCCAGGCGCCCGCCCCCTCGCCCATGGCCAGGCCGAGGAACTGGAACGTGAACAGGTTCTCCGCCATCGCGACGTCGATGAAGCAGCCCTCGCCCGTCCTGTCGCGCCGCCGCAGCGCGAGCAGCAGGTTCACCACCGCCGGGTAGGTGCCGCCCGCGATGTCGCCGAGCAGCGCCGTGGGCACGCCCGGCGCTCCGTCGGAGCCGGCCGTGAGCGCGAGGATCCCCGCGAGCGACTGGTAGTTCATGTCGTGGCCCGCCTCGCGGGCGCGCGGACCGTCCTGGCCGTAGCCGGTGATGGCGCAGTAGATGATGCGCGGGTTGGCGGCGCGCCAGGCCTCGTAGCCCAGGCCGAGCCGGCCCATCACGCCCGGCCGGAACTGCTCGAGGACGATGTCGACCGTGGGAGCGAGCGCCAGCAGCCTCGCCGCCGCGCCGGGCTCGCGAAGGTCGACCGCGATGGCGCGCTTGCCCCTGTTGAGCAGCGCGAAGCTGCCCCCCGTGTCGCCAAGCCGCGGCGGATAGCCGCGCATGTCCTCGCCGGAGCCCGGCCGCTCCACCTTGATCACCTCGGCGCCGGCCTCGGCGAGGATCAGGCTCGCGAGCGGCCCCGGAAGCAGCGTGCTGAAATCGAGCACGCGAATGTCCTGCAGCGGCAGCATGGAAGTCGATCCAATCAGATTGGAAAATCCAATCCGATTAGATCACAAGGCGTCGGCGACAAGCTCGGCGATGTCCTTCGTGGGGAGGTCGTCGCGGCCGAGCTGGGCGACGCCGTCGCGCAGCATGATGGCGCAGTACGGGCAGGCGGTGGCGATGGTCTTCGGGGAGCGCTCGAGGGCCTGCTCCGCGCGCAGCACGTTGATGCGCTTGCCGATGTGCTCCTCCATCCACATGCGCCCTCCCCCCGCGCCGCAGCACATGGCCTTGTCGCGGCTCATCCCGAACTCGATGGGCGCGTCCCTCGTGACGGCCGCGAGCACGCGACGGGGCGCCTCGTACTCGCCGTTGTGGCGCGCGAGGTAGCAGGGCTCGTGGTAGATCACCCCCTCGAACGACTTCCGCGGGACGATCCGGCCCTCGCGCACGAGCCGGTCGATGAGCTGCGTGTGGTGGACCACCTCGAACTTCCCGCCGAACTCGGGGTACTCGTTCTTCAACGAGTTGTAGGCGTGGGGGTCGCAGGTGACGACGCGCTTCACCTCCAGCCCGTTCAGCGTCGCGACGAGCGCCTGCGCCAGCGCCTGGAAGAGCATCTCGTTGCCGGCGCGGCGCACGCACTCCCCGGTGGAGCCCTCGGCCGGCCCCAGGATCGCGAATCGCACGCCCGCCTTCTTCAGGATCGTCACGAACGCCTTCGCCGTCTTCTGGGCGCGCGCGTCGAAGGATTGCGCCGACCCCACGTAGAAGAGCCAGTCGATCTCCTTCGCCTGCTCCGCGCTCGCGAGCACCGGCACGCCGAGGTCCTTCGCCCAGGCCCCGCGCGTGTCCGCCGGCAGCCCCCAGGGATTGGACTGGCTCTCGTAGGCGTCGAAGACGGCCTTCAGCTCCTGCGGGAAGGCGCCCTCCATCATCACCTGGTGCTGGCGCAGGCGGTAGAAGCGCCCGAGGTGCTCCAGGCCGATGGGGCAGGCGCGCTCGCAGTAGCCGCAGGTGGTGCAGGCCCAGAGCGTGTCCTCCCCGATGATCCCGCCCACGAGCGGCGGGAGGTCCGCCTCCTTCTTCCCGACGATGGCCTCGCGCTTGTCGAGCAGGTGGCGCTTGAGGGCGTCGTTCACCCACTTCTGCGCCAGGGGCTTGTCCGTGAGGAAGGTCGGGCAGGAATCCTTGCAGCGGCCGCACTCGGTGCAGGTGAAGGCGTCGAAGGCGTCCTTCCACACGAGATCCATGGCCGTCTTCGCGCCCACCTTCATGTCCTCGCCCGCGTCGTCGGCCATGATCTTCTCGAGATCCACCGACGGGACCCGGTTGAGCGGCGTCTCGCGCGCGAGGAAGACGGCCGGCAGCGCCGTCACGATGTGGAAGTGCTCTCCCAGCGGCAGGATCACAAGGAACGAGAACACCGTGATCATCTGCACCCAGTAGGTGACCTGGAGCCACGCGGCGAGCGACGCGGGCGCGGCCCCGGCGAATGCCGTGGCGACCGCAGCGCCGACCGGCGCGAAGGCGCGCTCGTGCGCGATGCCCGCGTCGCCCGCGAAGATCACGAAGCGGATGCCGTCGAAGAGGAAGTCGGAGACGACGATGACGACGATGAGCGAGAGGATGATGATCGCCTCGCGGTTGGGCTCCAGGCGCCGCGGCTTCAGCACGAAGCGCCGCCAGAACGCGTAGGCCACGGCGGCGAGCACGGCCACCTCGACGAAGTCCTTGAACGCCGCGTAGGCCGCGCCCGCCGCGCCGGGGATGATGGCGAGCGCGTCGTAGCCGATCACGATGAGGTGGAGCTTGCGCACGAGGAGCGCGCAGAAGCCGATGAAGATCGTGGCGTGCATGATCCCCGGCTTCCACTCGCCGGCCACCATGCGCGACTGGCCGAGGCCCATCGTGGCCACGCGTCCCAGCCGCTCGCCCACGCGGTCCCAGCGCACCTCGGGCTGCAGCTCGCGAAAGATCGCGATCTTGCGCCAGGCCAGGGCGGCGAACCCCCCAAAGCCCAGTATCATTAACAGCGTGATTTGCCAGGGACCCATGCGGTGTCAGACTCCATGCGGTGTCAGACTTCGGAGGTAATCCGGCACCGCCGCGTTATCGGGCCAGATTCGCACCGGCCAGCCCGTCCGGCCCCCCCCATTAGAAGGGGGACGCAGGCCCCAGTCATGAGCAAAATCAAACATTTCGCGATTGCCGCGGGAGGTTTCCTTGACACGTGAGTCGATGGAGTACGACGTGGTCGTGGTGGGCGGTGGCCCCTCGGGGCTCGCCACTGCGATCCGGATCAAGCAGCTCGCCGCCGAGAAAGGCGCCGAAGTCTCCGTCTGCCTGCTGGAAAAGGGCTCCGAGATCGGCGCCCACATCCTCTCCGGTGCCGTGATCGACCCGAAGGCGCTTTCCGAGCTCTTTCCCGACTGGAAGGCCCGCGGCGCCCCGCTGAACCAGCCGGTCACCGAGGACCGCTTCCTCTTCTTCGGGGAGAGGGACGCGACGAAGCTCCCGGGCTGGATGCTCCCCGCCTGTTTCCGTAACGAGGGCTACTACGTCGCGAGCCTCGGCAGCCTGTGCCGCTGGCTGGGCACCCAGGCCGAGGCGCTGGGGGTGGAGATCTACCCCGGGTTCGCGGCGGCCGAGGTGCTCTTCGACGACGAGGGCCGCGTCCGCGGCGTGGCCACGGGCGACGCGGGCATCGGCAAGGACGGCAAGCCCACTTCCCGCCACCAGCCCGGCATGGAGCTGCACGCGAAGTACACGATCTTCGCCGAGGGCTGCCGCGGGCACCTCGGCAAGCAGCTGCAGGAGCGTTATGGCCTCCGCGCGGGCCGCGACCCCGCGGTCTACGGACTGGGCCTCAAGGAACTGTGGGAGATCGATCCGGCGAAGCACGAGCCCGGCCTCGTGATCCACGGCGCCGGCTGGCCCCTCGACAACGCCACCTACGGCGGCTCCTGGATGTATCACCTCGAGGGCAACCAGGTCTCCGTCGGGCTCGTGGTGGGCCTCGGCTACTCGAATCCGTACCTTTCACCGTTCGAGGAGTTCCAGCGCTTCAAGACCCACCCCGCCATCAAGCCCTTCCTGCAGGGCGGAAGGCGCCTCTCCTACGGGGCCCGCGCCATCAACGCGGGGGGCCTGCAGGCACTCCCCAAGCTCGTGTTTCCGGGCGGGGCGCTCGCCGGTGACGACGCGGGCTTCCTGAACGCGGCCAAGGTGAAGGGCAGCCACGCGGCGCTCAAGAGCGGAATGCTGGCCGCGGAGGCCGCCTTCGAGGCAGTGACCGCCGGCCGCAGCGGCGACGAGCTTGCCGCCTACCCCCAGGCCTTCGAGAGGAGCTGGCTCTTCGACGAGCTGCACCGCGCGAGGAACTTCAAGCCGTTCATGGCCAATGGCCTCGTGCTGGGCTCCCTCCTCGTGGGGATCGACCAGGTGGTATTCGGCGGCAAGGCCCCCTGGACCCTGCGCCACCCAGGCCCGGACCACGAGCAGCTCCTGCCCAAGGACCTCTGCCTGCCCATCAGCTACCCGAAGCCCGACGGCGTCATCACCTTCGACCGCCTCTCCTCGGTCTTCGCCTCCAACGTGGCGCACGAGGAGGACCAGCCCGCGCACCTCACGCTCAAGGACGACAAGGTGCCCGTCGCCGTCAACCTCTCCCGCTACGACGCCCCGGAGACGCGCTACTGCCCGGCGGGCGTTTACGAGATCGTCGCGGACGGGCAGAATCCCCGCTTGCAGATCAACGCCCAGAACTGCGTCCACTGCAAGACCTGCGACATCAAGGACCCGACCCAGAACATCCACTGGGTCGTGCCCGAAGGCGGTGGCGGCCCCAACTATCCCAACATGTAGGCCGCCCCTCCCGTCGTCCCCCCACAGGAACAGAGCCCCCGAGGAGGAACGCCAATGAAGAACGTCGCCGAACTGCTGAAGGGCAAGCCCGTCCGCCCGGTCGTCTCCGTGAGCCCCTCCAACACCGTGCTCGCCGCCATCAAGGTGCTTGCGAGCGAGGACGTGGGCGCGGCCATCGTCATGTCCGAAGGCAAGCTCGCCGGGATCTTCTCCGAGCGCGACTACACGCGAAAGATCGTGCTCAAGGGGCGCTCGTCGGAATCCACGCGGGTCGAGGAGATCATGTCGGCCAACGTGATCTGCGTGAGCCCGCGGACGAAGCTTCGCGACTGCATGGCCCTCATGACGGAAAAGAACATCCGCCACCTCCCCGTGGTGGAAGAGGGCAAGGTGGTCGGGATGGTCTCCATCCGCGACATCGTGAGCGACATCATCGCCGACCAGGATTTCACCATCTCGCAGCTCGAGAGCTACATCAGCGGGCAGTAGACCCGCGCCGACTCCACGCAATACGAAAGGAAGCGCAAGCAATGTCAGGACACGGCGTACACGTTCACGGCCCCCACGACCACGAGGTCGAGCACGAGGCGCAGAAGGGGGGCCTCGGCCAGCGCATCGCGATCTTCACGGCCGTGCTCGCCACCATCGGCGCCATCGTGAGCTTCCTCGGCGGCCACACGCAGAACGAGGCGCTCTACTACAAGAACGCGGCGGTGCTCAAGAAGACCGAGGCCTCGAACCAGTGGAACTACTACCAGGCCAAGAGCATGAAGCAGAACCTCGCGGAGTTCGCCGCGGGGCTCGCCTCCGACCCCGCAAAGTCCGAGAAGTACGCGGCCGAGGGCAAGCGGTACGCCGAGGAGAAGGCCGGGATCAGGAAGGACGCCGAGAAGCTCGAGGCCGAGTCCGAGGCGTTCAACAGGAAGGCCGAGAACGCGCTTCACCCGCACGAGAAGCTCGCGATCTCGATGACGCTGCTGCAGATCGCCATCGCGCTCGCCTCCATCACGGTGCTCACGAAGAAGGACTGGCTGCTCTGGGGCGCGGGGCTGGCCGCCCTCGGAGGCGTCGCCGTCGGCATCATCGCCTGGTTCTGACCGGGCGGCTCCCATGCTCGAGGTCCGTGGCCTCGCCAAGTCCTGGCCCGGCGGGGCGCCGCTTTTCGACTCGGTCGAGCTCGACGTGGCCCCCGGCGAGCTGGTCGCCATCCTCGGCGAGTCCGGCGCCGGCAAGTCCACCCTCCTCAACGTCGTCGCGGGCCTCGACCGTCCCGATTCGGGCACCGTGACGGTGTCCGGCACGGTGGTGACGTCGCTCTCGGAGGACGAGCTCGCGCGCTGGCGCCGGACGAGCGTGGGCTTCGTGTTCCAGGCGTTCCACCTGCTGCCCTACCTTTCCGTCGAGGAGAACGCGGCGCTGCCGCTGCTGCTCAAAGGCGTGCCCGCGGCCGAGCGGCGCGCGCGCGCGATGGCGGCGCTGGAATCCGTCGGCCTGGCCGTCCACGCGTCGAGGAAGCCGGGATCGCTCTCCGGCGGCGAGATGCAGCGCGTGGCCGTCGCGCGCGCCGTGGTCCACCGCCCTTCGCTCGTGCTGGCCGACGAGCCCACCGGCAACCTCGACGAGGCCAACGCCGCCGCCACGATGCAGGCGCTCCGGGATGCCGTGAAGCGCGAGGGCGCGGCGGGGCTGCTGGTCACGCACTCCGCCGTGGCCGCCGCTTCCGCCGACCGGGTGCTCCGGCTCGCGGGCCGCCACCTCGGGCCGGCATGAACGCGGCGCTCGTCGCCACCCTGCTTCGCGGCTCGCTCTCCGGCAACCGGTGGCGCTCGCTGCTGGCGGTGGCGTGCATTGCGCTGGGCGTCGCTCTTGCGGGCGCGGTGCACACGCTGCACGCCTCCGCGCTCGACGAGATCGACCGCGCCGCGCGCCTGCTCGCCGGTGCCGCCGACTACCAGCTGAAGGGCCCCCGCAACGGCTTCGACGACGCCGCCTGCGCGGCCGTCGCATCCCATCCGGCGGTGGCGGTCGCCTCCCCCGTGGTGGAGCTCGAGGCCCCCGTCGCGGGCAAGGCCGGCCAGACGATCCGCGTGCTGGGCATCGACCCGTTTCGCGCGGCCCGCCTGCAGCCGGGGTTCCTCGCCGAGGGCGCCGCCCGCCGCGACGAAGGCTCGCCCGGCCTTTTCGACGTGAACGCGGCCTGGCTCACGCCGGCGGCCATCGCGCGCCTCGGGACGAAGGTGGGAGGCGAAGTCACGCTGGGCGCGCCCGGCGGCGAGGTCCGCCTCGTGGTGGCGGGGACGCTCCCGGCGCTGGAGGGCGGCGGCCCCATCGCCGTGATGGACATCGCGGCGGCTCAGCTGCACTTCGCGCGCATCGGCGTGATCCACCGCATCGACCTGCGCCTGAAGCCCGACGTCCCGCGCGAGGCGGCGCTTCGCGAGATCGCGGCGCTGCTGCCCCCGGGCGTTTCCGTGACGCGTCCCGACGAGTCCGCCATCCGCACGGCCGGCCTCACGCAGGCCTACCGCGTGAACCTCACGGCGCTCGCGCTCATGGCGCTCTTCACCGGCGGCTTCCTCGTGTTCTCGACGCTGGCGCTGCAGGCCGCGAGGCGCCGGCAGGAATTCGCGCTGCTGCGCGCGCTGGGGCTCACCGCCGGCGGCGTGCGCGCCTTCCTTGCCGTCGAGGGAAGCCTGCTCGGGCTCGCGGGGGCGGCCGTGGGGACGGCGACGGGCCTCGCCGCGAGCCGCGCCATGCTGGAGCGATTCGGCTACGACCTGGGCGCCGGATTCTTCTCCGGCACCGGCAGCACCTTCTCGCCGGAGCCGAGGGCGCTCGCGATCATCGGACTCCTGGGCGTGCTCACGGCAGCGGCGGCGGCGCTGGCGGTGACGCGCCCCCTCGCGCGGCTCGACGTGGCGCAGGCCCTGAAGGACCGCCACCTCGACCTTCCCTCCCCGCCCGGCGGGTGGTGGTGGCCGCTGGCGCTCGCGGCCGGCGCGCTGCTCTCGGCCGGCGTACCCCCCGCGGGGGAAATCCCCGTCGGCGGCTACGCGTCCATCGTGCTGGCCCTCGCAGCGGCTGTGCTGGCGGTGAGCCCGGCCTCGCGCCTGCTGCTGGACAACGTGCCCGCGGGCGACGCGCCGCTACGCACGCTGGCCCGCGCCCAGGTGAGGAGCCTGCCCGGGCACCTGTCCGCGATGGTGTCGGGAATCGTGGTGAGCGTGGCCCTCACCGCGGCGATGGCGATCATGGTCCATTCGTTCCGCCTGTCGCTCGACGGCTGGCTCACGGGCGTGCTGGAGGCCGACCTCTTCGCGCGAGCGGCGCCGCAGGGGGACGCCGTGGTGTTCTCGCCGGAGGCGCAGTCGACGATCGCCGCGGTGCCCGGCGTCGAACGCATCGATCCCATCCGCTTCGAGCGCCTCACGCCGGAGGGCACGACGGGCCTGCTCACGGTGATCGCGCGTCCCGTGGATGCCGCGCTCCTGCGCGGCTTCCAGGCCGACCCCGCGACGGTTCCGCCCCGGGGAGGGCCCGCCGCGGCGTGGATCTCCGAGGCGGCCGTGGACCTCTTCGGGTGGAAGGCCGGGCAGGAGATCGCGCTGCCCCTTGCCGGCCGCCGCGCGACGCTGCGCGTCGCCGGTACCTTCCGCGACTATTCCCGCACCTGGGGCGCGGTCCTCCTCGACCTCGAGGACTATCGCGCCCTCACCGGCGACCGGCTCGCCAACGACATCGCCATCCACCTCGCGCGCGGCGCCAGCGTGAGGACGGTCGAGGCAGGCGTGGCGAAGGCGGTGGCGCAGGTGCCGGGGGCGGAGCTGCACGATGCGAGCTTCATCCACGCCCGCGCGCTCGCCATCTTCGACCGCACCTTCGCGGCGACCTACGCGCTGGAGGCGGCCGCTATCCTCATCGCGCTGGCGGGCGTGACCTCGAGCTTCGCCGCGCTGGCGTGGTCGCGCCGCCGCGAATTCGGCGTGCTTCGCCACATCGGCCTTTCCCGCGGCGAGGTCATCAGGCTGCTGGCGCTGGAAGGGGGAGTCGCGGGGATCATCGGCGCCATCCTCGGGCTCGCCTCGGGCGCGGCCGTGAGCGTGGTGCTGGTGCACGTGGTGAACCGGCAGTCGTTCCACTGGGGAATGGCGATCCACATGCCGTGGGTGGGGCTCGCGGTGCTGGCAGGCTCGGTCATCGTCCTCTGCGCCGTGGGCGCCATGGCCGCGGGACGCGCCGCCGTGGCGCGCGAGGCGGTGCACGCGGTGAAGGACGATGCGTAGGCTCGCCCTCCTGGCCCTCGGCCTCGCGATCGCGCTCTCCGCGATGGCCGCCGACTACGCGCCCGTTCTGCCCGGGCTCAAGCTCGCCTTCCCCGCGGACTATGGCGCCCACCCCGACCACCGCATCGAGTGGTGGTACGCCACCGGCCACCTCGACACGCCGCGCGGGCCGATGGGGTTCCAGGTGACCTTCTTCCGGCTGCGCCACAAGGAGGCCGACGCGAACCCCAGCCGCTTCGCGCCGCGCCAGCTCCTCTTCGCGCACGCGGCGCTCTCGGACCCGTCGCACGGGAAGCTGCGGCACGACCAGCGCATCGCCCGCGCCTTTCCCGCCCTCGCCGAGGCGAAAGCGGGCGACACCGACGTCTTCATCGACGACTGGTCGTTCAGGCGCGTGGACGGGCGCTACGTGGCGAAGATCCCCGGCGACGGGTTCACGCTCGATCTCGCGCTCGCGCCAACGCAGCCCGTGCTGCCGCAGGGCCAGGCGGGCTACAGCCGCAAGGGGCCGCTCCCCTCCCAGGCCAGCGGCTACTACAGCGAGCCGCACCTCGCGGTGACGGGCACCGTGAAAGTGGACGGCAAGGCCTTCGAGGCGAGGGGCTCCGCGTGGCTCGACCACGAGTGGTCCAGCGAGATCCTGGCCGGGAATGCCGTGGGCTGGGACTGGGTGGGCGCGAACCTCGACGGCGGCGGCGCGCTCATGGCGTTCCGCCTTCGCGACGGGAGCGGTGGTACCGTGTGGGCCTCCGGGACCCTGCGGAAGGACGGCAAGGTGCGCGTGTTCACGAGGGACGAGGTGCGCTTCGAGCCGCGGCGGACCTGGCGCTCGCCGCGCACGGGCGTGACCTGGCCCGTGGAGATGGCGATCGAGATCGCGGGTGAGCCCTGGACGGCGACCCCGACGATGGACGACCAGGAGATGGATGCGCGCGGCTCCACCGGCACGCTCTACTGGGAAGGGGCCGTGACCGTCGCCGGCCCCGGTGGGGCGAAGGGTCGCGGCTACCTCGAGCTCACGGGCTACCGGGAAAGGCTGCGGTTTTGAGCGCCGTCGTCGCCCCGGGATTCGCCGGCTGGTCCCGCCCCGCGGAGGCCGTCCGCTCGGAAGTCGGGCACGTGGCGGCCATCGAGGGCATGCGCGGCGTGGCGGTGCTGTGGGTGATGGCGTTCCACTACCTCGTGCTGCGGGCCTCGTTCGCCGACGACCCCTTCGTGGCCGCGGTGCGGTCCTGGGCGCCGCTGGAAGCGTTCCTGATGAACGGCTACCTCGGCGTCGACCTCTTCTTCGTGATCACGGGCTTCCTCCTCACGCTGCCCTGGTTCCGCCACGCCGGCGCGGGCCTGCCGGCGCCGGACTGGCGCGCGTTCTACTTCCGGCGGGCAAGGCGGATCCTGCCCGCGTACTACGTGCAACTCGTGCTCCTGTTCTTCGTCGTGCTGCCGGTCTTTTACCCGCGCATCTGGATGGAGTCGACGCCCTTCGTGGTCGGGAACCTGGGCGCGCACTTCACCTTCCTGCACTACACGACGCCGCTGTCGTCGTCGTCGATGACGGTGAACGGTGCGCTGTGGACGCTCGCGATCGAGGTGCAGTACTACCTGCTGCTGCCGCTCATCGCGCCGCTCTTCGTGCGCTGGCCCTGGCGCAGCCTTGCCGCCGCCGCCGCGATCGCCGCGGCCTGGCGGTGGCTCGCGGTGAACGACCTCGACGTGGTGGTCGCCGTGTTCCTCAAGCTGGGGGCGAAGGCCGGCGTGACGGAGAAGGCGGCGCGGCACCTCCTGGAAACGCAGCTTCCGGCCTGGTCGCTGCACTTCGCGCTGGGGATCCTGGCGGGGCGGGCGTGGATGCTGCGCAAGGGGCGCGCGACGACGGGCTCGATGCGATGGGCGGCCCCCGCGGCGGCGGCCGCGGCGATCCTCGGCCTCTACGCGTGCCTGCGGGGCGGCACGGCGTTCCTCGGCGAGATGGGGTGGATCGCCTTCCCGGTGCTCATCGCCGCGGCGATGGCCGCGGTGGTCTCGTGGCGGGCCGCGGGGTTCTCCGTGCTGGCTTCGTCGGCGCCGCTCACGGCGCTGGGGCGGGTGAGCTACTCGGCGTACCTCTACCACCTGCCGGTGCTGCTGCTCTACAACCTGCTCGTTCCCGGGGTGGCCGGGTGGATCGCGTTCCCGCTCTGGCTCGCGATCGTGGTCGGCGTCTCGACGCTCTCGTACCGGGCGGTCGAGGAGCCCTACCTCCGGCGGGCGCGCTCGACCTGACCGCGGGGGCGCTCAGCAGCCGGCCACGCAAGCCACGCCGGCATCGAACTCCATCGTCCTGCCGGAGAGCGGGATGTGCACCGGCACCTTCACCGCCTTCATGAACCGGTCGGTCTTGCTGCCCGCGATCACCTTGCCGTCCTTGGTGGCGACCTCGTTGGCGTGGGAGGCGATGACCGAGGCGGGCTTCACCAGGTCGTTGATCACGTAGGCGGCCTCGACGGGGCCGGTGGTGAAGCCGTCGCCGATGTTCATCACCGTGAGCTTCGCGCCGTAATGGCCGCGCACCACCACGTCCTGCTCGGCCGTGATGCCGGTGTCGCCCGAGAGGTAGGCCACGAGGCCGTTGCTGAACTTGAGGACGTAGCCCGTGGCGAGGCCCACGTCGCCCGCGATGCCCGCGTCCTTCATCGCCTTGCCCAGGTCGCCGCCGATGTAGTCCGGGTCCACGCCATTGCTGTGGAGCGCGGGGACGGTGGCGATGCGCACGCCGCCCACGGTGACGCTGCCGGTGATGATCTTCGATCCCTTCGCCAGGGCGATGTTGACCGCGCTCGTGTTGGGCACGGCCGAGACCGAGACGTCGGGCTTGTCGCAGGTGCCGGAGTTGGGCGCCTTGGCGTGGGCGTTGCCCGCGTGGTCGCCGTGCATGTGGCTCACCAGGATGATGTCGATCCTGCCCAGGCGCGGGTCCGTCGCGCCGGCCACCGTGCGGCCCGGGTCGTAGAGGATGCGCGTGCCGTTGGGATCCTCGAGGATGAGCGCCCTGTCCTGCGGGCAGAACTCGCCGTCGACGCCGCCCAGCGGCGTGATCTTCACGTTGGCGGCGAGGACGGGCGCGGCGAGGGCGACGGCCGTGAGGGATGCGAGGGTGGCGATGCGGCGGGCGGCGCCCATGAGTGGGATCTCCTCCGTGTCATGGGAACGGCGGCGGGAGTATAGCCGGGCCCGCCGATGGACGGACCGCCCATGGACCGGCGATGATCGCGCTGCGACCGGGAAGCGGCCGGGAATCGGGAGGTGTCATGCCTGCGGATGAAATCGTCGAGCAGCCGGAGACGGCGTTCGGGAAGCCGGTCACGTTCCCGGTGAGGTTCCTGCGCGGAATGCTCACGCGCGGCAATCGTCCGCGGAATCCCTACTATTTCGGCGGCGCCGGAGAAGTGGCTTTCGACGCCACGAGTTTCCGCATGAAGGGCAAGAACGCGGAAATCCTCTGGGGCGGCGAATTCGAGGAACACGCCGTCGCGCTCTCGTCCCTGCGCAATGCGAGCTGCGAGGAAACGAAGCTGAGGGTCGACATCCTCAAGCCCGGCGATCCTCCGGCACTCCTCGAGGTCGTGTTCTGGGCGAACGATGCGAAGGCAGCCGCCGAGATCTTCGCGCGCATGCCCAAGGTCCAGACCGAAGAGTACGCGACCAGGACGCGAGAGGAAGCGGCATTCGGCGCGCGACTGAAGGCAAGGACGCCCCATGTCTTCGCGGCTTACGTCCTGATGGCCCTTGCCGCGGTCGCCATGATCGGCGCGGGCATCGGCCACGGCGACGTCGTCGGCAGGTGGGTGTCCGATTACCGGTTGACGGCGGCCGAGGCGCATTGGGCGCGCCTCGTCGCCTCGGTGTTCATGCCGTCGGCGCTGCTGCCGGGTGTCGTCGGCATGATCACGCTATACGCGATCGGGCCCAAGGCGGAGCGCATCTACGGCCATGGCCACTTCCTGTTCCTGTATCTCCTGTCGGGCCTCGCGGGGTCATTCGCGAGCGCGGAATGGCACGGATCCATGGGCCACTCGACCGCCTCGGGCGCGTACTACGGGCTCATCGGGGCGTTCCTCGCGTACTTCCTGAAGGGAGGCAATGCCGTCCCGGTGACGGTCGTGCGCTCGAACAAGTTGGTCGCCTTCTTCCTGCTCGGATGGAACCTGCTCATGGGCATTTCCGCGCACGTCGATTACGTGGCCGGATTCGCCTCGCTCGTCGTCGGGTTCACGCTCGGGTACGCGCTCGGCCGGCCGCTGGAAGCGCCGGGGCCGCAAGGGCCGGATTCGGGGGCCGGGAGGGCGTGAGCGCACGGGTGCAATGACCGTGCCCCGCGGACGCTAGACTTCCCCCATGGCGTCCCTCAGCCCCGGCACCCTCGCCCTCCTCGTCCTCGCCCCGCTCATCGCCTGGCGCGTGTGGGCCCGCTTCCGCCGCCTGACCGGCAAGCAGCGGCTCTCGAAGTACCGCCCGCCGATCACGATCACGATCTTCACCCTGCTCGTCGTCCTGGTCGCGCTGCCTTCCACTGCGCATCCTGAACGACTCCTGCCGCTGATCGCCGGCCTGACCCTCGGCGCAGCCCTCGGCACCTGGGGCCTCGGGAAGACGACCTTCGAGCCCACGCCCCAGGGACTCTTCTACACGCCGAACGCGCACCTTGGCATCGCGCTGTCCCTGCTCTTCGTGGCGCGCATGGCCTGGCGCCTCGTCGAGATATACGTCCTGAGTCCGACGGTTCCGCGCAACGCCACGGAATTCGCGCAGAGCGGGCTCACGCTCTTCGTGTTCGGGATCCTGGCCGCGTACTTCATCCGCTACGCCATCGGCCTGGCGCGCTGGCGGGCCGGCGTGCTGCGCAGGAAGCGCGAACGCGAGGAGAAGGCGCGCGAAGCGGCGACCGCCGAGGACTCACCACCGCCTCCCGGCAACGAAGCGTAACCGTTCCGTCGCGCGCCCTTGCTGCCTTCCCCGTCGAGATCAGGCCGTCACGCGGCCCACGATCCGCCGCACCCACGGCGCCACGATGGCGACCGTCGGAAACGCGACGGGCCACGTGGTCACGAAGCTCCTGAGCCACTGCCCCGGAAGGCCGGCGTTGATCCCCTGGGTGGTCGTGAGGACGAATGCCGAGACGATGAAGACCATGATGGCCGAAAGCAAGGCGCTGAAGAGTACCGGTGCGAATCGGGCGGGAATGCGCATTTCAATCTCCTTTGTGGTTGTCGAACGAAATCCGTCGTGGTTTCCCGGGCCCGCCGTCATGGCGAGCACAGGAAGCGGGAAACCCATGCGGCCCCGTAGAGGCCGAGACCGAATACAGCGTGCGTGACGAGGCTCTGGATCCGCGCCGACGAGGGGCGCGGCGTGCGCGAGGCGGCGATGCCCGCCCCCATCGCGGGCTGCATCAGCAGGAACGGCGCCGCCACCGTGCCGAGGCCCACGATCATCGCGGGCCCCAGCGTCGGCTGCCGCGTCCATTCGAGACCCCAGCCGCCGACCACGATCGCCGCGAAGGCGATGCCGATCGCGTAGTGCGCGACCCAGCCGAGGGCACGCTCGCCGGCCACGGGCGCGGCTTTCGCGATCGAGTCGTGGCGGAACCGCCCGCGCGCCATGTGGCCGATCCAGCGGCCCACCATTCCGTAGTCCGGGGGCGCCACTCCGAGCAGTGGCTTGCGCGCGAATCCCCAGATGTCCATCACCGCCGTGGCGCCGATGCCGGTGGTGAGCGTGCAGGTCACGTAGTCCATGGTTGCCTCCCGATGCTTGCCTTGGTCCGTCGTGGAAGGCACAGTGCCACTTCAAGTCGACTTGAAGTCAAGGGGGGCGGCGTGGATATTTCGGAAGTGGCGCGGCGGTCGGGCGTCCCGGCCTCGACGCTGCGCTTCTACGAGGAAAAGGGCCTGATCCGCTCCATCGGCCGCCGGGGCCTCAGGCGCGTGTTCGATTCCCGCGTGCTGGAGAGGCTGGCCCTCATCGCGCTGGGACGCTCGGCGGGCCTGTCGCTGGACGAGATCGGCCGCATGTTCACGCCCGACGGAAAGCCGAAGATCGACCGCAAGCTGCTCGCCGGGAAGGCGCGCGAGCTCGACGACACGATCCGCCGGCTCGCCGCCATGCGCGACGGCCTGCAGCACGCCGCCGTCTGCCCCGCGCCGAGCCATCTGGAATGCCCTTCGTTCCGCCGGCTGATGCGGATCGCCGCGTCGGGGGCGATGGATGGACACGACCGGAAGGCGCCGCCGGCGAAGCGGCGACCCGCGCGTTCGGGCCGCGGCAACAAGCCGTAACCGCTCCCGTCACGCGCCCCTCCCCTTTCTGAACTAACCTAGGCACCTCGCAGGGCCGTCCACCGACCGGGAGGAGTTGCCATGAGCAATAACGCCGTCGCCTGGTTCGAGATCTACGTGCAGGACATGCCCCGCGCCCGTGCCTTCTACGAGGGCGTGCTCGGCAGGAGGCTCGAGAAGCTCGACGCCCCCGACGGCGAGCTCGAGATGTGGACGTTCCCCTCCGACCCGAACGGCTTCGGCGCCGGCGGGGCGCTGGTCAAAGTGGCGGGCGCGCCCTCGGGCGGCAACAGCACCCTCGTCTACTTCGCCTGCGTGGACTGCACCGTGGAGGAGTCGCGCGTCGTGCCGCACGGCGGCCGCGTCAGCAGGCCCAAGCTCTCCATCGGCAAGTACGGCTTCATCACCCTCGCCTGCGACCCGGACGGCAACATGTTCGGCCTCCACTCGATGAAGTAGCGCGCGCGAGGAGAAGCCCATGGCAAGCCTTCGACCCATCACGCCCTGCCTCTGGTTCGACAGCCAGGCGGAAGAGGCGGCCAGCCTCTATACGGCCATCTTCCCCCGCTCGAGGATCACGAAGGTCATGCGCTACAACGAGGTCGGCACCGACATCCACGGGCAGGCCGCCGGCAAGGTGATGACCGTCTCCTTCGAGCTGAACGGCCAGCCCTTCACGGCGCTGAACGGCGGCCCCCACTTCCGGTTCAACGAGGCGATCTCCCTCCAGGTGCTCTGCGAGACGCAGGCCGAGGTGGACTACTACTGGGACAAGCTTTCGGCCGGGGGTGACCCGAACGCGCAGCAATGCGGCTGGCTCAAGGACAGGTTCGGCCTGTCGTGGCAGGTGACCCCCACGGCGTTGATGGACATGTTCGGCGACCCCGATGCCGCCAGGGCGAAGCGCGCGACCGAGGCGATGTTCCGGATGAAGAAGTTCGACATCGCGGAGCTGGAGCGGGCCTTCCGCGGAACAGGGGCCTGAGATCCGGTAATTCGCCCGGCGCGCGAAGTAGAATGGGGTCGGTCGCATCGCGGCCCCCTATTCCACGGAACCGCTTTCCCGCCCTTGTCCGCCAAGCCCCGCCACGTCCACGCCGCCGACCTTCGAGGGCTGGGGCGCCTCGCCGTCGACGCGACACTCGGCATCACGGGCATCGTCGAGACGATGCACCACAACATCTCGCTCGTTCCGCCGCCCCTCGGCAAGGCCACGCACAAGCCGACGAAGGGAATCACGGGGCTCGTCTACCGCAGCATCCGCGGCGTGACGCGGCTCGTGGGCGGCGGCGTCGACCTCGCGCTCGCGAACCTGGCATCGCTGGTGGGCGAGGAGCCCTCCTCTCCCGCGCGCGAGGCGGTGCTGGCCGCGTTGAACGGCGTCCTGGGGGACCATCTCGCCGAAAGCGGCAACCCGCTCGCGATCCCGATGCGCCTGCGCCGCGACGGCAAGGCGCTGGTGCTGCGCAAGCCCCACCTCGCGAAGGCCGTTCCCGAGCCGACGGGCCGCATCCTCCTCCTCGTGCACGGGCTCTGCCGCAGCGACCTCCAGTGGAAGCGCAACGGGCACGACCACGGCGCCGCCCTCGCCGCCGAGCCCGGCATCCGGCCGCCCTTCACGGCCGTCCATCTCCACTACAACACGGGCCTGCACGTCTCGACCAACGGGCGGGAGCTCGCGGGCCTCGTCGAGTCGCTGGTGCGGGCCTGGCCCGTGCCGGTAGAGGAAATCGCGATCGTGGCGCACAGCATGGGCGGGCTGGTCGCGAGGAGCGCGCTCCACTACGGCGCGCAGGCGCGGCGGAAGTGGCCGGGGCTCGTGCGCAAGGTGGTCTTCCTCGGCACGCCGCACGACGGTGCGCCCCTGGAGCGCGGCGGCAACTGGGTGAACGTGGTGCTCGACAAGAGCCCCTACACGGCGGCGTTCGCGCGGCTGGGGAAGCTTCGAAGCGCCGGCATCACCGACCTTCGCCACGGCAGCCTCCGGGACGAGGACTGGGCGGGCCAGGACCGCTTTTCCGCGACGAAGCGCCGCTTCGTGCCGCTGCCCGAGGGGGTGGAGTGCTACGCGGCCGCGGCGTCGCTCGCGCGCAAGGGGGCCGGCCTTCGCGAGCGCTTCCTCGGCGACGGGCTGGTGCAGGTGCCCAGCGCGCTCGGCCAGGGCCGGACGCCCAGGACCGCCCTGGGGATTCCACCGGCACGGCAGTGGGTCGGATACGGCATCAACCACCTGGACCTGCTGGACGATCGCGACGTCTATCAGCGCCTGCGCGCCTGGCTATCATGAATCCCGCGCCATGAACGAGAACGTCGATGCCCTCGTGCGGGACCTGCTCGAATGGATCGGGCCCGCGCCCCGGCCCTACGTTGAGGTGATGGAGGCCTGGAAGACTTCCTGCCCGCGGCTTCCGGTGTGGGAGGAGGCGAACTCGCGCGGGTTCGTCGCGCGAAGCCACGAGCCGGGCGGCACCGCCCTCGTGTCCGTCACGCCCGCCGGCCGGGAGTTCCTCGCGGTCCGCGGGCGCCCGTAGGAAGATCACGATGGGCCTCGGGTCAACGGACCGGGACTATTCGGCGGCGCGCGTGGCGAGCGAATCGATCGCGCCCGTGAGCCGCTTGAGCAGGTCGTCCCGCCCCGCGATCGCGTGGCGCTGCTTGAGGTACTCGCCGGTGTTGTAGGTCACCCAGACCTTGCCCTGCTCGTCCTCCCAGGCGAGCACCTTGAGCGGCATGTCCACCGCGACCTTCGGCGCCACGGGCAGCAGGGGCGGCAGCGCGCCGCCACGCCCGAAGAGCAGGATCTGGCTCGGCTTCACCTGCCCGCCGTTGGCCGCCGCGAGCGCCTGGAAGTCCACCCGCGCGAACACGTTGTATTTCTCCTGCTTCGCGAGCGCCTCCAGGCGGTCCATGGTGTCGGCAACCGAATGGCGGCTGGCCTTGGTGACGAGCCCGTCGTCCGCGCGGGCGGGCAGCGCGGCGGCGAGGGCCAGGACGAGGGCGGCAAGGGTCTTGGTCATGTCCGATCTCCTTTCGGTTTGGAAAGTAGCCCACCCTGCCCCGCCGACCGGCCGGCCGTCCCAACGAAACTGCTAAGCTTTTCGAAAAAATCGACAACGGCGAGGCGGGGGAGCATCGGGGCATGGCGACGACGGGGGGCGCTACAGGCAGGCTCGGGCCATGGGAGGTCGACACGGCCGCCAACGAGCTGCGCCGCGAAGGCGCAACGGTCCGCCTCGAGCCCAAGGCCATGGCCGTGCTGGCGGTCCTTGCGCGGAACGCCGGCCAGGCCGTCACCCGCGAGCAGCTCCTGGAGGAGGCCTGGCCCGGCGTCGTCGTGGGGGATGCGGCCGTTACCCAGGTCGTCATCAAGCTGCGCAAGGCGCTGGGCGACGGGCCGGGCGCCCCGGTTTCCATCGAGACGATCCCGAAGAGCGGCTACCGGCTGCGCGTTCGCGACGAGGCCAGGCCACGGCCCCGCGCCACGCCCGCCCAGCGCCGCGCCGCCGCCGCGTTCGCGGCCGCGATGGCTGTCGCGGGCCTTGCCGCCTGGTGGGCAGTGAAATTCGGAGGGGATGACGACCCGGCCTCCATCGCCCGGACCGCCGGGCTCGACGAGGGCTCGCTCGCCCGCCTGGCCGAGAACCTCCCGACGCTTTCCGTGCGGCCCTTCGAGGTCGCCGGCGACGACCCGCGCGCCGCGACCGTCGCGCGCGGCCTGGCGTGGGACCTGGGAGAGCGTCTCGGGCAGGCCTCGGGGCTGCGGCTAATCGGCTCGGACGGGCGCGATTCCGCCGTCGACCGCCACGCGTCCGCCCGCTACGTGGTGAGCGGCGCGGTCCAGTCGGGCCCCGCCACCGTCCGCGTGCACGCGGCGCTCACCGACCGGCAGAGCGGCGAGCAGCTCTGGTCCGGCCACTTCGAGAAGCCGCCGCAGGATGCCCTGCGCGTGCAGGAGGAGATCGCGGCGAGCCTCGTCGAAGTGCTGCCGGTCAAGGTGGGCGAGGCCGAGCGCCGCCGGATGGCGCTGCCGCACACGCGAAGCGTCCCCGCCTTCGAGGCCTTCCTGCGCGGGCAGGCCGCGTTCCTCGTGCGCACGGCCGAAGACAACGCGCGCGCCCGCGAGCTTTTCCGCGAGGCCATCGCCCTCGATCCCCAGTTCGCCCGCGCCTACGCCGCCGTCGCCATGACGCACGTCGAGGACTACCGGCTCTGGCGCGAGACGAACCGCGAGGAATCGCTCGCAAAGGCGCGGCGCACGGCGGACGCGGCCTTCCTCATCAACCCGGCCTCGCGCGAGGTGCACTGGGTTCGCGCCTACCTCGCGATGAGCGAGCGGCGCCTTGCCGAGGCGAAGTCGCACGTGGCGAGTTCGCTCGCCATCGACCCTTCGTTCGCGGACGCCTACGCGCTGCTCGCCTGGATCCACATCTTCGAGGGAGAGCCCGCGCGGGCCGTCGCCATGATGCGCACGGCGATGCGACTCAACCCCGGCGCGGGACACATCTACTTCGCGCACATCGGCACCGCCTACTACTTCCAGGGGGATTCCGAGAACGCGCTCCTCAACCTCCTCGAGGCGCGCTCACGCAATCCCGCCGACGTGAGCACGCGCGCGTGGCTCGCCGCCGCGCTCCTCGCCGCGGGGCGCAAGGGCGACGCGCAGTGGGAGGCGGAGGAGATCCGCGCCATGCGCCCCGCGTTCTCCGGGGCCGCGTGGGTCGCGCGAATGCCGATTGAGCACGCCGGGCAGCGGCAGCGGCTGTCCGACGCCATGGCGGAGCTGGGGCTCTGACGTGAGGGCGACGGCAGCCGTCCTGGCCACCGCCCTGGCGCTCGCGCCGGCCGCCGCCCGCGCGCAAGCCTGGCCCGACGCGCCGCCGAACCTCGTGCAGGCCACGCCCACCGTGTTCACCTCGGGCCAGCCGTCCGCGAAATCGCTCGCGCGGCTCGGGGCGCAGGGGTTCGAGGCCGTGCTGTACCTCGCCCCGCCCACCGTCCCCGACGCGGTTCCCGAGGAGGCGAGGATCGTCGCCGGCCAGGGGCTCGTGTTCGTGAACATCCCCATCGTGTTCGACAATCCGACGGAGCGCGACGTCGAGACGTTCCTCTCCGTGATGAAGGCCCTCGACGGCCGCAAGGTGCTGGTGCACTGCCAGGTCAACCTTCGCGGCTCCTCGATGACGTTCCTCTACCGCACCATCGTGCGCCGCGAGAGCCCCGACGAGGCGTGGAAGGCGGTCGAGAAGGTCTGGATCCCGAAGGGCGCTTGGAAGCGCCTCATCGAGGAGCAGCTCAGGAAGCACGGCATCGCCTTCGAGATCCTGTGAACCGTCCCGGCCGCCGCTTCCGCCCTACCAGCGCCGGGGCCACTACGAGCGCTGCGGCTTTTGCAAGGTGGCCCCGCGGCGCACCTGCCATCTGATGATCGCCGCGCTGCAGACCCGGCCTATTTCGTAGAATGGGGGCATGAGCGAAAAGCGATGCCCCTGGTGCCTCGGCTCCCCCGAGTACGTCGCGTACCACGACCGCGAATGGGGCCGGCCCGTCCACGACGACCGCGTGCTCTTCGAGTTCCTCGTGCTGGAGGGGGCGCAGGCGGGGCTCTCGTGGTCCACCATCCTTCGCAAGCGCGGGAACTACAGGCGCCTCTTCGCGGATTTCGACCCGGCGAAGGTGGCGCGATTCACGCCGGCCAAGGTGGAGAAGCTGCTGCTCGATTCCGGCATCGTGCGCAATCGCCTGAAGGTCGAGGGCACGGTGAAGAACGCGAAGGCGTTCCTCGCGGTGCAGAAGGAGTTCGGGAGCTTCGACGCCTACGCCTGGCGGTTCGTGGGGGGCAAGCCCCTCGTGAACCGGCGCCGCTCGATGAAGGACGTGCCCGCCTCCACGCCGGAGTCGGATGCGCTCTCGAAGGACCTCAAGAAGCGCGGGTTCACCTTCGTCGGCTCGACCATCGTGTATGCCTTCATGCAGGCGGTGGGGATGGTGGACGACCATCTCGCGGGATGCCCGTTCCACACGGGCAACCGGGGCAGATGAAAGCGCGCGGGTGGTCGGCCGCGCTCGTCGCGCTCCTGGCGCTCGTCCCGCCGGCCTCCGGTGCCGTGGAGGACGTTCCCTTCGTCACCACGCCCGACGAAGTCGTCATCGCAATGCTGGAGCTGGCCCGGGTGAAGAAGGGCGACTACGTCGTCGACCTGGGCTCCGGCGACGGCCGCATCGTGATCGCCGCCGCGAAGCGATTCGGCGCGAACGGCCTCGGCATCGAGAAGGACGCGGCCCTCGTCGCCCGCAGCATCGAGAATGCGAGGAAGGCCGGCGTCGCGGAGAAGGTCCGCTTCGTCCGGCAGGACCTCTTCAAGGCCGACCTCACCCCCGCCACCGTCGTCACGCTCTACCTGATGCCGGACGTGAACCTGGAGCTTCGCCCCTTGCTTCTCGCCCTGAAGGCCGGCACGCGCATCGTGTCGCACCGCTGGGACATGGGTGACTGGAAGCCGGACCGGTCGATCACCGTGGAGACGACGACGGCCCGGGGCATGCCCGGCTCGAGCGCGGTGCACCTGTGGGTGGTTCCCGCGGACCTGGACGGCGTGTGGTGCGGCACGGGCAACGCGACGGGGACGAAGATGCTGCTCGCCCAGCGGCACCAGCGGCTCACCGGCAACTATTCCAACGTGAGGGGCGTGCAGGGCTTCGAGGCGGCCGTCGAGGCGACGCGCATGGCCCCAGCCACTGGCGGGCGCCTCACCTGGCTCGAGGAAAGCGACGCGCTGCGCGTCGACGAGGCCGCCGGCCCCTTCGCTCCCTTTGCCGGCGCCACCTTCACCCGCAGCTGCTGCGGCGGCTGCTACTAGACCCGGTCAGTTGACCCGGTCAATTGACCGGGTCTATCTGGACTTCGACCCGACGGTGAGGGCGGTGGCGATGGCGAGGGTCTGAAGCGCCGCAACGCCCCACAGGACGTGGGAGTAGCGACCGGCGTCCATGAACGGGCCGAAGGCGAGCGGCGCGCAGGCGAGGCCCACGTCGATGCCGGAGTAGACGAACCCGTAGATGCGCCCGAAGGCCGCCTGGCCGAACGTGCTCGTGGCCGCCCGGCGCACGAGCATGTCGCGCGACGGCCCCGAGAAGCCCGCGCCGAAGCCCATGATCCCCATGAGCGCCACGATGCCCCAGGCGGGCGTCATGCCGGTGGCGAGCAGCACCGCGCAAAGCGCCGCTACGCCCAGCGCGATGGCGACGTTGCGCTCCTGCGTGTTGCTCTGCGAAGCGAAGAATCCCCCCGTCCCCGTTCCGGCCGCCGAGCCCAGCAGGTAGGCGGTGAGGCCCGAGGTCGCCAGCGCGAGCGACACGCCGTAGCTCCTCTCGAAGATCGGCGCGGCGAAGTTCTGCAGGATGCCGAAGGCCATCACGGTGAAGAAGAAGAACACGAAGCACATCCACACGACCGGAACGCCCAGGAACGCGAACGTGCCGCCGCCCGATTGTTTCCCCTCCCCCGCCGCCACCGGGGCATCCTGGAGCGAACGCCGGTTGGCGAGCAGGAACGCGAGCGCCGCGAATCCCACGATCGACGCCGCTACCCCCGAAGCGCGCCAGCCCCACACGCCCGCGACGCTCACCATCAGCACGGGAGAAGCGGCCCAGCCGAGGCTCCCCGACAGGCCGTGCACCGAGAACGCGTGCCCGAGCCGCGGCGTCGAGACCCGCCGGTTGAGGAGCGTGAAGTCCGCCGGGTGGAACACGCTGTTGCCCAGCCCCGCCACCATGGCCGCGCCGAGCAGCATCGGGAAGTTCTGCGCCGAGGCGAGCGCGAGCCCGGAGCACGCGAGGAGAAATATTCCGCCCGACAGCACGCGCAGCGCCCCGAACCGGTCCACCACGAACCCCGCCAGCGCCTGCCCCGTGCCCGAGACCACGAAGAACACGGTCATCGCGAGCCCCACCTGGGTAAACGTGAGGCCGAATTCCGCCATGAGCCAGGGAAAGAGCGGCGGGATCATGAAATGGAAGAAGTGCGAGGTCCCGTGGGCGAAGCCCACGAGGGAGATGACGGTCGCGTCCTGGCGGAGGCTGGTCGCGGGGGCGGCAGTGGCGGACATGGGCGGATTCTATCTCGGCCGCGCCGTTGACCGGAGTCAAAAGCCCGACAAATCTTGGGGTTAGGGTGTAGGGGAACCCCCGGAGCCACCCGTCATGAACGATCGGGAAAGGCCCTCGCCCGAAGCGATCGAGGCTTGCATCACGAGGGTGCTCGAAGCCGAGCGCGAGGCGCAGGCCTCGATCGAGTCGGCGCAAGGCCACGCGGCCGCCACCATCGCGGCCGCGCGGGGGAAAGCGCGTGCCATCGCCGAGCGGGCCGAGTCGCGCTTGGCGGCCGCGCGCCAATCCGTCGATTCACGCATCGCCCGCCATCAGGCCGAGGCGGAGGCGCGCGTCGGCGCCCTGAAGGCTGCGCTCGCGCCCGCCGAGGCCGACGAATCGGTGCTCGACGACGCGCTCGCGCGCGTGGCGGCCACCCTCACCTCGGGCCGCGCCGCATGATCGCCGCCGGCAGCCTCGAGTACGCCTTCTCGCGCATGCAGGCGCGGCTCTCGCGCAGGCCCTCCGAAGGCACGTGGGCGGCGATCGAGGAAGCACGCTCCGTCGTGCCCATTGCGGATGCCGTCCGCGGCACGTCGCTCGAGCGCCTGCTGGCCGCGCTTGCGCCGCAGCCGGCGTTGCCCGACGTCGACCGCGCCGCGCGCACGGCGTGGGGCCGGGCCGTCGCGGAAGCCTCCGCGTGGATGCCGGCCGAATGGGGGCCGGCCATCGCGTGGTGCAATGCGAAAGGCGCGCCGCATCCGACCCTCCTGCCTTCGCTGGGCCACGCCGGATGGCGCAGCCGCTGGCCCGCGGGCGAGGGCGATCCCGGGCTGGAAGAGCTGGTGGCGCTGGTGGCCGGGCACCTCGCGCGCTTCCGCATCGCGCTTCCCCACGAGGCCAATGCGCTTCGCCGCGACTTCGAATCGCGCCTCCTCGCGCTCTTCCGCCGCCACCCCGTGGAGCCCTCGGCCGCCTTCGCGTGGC
The DNA here is from genome assembly GCA_037445795.1 of Betaproteobacteria bacterium. GTDB lineage: Bacteria > Pseudomonadota > Gammaproteobacteria > Burkholderiales > Usitatibacteraceae > FEB-7. Next base: position 3,563 of record JBBIJT010000004.1, on the reverse strand, counting down.
TCGCCATCGCCGCCCTCGACCTCGAGCGGCTGCGCGGCGAGATCGAGCGTCGCCTCGCGTTCCCGGAGGCGAGGATCGCCGCATGATCCGCCCGCGGCCCGCCCGCTGGTTCGAGGCCCTCGTCGCGCGGGACGACACGACGCTGCTGCTGGAGGCGCTGGCCGCCACCGGCGCCGTGGAGCTGGAAGCGCGCGTGGGCGCCACGCTGCCCGAGGCCTTCGCCACCGCGGGGCCCGCGCTGGCGCGCTTCGCCGACTTCCGCGCGCGCTACGGAACGTGGTGGCCCACCGAGGGCCTCGTGGCCTCCCGCTTCCCCGAGCCGCCCGCGAAGACGCTCGCGCGCGGCCTCGAGCGCCTCGACGCCTGGGCGCAGGAGGCGGAGCCCACGATCCGGTTGCTCGAAGGCAACACCGAGGCCCGCGACGAGGCGCTCCGCTGGCACGACATCCTCACGGTGCTCAAGGATTCGCGCGTGGACCTGGGCGCGCTCGCGAAGGCCGGCCCCCTCGCGCAGGCGCGGCTCCTCGCCTTCGCGCCGGGGCCCGAGCCGCCGCTGCCCGCCTCGCTCCTCGTGCGCGAGCTCACCGCGGCCGAGCACCGGTTCGCGATCGTCGTGGGAAGCTGCGCCGACATCGAGACGGCCTCGCGCGAGACGGTCGCCGCCAAGGGACGCTGCCACGCAATCGCCGACTGGCTCACGGGCAACCGCGCGGCCAACCTGACGGCGGCCAGCGAGAGGCTTTCGCGCATCGCCGCCGAGCGCGCCGATCTCGACGCCCGGCTCGAGGTGCTCAACGAACGCCACGGCCTGCGCGCGGCGCTGGGCGACCTCATGCGCCTGCAATGGGTGATCGAGCACGTGCAGGCCCTCGAGTCGGGCGAGCGCTTCGCCTGGGTCACCGGCTGGACGAGCGACCGCGACGGGACGAGGCTCTCCGAGGCGGTGGACCGCTCCCGGGCGAGGGCGCTCCTGCACTTCTCGAAGCCGCCGCCGCTTTCCACGGCGCCGCTCCTGTTCGCGAACCCGCGCTGGGCGAAGCCCTTCGAGCTGTTTCCGCGCGCGCTGGGCGTGCCGGGCGCGACGGAGGCCGACCCCACCGTGGTGCTCGCGATCGCGGTTCCCCTCATCTTCGGGTACATGTTCGGCGACGTGGGCCAGGGGCTCGTCATCGCCGCGGCGGGGATGTGGCTGCGCAACCGCTCGCCGGTGGCGAAGCTCTTCGTCGCGGGCGGGCTCTCGGCGGCGTTCTTCGGCTGGGTGTTCGGCAGCGTCTTCAGCATCCACCGCGCCATCCCGGCCCTCTGGACCGATCCCCTCGACGCGCCCATCGCGGTGCTCGCGGTGCCCATCTACGCCGGCGCCGTGCTCCTCTCGGCGGGCCTCGTCCTGCACGCGCTCGGCTCCTTCTGGCGCGACGAGTGGGCGCGGCTCCTGGGCGAGGACCTGGGGCTCCTCGCCCTCTACGCGGGCATCCTGGGGCTCTTCGTGTCCACGCAGTTCCAGTGGCTGGCGCTCGCGGGCGCCCTCGCCTTCGTCGTCGGCCACGCGGTGCACGCCGGCCACCCGCAGGCGCTGGGTTCAGGCCTCGGGGAACTCGTCGAGCGGACACTGCAATTGCTCATCAACACCCTGTCGTTCGCGCGCGTGGGCGCCTTCGCGCTCGCGCACGCGGGGCTCTCGAGCGCGGTGTCCGCGCTCGCCGCGGAGGCCGACAACCTCCTCCTCAAGGCCATCATCGTCGTGCTCGGCAACGCCCTCGTCATCGTGCTCGAGGCGATGGTGGTCTCGATCCAGACCACGCGCCTCGTGCTCTTCGAGTTCTTCGCGCGCTTCCTCACCGGGGCGGGACGCCCGTTCCGCCCGCTCGCCCCGCCTCCCACTCCCATCGACGGAGAATCGAGATGAAAACTCCCTTCACCCTTCTCGCAGCCCTCGCGTTCGCGATCATCCTCGCGGCGGCGGTGGTCACCGGCTCGCTCATCGCGGCCTCGCCCGCCCTCGCGGCCACCGCGGCAGGGGGCGCCGTCGATCCCCAGACGCTCTCGTGGGGGCTCGCGGCCGCCGCGGCCGCGACCGCGCTTTCCTCCCTCGCCGCGGGCTACGCCGTGGCCAAGGTGGGGACGGCGGCGGTGGGCGCGCTGGCGGAGAAGCCCGAGCTCATGGCGCGGCTCCTGATCTTCGTGGGCCTCGCCGAGGGCATCGCGATCTACGGCCTCATCGTCTCCATCCTCATCCTCAACCGGCTGGGCTGATGTCTCCCCTGGTCTTCATCGGCGACGAAGTGGCGGCGGCGGGCTGGCGGCTCGCCGGCGTCGACGCGCGCGTGACCGAGCCCGGTTCGGAGGGAGCCGAACTGTCGCGGGCGCTCGCGGAAGCGCAGCTCGTGCTCGTGTCCGCGGAGGCCGCGGCGCGCGTTCCCGAGGCGCAGCTGAGGGCGGCGCTTCGGCGCCTCACCCCCGTCACCGTCGTCGTGCCCGACCTGCGCGAGGCCGTGCCCTATCCGAACGTCGCGGCGCGCATGAAGCGCCAGCTCGGCATCGAGAGCTGATCCATGGACCCCGTCCACGCCACCGAAGCGCTGCTCGCCGTGATCGAGGAGGACCGCGCGCGCCGTTGCGAGGCCATCGACCAGGAGGTCCGGCGCACGGCCGCGCAGCTGCTGGGCGAGGCGCGAAGCGCCGCGCGCGTGCGCGTGCGCGATGCGCTCGCCATCGAGCGCCGCCGCCTGCGCGACGGCCTGGCCGCGGTGGACGCCTCCCTCGCCACCGAGGTGCGCCTGCACGACCAGCGCGGCTTCCGCGCGCTCCTCGACAAGACCTGGGAGCGGCTTCCGACGGTGCTCGCCGTGCGCTGGTCCGACGCGAGCCAGCGCAGCGAATGGGTCCGCCACGTCGTCGAGTCCGCGAAGGGAGCGCTGCCGCACGCGGAATGGACCATCGCCCACGGCCCGGTCTGGCCCGTTTCCGAGCGCGAGCTGCTGGCGGAATCGCTCGAGCGCCTCGGCATCCAGGCGACGTTCGTGGAGCGCGCGGGCTTCGGGCCGGGTCTGGAGGTGCGCTGCCGCGGAAACCGCGTCGACGGCACGGCGGCGGGCCTCACGGCGGACGCGGGCGAGGTGGGCGCCCGGCTCCTCGAGTGCCTCGCCGCGGGAGCGAAGCCCGGGGCGATCGCGCAGGGCCTCGCCGCCAACGAGGGAGCGCGCCCGTGAGCCACGCGACCGTACGCGCCATCTCCGGCCCCGTGCTGCGCGCCACGGTGCGGGGATCCTTCTTCCTGCGCGAATGCGTCCGCGTGGGCGAAGCGCAGCTCCTGGGCGAGGTCGTGCGCATCGACGGCGACGAGATCACGGTGCAGGTCTACGAGGACACCACGGGGCTCAGGCCGGGCACGCCCATCGAAGGCGAGGCGAAGCCGCTCGCCATCCGCGTCGGGCCCGCCCTGCTCGGCAACATCTTCGACGGCCTGCTGCGTCCCCTCGCCGGCATCGACGCGCGCGTGAAGCCCGGCGCCCGCCCCGCGCCGCCCGCGCGCCTCGCGTTCCGGCCGACGCGCCGGGCCGGCG
>JBBIJT010000003.1:0-54157 GCA_037445795.1 Betaproteobacteria bacterium | reverse complement strand
TTCGCCCCAGAGGTCGGTGGCGGTGGGCACGGGGCGCGGCGAGGCGGGGCCGTGCGCGTCGAGCGTCACGTGCTCGTCGTTCAGCTCCGCGATGGCGCCCTCCAGGGCGGCGACGAGGTCGTCGCGCGATCGCGCCGCCGCCGCGCGCGGCCGCCAGCGCGAGGATACCGACCGCCACTCGTGGCCGCGCTCCAGGTAGGCGTAGCGCTCGTCGACGGCGCGCCAGAGCGCGTCGAAGTCGGAGGCGGCGCGGGCGGGCGCGGCGGAGGGGCGCGCGAGCGCGGGAGCCGTCGCGGCGAGGGCGAGGAGGGCGTCGCGCAGGAAGCGCCGGCGACCGGAAAGACTGGGCATGCTTCTACGGCTGCAGGGGCGGCGCGACCCCTTCGGGAAGCGGCGTCCTCGCCACGTTCATCACCATCGCGAGCGTGGTGTAGTAGCCGCAGATGCCGCACAGGTCGATCACGCCGCGCTCGCCGAAGAGCTCGACGGCCCGGCCGTAGGTCTCGTCGCTCACGCCGCGGTTGGCCTGCAGCTCCTGGAGGAAGTCGTGCACCACGGCCTCGTCCCGCGCCATCGCGTCGGGGCGCCTGCCTTCGGCGACGGCGCGGATGTGCGCCGCGGCGACGCCCGCGCGCTCGGCGATGGGCGCGTGCACTTGCCATTCGTACTGCTGCGTCCAGCGGCGGGCCACGATGAGGATCGCGAACTCCGAGAGCCGGGGCGGCAGCGCGCTCTTGTAGCGCAGGTACTCGCCCGCCTTCTGCAGCGGCGACAGGAAGTCGGGGCTGCGAAGCAGCGGGACGAACGGGCCGAACACCGCCCCCCGCGGGCCGGTGGCGAGCTCCGCCGCGGCGCGCTGCTGCGCCGGCGACAGGCTGCCCTCGGGAAGCGGGGGGAGGCGATCGGGTCCCATGGCTACACCACCTTCACGTTGATGTCGTAGATGCCGTCGATGTGCCCGGTCATCGCGTCTCCCCTCACGACGGGGCCGACGTTCTCCGGCGTGCCCGAGTAGATGATGTCGCCGGGGAAAAGTTCGTAGAACGTCGAGAGGTTCGCGATCTGCTCCGCCACGTTCCAGGTCATCTGGTTCAGGTTGGCGTTCTGCTTGACCGCGCCGTTCACCTTGAGCCAGATCGCCCCCTTCGTGAGGTGCCCCGTCCTGTCCGCCGGGTGCAGGTGGCTGATGACGGCGGAGTTGTCGAAGCTCTTGCCCACTTCCCACGGCTTCTTCTGGTCGCCCATGGCGCGCTGCAGGTCGCGGCGCGTCATGTCGAGGCCCACCGCGTAGGCGTAGACCATGCCCAGGGCCTGCTCCGGCGTCACGTTGCGCCCGCCCTTGCCGAGCGCGGCCACGAGCTCCACCTCGTAGTGGTAGTTCTTGGTGATGGGCGGGTAGGGGTGGGCGATGGTGACGCCCGGGGGAACGACCTGGATCGCGTCGGTGGGCTTCTGGAAGAAGAACGGCGGCTCGCGGGTGGGGTCGGAGCCCATCTCGCGCGCGTGCGCCGCGTAGTTGCGGCCGACGCAGTAGATGCGGCGGACCTGGTAGGCCTTGTCGCTGCCGAGGACGGGCACGGTCACCGGGCCCCTCGCGAACAGCACGTTGTCGCCGCCCGCGCCGGCCGGCCCCGGCGTGGCGCAGGCCGCGACGGTCGCCGCGCCGATGGCGGCGCCGGCATTGAGGAACTGCCTTCTGGAAGCACTCATGGATTCGACTCCTCGTGGATGTTTTCGCCCGGTTTCCCCCGGGTCGCGCCCATGCTAGCCGAACCCCGGCGGCCGCGCGGATGACCGCGGTCAAAGCCGCCGGCGCTAGGGAATGGCCGCGATGTCGTCGATGCGGTCGAGGCGGTCGGCGAGGTCGGCGGCGCGCGCGAACCCGGCCGTGAGGAGGTAGTAGCGGCGGTCCGGGTAGCCCACCGCGAGGGTCGGGAAGCCCGTGACGCCCGTCTGCTGGGTCGCCGCGAAGTCCTGGCGGACCGCCTCGCGCGCGGCCGACGTGGCGAGGGTGGAGAGGAAGACTTCGCGGTCGAACCCCTCCTCGGCGGCGAGGTCGGCCAGCTCCTCGGGGCGCGTCACGTCGCGGCCCGCGGCATAGAAGGCCTGCTGCACGCGCTTCAGGTAGGGCAGGGCGCGCGAGGGGTCGGTGGCCCGCGCGGCGACCACGGCCCGGCAGGCGGGCTCCGTGTCGTAGACGAAGCCTTCGCGGGCGATGGCGGCGTCGTTGAAGGGCAGGCCCGTCTCCCGGGCCACTTCGGCCCAGTGGCCGGCGAGCGTCTCGCGGAAGGCGGCCGTCGCGGCTTCCGTGTCGAAGGGCCGCAGGCCGCCCATCACCACGTCCACGCGAAGCCCGGGCCGCTCGGCGAGCAGGGCGTCGAGCTGCGGGCCGAACCCGTAGCACCAGGAGCACATCGGGTCGGCGAAATAGACGAGGAAGCGGTCGCTCACGCGGCGCGCGACTTTCCCAGCGACACGGCGGCCACGCGGTTGCGCCCGCGGTTCTTGGCGATGTAGAGCGCCTCGTCGGCGCGCGCGATGATCGCGTCGAGCCCCTCGGGGCCCTCGTCGATCCGGGCCGCGACGCCCGCGCTCACCGTCATGGGGATCTGGACGCCCTCGATCACGAACGAGTCCTCCGTGGCCACTGCCTTGCGGATGCGGCCGGCGAGCGCCACGCCGCCGGGCCCCGGGACGTCCGGCAGGAGCAGGCAGAACTCCTCGCCGCCGTAGCGAACGAGGATATCCTCTTTCCGCATCTGGTTGCGCACCACCTCGGCGAAGCGCTGCAGGACGCGGTCGCCGACCAGGTGGCCGTGCGTGTCGTTGACGCCCTTGAAGTGGTCCAGGTCCAGCAGGACGAGCGTGAGGGGCGCGTCGAGCCGCCGCGCGCGCGAGAGCTGCCTTTCGGCCAGCTCGATGAAGGTGCGCCGGTTGAAGGTGCCCGTGAGCGGGTCGAGGGAGGCGAGCTGCTGGGCCTCGTGGTCCGCGCGCTCCTTCTGCATGAGGAGGAACGACACCGAAGTGACGAGGGCCACGGAATAGGTGCCCATGAGGCTGAAGGCCTGGAGCGCCGAGGGGGCGAGCAACCCGCCGCTCGACTCGGGCGCCACGATCGGCACGGCCGCCCGGGCGAGGAAGCTCGCGGTGCCGAGGGCGAAGCCGCCGAGGAAGAGGCCGCGGGCGCCGCCGCTCACGCCGGCCACGGGCTTCCACGCGAGCGCGAGGATCGTGACGGCGCAGAACGCGAAGAGGAAGTTGGCCACGATGACGCGGGTGCCGTAGTCGTTCAGCAGGGCGCCGACGGCCAACGCGGTGGCGCCGGTGGTGGCAGCGTGGACGAAGGCGGGAAGCTCGCGGCCGCGGAAGCGAAGCACGGCCGCCGCCTGGAGCGAGAACGCGAGGCCGACGAGCGCGTTGGCCGCGACGACCGACAGCAAGTCGGGAACGATGTCGCGAAGCGCGAACAGCGCGAGTGCAAGCGCCTGCGCGAGCAGCGACGCGGTCCAGGGGCGCAGGCCGCCGCTGAGGCGCCGGCCGGTGCCGATCCAGAGCGACGCGGCGAGGACCAGGTTGGTCGCCACCATCACGGCCAGCAGGGAGCGGATGTCGAACATGGCCCAAGGTTATTGGGCAGCGGACCCCGTCGCGGTGGAGTCCGTCACAAATGCGCGGGCGGCCCGTGACGGCTGTAACCTGTCATGTTGGCGCTGCAAGAATCCCGTCGCGGCGCCCGTCCATGCGGAGGGACCATGAAGCTCTACTACTTCCCCGGCGCCTGCTCCATCGCGCCCCACATCGTCGCCCGCGAGGCGGGCATTCCCCTCGACCTCGAGAAGGTGGACCTGGGCTCCAAGCGCACGGCCACCGGCGAGGATTTCAACGCCGTGAACCCCAAGGGCTACGTTCCCGCGCTGCGGCTGGACGACGGCTCGGTGCTCACGGAGGTCTCCGCCGTGATCCAGTACCTGGCCGACCAGAGGCCCGCCTCGGGGCTCCTGCCCGCGGCGGGGACGATGGAGCGCTATCGCGCCCTGGAGTGGATCGGCTACATCGCCACCGAGATCCACAAGGGGTTCGGCCCCCTGTGGAACGCGAAGCTCCCGCCCGAGGCGCGGGCCGCCGCGGTGTCGGCGCTCTCGCACCGGCTCGATCTCGTGGAGCAGGCCCTCGCGCGCCAGCCCTTCCTCATGGGCCAGGCCTTCACGGCGGTCGACGCCTACCTCTTCGCGGTGGCGAGCTGGGCACCGTGGGTGAAGCTGGACCTGGCGCCCTGGCCGCGGCTTGGCGATTTCCTGGCCCGCGTGGGCGCGAGGCCCAAGGTCCTGGAGGCGCTCGAGGCCGAGGGCCTCATGGAGTAGGCGGGGCGCGCCCCTACGGCGCGTTCCGGATGAGGTCCATCGCCACCATCTCGGCGAACTTGCGGGGCGGGATGAATCCCTTGCCCCACACCTCGTCGAATTCGGCGGTCACCGTCGAGGCCGTGATCTCCTCGAGCTTCCTGCCGTCGCGGATCATCGCCTTGATGCGCCGCGCGATGGTCGCGAGCATGTCGCGGTAGGCCACGAGGTCCTCGCGGGTGCCGAGCGGGCCGTGGCCGGGGATGATCCGCGTCCTGGGCGTCGCGAGCGCGAGCGCGCGGTCGACGGCGGCGATCATGCCGTCGATCGAGCCGCCGCTGCCGGTGTCGATGAGCGGGTAGAGGCGGTTCCAGAAGACGTCGCCCATGTGGATCACGTCGCTCGCCGTGAAGTGGACGATGACGTCGCCGTCGGTGTGGGCGCGCGGCACGTGGATGGCGCGGATCTCCTCGCCGTTGAGGTGGAAGGTCGTGTCCGCCGAGAAGCTCGCCACGGGGAGCCCGTCCTTCGGCAGCGGCTTCACGGTCGTGCGCCACATCTCGAGGAACTGGTCGGTCGCCATCCGCTTCCTGGCGTTGTCGTGGGCGACGATCACGGTGCCGGCCTTGCCGAGGCTCTCGTTGCCGCCCACGTGGTCGCCGTGCCAGTGGGTGTTGAGCACGAACCGCACCGGCTTCGGCGAGATCTTCGCGATGGCCGCCGAGATCTTCCCCGCGAGGGGCGCGTACTGGTCGTCCACCAGGAACACCGCGTCATCGCCCGCGCTCACGGCCATGTTGCCGCCGGAGCCGGTGAGCATCCACACCGTGCCGGCGAGGCGCTCGCTGCGGATCTCGACCTTCGAGAAATCCTGCTGCGCCACCGCGGCCAGCGCGAGCGCCAGCGCCGCGGCCAGCGCGACCGCCGGGCGGACGGTCATTCGACCTTCCCGATCTTCTTCACCACGTCCGCGAGTTTCTTCGCGTCGGCGTCCCAGAAGGCGCGGAACTGCGGCTGGTCGAGGTACTGCGGCGGCGTCTCCACCTTCGCGAGCGCGCCGAGGAACGTGGGATCGGCCGCGGCGGCCCGGGCGGCCTCGCGCAGCTTCGCGACGACCGGCTCGGGTGTGCCGGCCGGCACGAAGAGCCCCGTCCACTGCGAGAACTGGGCGTCGTAGCCCAGCTCCTTGAGAGTGGGAACGTCGGGCAGCGCCGGGTGGCGGCTGTCGCCCCAGCTCGCGAGCACGCGCACCTTGCCGGCCTTGAGGTGGCCCATGATCGACGACGGCCCCGTGGAGAGCGCGTCGACGTTTCCTCCCAGCAGCGCCACCACCGCCGGCCCGGCGCCGGTGAACGGCACGTGCAGCATCTTCGTGCCGGCCGCGCCCGTGAGCATCTCCATGGGCACGTGCATCGTGCCGTAGTTGCCCGACGAGCCGTAGGGGATCGCGCCGGGCGCCTTCTGCGACGCCTCGATCATGTCCTTCGCGCTCTTCCACGGGCTGTCGGCGCGCACCGCGAGCACCGTCGGGTCGGCCGTGAAGCGCGCGATCGGCACGAGCTGGTTCAGCTGGTACATGGGCGCGCGCCCGAGGATCTTGTCCGCCTCGGGGATGATGGAGATGGACGAGAGCGCGAGCAGCACCGTGTAGCCGTCGGGCTTGGCGCGCGCCACGTACTGCATGCCGACGCCGCCGCCGGCGCCCGCCTTGTTCTCGACGATGACGGTCTGCCGGAGGTAGCGGCCCATGGCCTCGGCGACCGGGCGCGCGGTGATGTCGGCAACGCCGCCGGGCGGGAAGGGCACGATCATCGTGATCGTCCGGTTGGGGTAGTCGGTCTGCGCGGCCGCGGGAAGGCTGAGCGCGAGGGCCGCGCAGGCGGCGATGGCGATGCGGCGGATCATGTCGTCTCCTCTGGGATGTGCGTTCCTGGTGGCGCCATCGTAGCGCCTAGAGCGCCCGGACGGCGCGCCTGGGCGCGGGCGCCAGGTCCAGTTCCTCGGCGATGGGGCGGGCGGGGAAGTGGAAGGGCACCGGCCCGTCGGGCTGGGCGTGCAGGAACTGCCGGACGAAGGGGTCCTCCGACTCGAGCATCTCCTTCGTGGGCCCGTGCCCCATGACGCGCCCCTCGCCCATCACGTAGAGGTAGTCCGCGAGCTTGAGCGCCTCCGGCACGTCGTAGGTCACGACGACCGAGGTGCTGCCCAGCGAGTCGTTGAGCGTGCGGATGAGGTTGCCGATCACGTTGAGGGTGATCGGGTCGAGGCCCGCGAACGGCTCGTCGTAGATGAGCAGGTCGGGGTCGAGGGCGATGGCGCGCGCGAGCGCCACCCGCCGCGACATCCCGCCGGAGAGCTCGGTCGGATAGAGCCGGCGCGCGCCGCGCAGGCCGACCGCGTGCAGCTTCATCTTCACGAGGTCCGAGATGATCTCCTCCGAAAGCGCCGTGTGCTCGCGGATGGGGAAGGCGACGTTCTCGAAGACGGTGAGGTCGCTGAACAGGCCGCCCTTCTGGAACATCATCCCGACCTGCCGCCGCAGGCGGTAGAGGCCCTCGTGGTCGAGGGTGTGCACCTCCTGCCCGCAGACCTTCACGCTTCCGCGCGAGGGCCTGAGCGCCCCCCCGATGAGCTGCAGGAGGGTCGACTTCCCGCAGCCGCTGGCGCCCAGGATGGCGACGACCTTCCCGCGCGGGATGTCGAGCTCGAGCCCGCGCAGGACGGCATTTCGCCCGTAGGCGAAATGCAGGTCGCGGATCTCGATGACGTTCGTGCATTCGGCGGAGAGCATCCCGGCATTGTAAGCTAGGGGTCATTCCTGGAGATGACCATGGCGGAGATCCGCAACCTCGCCGTCTTCTGCGACTTCGAGAACGTCGCGCTGGGCGTGCGCGAGGCCAAGTACGACCGGTTCGACATCAGCAAGGTGCTCGAGCGCCTGCTGGTGAAGGGCAGCATCGTGGTGAAGAAGGCCTACTGCGACTGGGAGCGCTACAAGGAGTTCAAGGCGCCCATGCACCAGGCCTCCTTCGAGCTGATCGAGATCCCGCACGTGCGCCAGTCGGGCAAGAACTCCGCCGACATCCGCATGGTGGTGGACGCCCTCGACCTCTGCTACACGAAGAGCCACGTGGACACCTTCGTCATCGTGAGCGGCGACTCCGACTTCTCGCCGCTCGTCTCGAAGCTGCGCGAGAACGCGAAGACGGTGATCGGGATCGGGGTGAAGAAGAGCACCTCGGACCTCCTCATCGCCAACTGCGACGAGTTCATCTACTACGACGACCTCGTGCGCGAGCAGCCGAAGCGGCAGCCGTCGCGCAAGGCCGAGGGCAAGGCGGAGGGCAAGGCGGCCGCGCCCGCGAAGGAGCGCGAGAAGAAGGAGGGCGAGAAGAAGGAGGGCGAGAACGGGGGCGGCGGCGGCAAGCGCCAGGAGGCCTTCGACCTCGTCCTCGAGACGATCGACGACCTCGTCGACGAGCGCGGCCTCGAGGAGACGCTCTGGGGCTCCATGGTGAAGCAGGCCATCAAGCGCAGGAAGCCCGGCTTCAGCGAGAGTTACTACGGCTACCGGTCGTTCAACCAGCTCCTCGAGGAGCTCGAGGAGCGCGGGCTGCTGGACCTCGAGCGCGACGACAAGAGCGGCGGCTACACCATCCGCTCCGTGGCCCCGGACGAGTAGCTAGCGCGGCCCCGGCCGGCGCCGCGCCTCGAGCGCGCGGCCGATGGCCGCGTCCACCCGCGCCGCCCAGGCGGCGTCCACCTCGAAGGTGCCGGCGGCCTGCGCCGTCCAGCGGCCTGCCCACGCGCCGGTTCCCCCCGCAGCCTTGTCCCGCGCCGTGCCCGCGGCGGCCCGCACGTAGAACACGTCGGTGCGGTTGGCGAGGTCGCCCGTGGTCCGCGTGAAGAGCGACAGGAACGAGGCGCCGCCGGCGGCGAGCCCCATGTAGTCGCCCAGGAAGAGGCCGGCCGCGTTCGGCGCCGAGGCGAGGTCGAAGGGGCCCGCGAGCCGGGCTTCCCCCCAGGTGACGCCGTCGGTGGAGCGCGCCAGCCAGTAGCCCGTGGGGAGCGTGGCGGGATCGGGCGTGTTGTCGCGCAGGTCGAAGTAGGCGACGCCCACCGTCCCGTCCGCCAGCACTGCCACGGTTGGCGTGAAGGCGGCGACCGCGCCGTCGGGGTTCACGCGCACGGGCGGCGACCAGCTGAGGCCGCCGTCGACGGAGCGCGAGTAGGCGATGCCGTCGCGCACGCCGCCGGAGAATCGGGAATCCTGCCACGCGACGTGCAGGGTTCCGCCGGGGCCCGCCGCCGCGGACGCGAGGATCGCCCCGTCCCGGATGATCGCGCCCGTCTCGGGGTCCTTCGCCCCGACGGGGAGGAGTGCGGCGACCGTGATGGGAGCGCCCCAGGTGGCGCCGCGGTCGGTGGAGCGCAGGGCCACGACCGCGGCGTTGCGCGGGGCGGCGGCGTTCGTGCCGACCCGGGTCGCGACGTTCACGAGCGTGCCGTCGGACAGGACGACCACGACGTTGCCGACCGTCTGCGCCGCGGGCCCGGGGTCGTAAAGGACGCGGGCGGCCTCCCACGAGGCGCCGCCGTCCACGGTCCGGGCGAACATCGCGGGGCCCGTGGTGTCGCCTTCGAGGCGGTCCCACACCGCGTAGGCATGGCGGGCGTCGCGCGGGTCGGCCGTGAGCGCGTTCTTGTCGTTGAAGAAGGGGTCCACGTCGGCGATGAGCCGCGTGGCATTCCCCCACGTGCGGCCGCCGTCGGAGGAGCGGGCGACGAGCATGGCGTTGGAGGGCGCGCCGGGCGCGGGCGAGCTGGTGGTCGACAGCGACATCGCCCAGGCCGTGCCGTCGGGGCCGAAGGCCACCCAGGGGTCCGTGGCGCGCTCGAAGTCGCCGCCGTTGGCCGGGGTGCCCCCGCCGCAACGCGAGAACGCCATCGGCTGGGCGGCCCAGGTCGCGCCGCCGTCCGAGGAGACCGCCGAGACGAGCCCCCTCGCCGATCCGTTGGACCAGCGGTCCTGCTGCCACATGGCGAGCAGGCGGGAGGGGTTCGCGGGGTCGACCGCGAGGCTCGGCTCGACCTCGGCGTTCACGTAGACGGTGCCGGCGGTGCCGCCGCAGGCGGAAGGAAAGGGCGAGACGGTGGAGACCCTGACGACCGCGTTCGCCGTCGGGGGCGTCACGGCGGGCGGGGGCGACGAGCCGCCCCCGCCGCCGGAGCAGGCGGCGATTGCCATCGAGGCGAGCAGCAGGGCGGGCGTGGAAGCTCTTCGGGCCATTCGTCGGGGCTTTCGTGGTCGGGCCGCGAATCTGGCGCGCCGCGGCGGCGCGTAGAATGAGGGCCCCAGAAGAACATCCGGCGCACTCAATCCACAGGGAGACATCAGAATGGGTCTCGTCGATCGAGTCAAGAACATCCTCCTCACGCCGAAGACGGAATGGCCCGTCATCGCCGGCGAGACTTCCTCCACGAAGGACCTCTTCGGCGGCTACGTGGCGCCGCTCGCGGGCATCGCCGTCCTCTGCGGCTTCGTGGGCAGCAGCATCGTGGGCGTGAGCGTCCCCTTCATGGGCACCATGCGCACGCCGATCCTCATGGGGATCGGCATGGCCATCTTCCACTTCGTGATGACGTTCGTGATGGTGTTCATCCTCGCGCTCATCATCGACGCGCTCGCGCCGACCTTCGGCGCCCGCAAGGACGCCTCGCAGGCGATGAAGGTCGCCGTCTATTCCTACACGCCCGGCTGGATCGCCGGGGTGCTCGGCATCATTCCCGCGCTGGGCCTCATCGGCCTGCTGATCGCGCTCTACGGCATCTACCTGCTCTACCTGGGCCTGCCGCGCCTCATGGGCAACCCCGCCGAAAAGAGCGCCGGCTACACGGCCGTCGTGGTGATCTGCGCCATCGTCATCGGCCTCCTCGTCTCGATGATGGCGGGGGGCATGGCGATGCTCACGGGCGGCAGCGCGATGATGGGCGCGGCGCTCCAGGGCAGCCCGTCGGCGCGGTTCGACAAGGACTCGCCCGGCGGCAAGCTGGAGGAATTCGGCAGGAAGATGGAGGAGGCCGGCAAGAAGATGGAGGCCGCGCAAAAGAGCGGCGACCCCAACGCTCAGATGAAGGCCGCGACGGAGGTTCTCGGCACGGTGCTGGGCGGGGGCAAGCGGTTCGAGCCCGTGGGCGTCGAGCTGCTGAAGCCCCTCGTGCCCGAGAAGTTCGCGGGGCTGCCGCGCACGAGCCAGGGCGCCGAGAAGGGCGGGATGGCCGGGCTGCAGGCGTCGAAGGCCGAGGCGCGCTACGAGGACGGCGCCGGCAAGAGCGTGGAGCTCGAGGTGACGGATACCGGCGGCGCCGGCGGCCTCATGATGCTCGCGGGCTGGGCCAACATCCAGGGCGAGCGCGAGACCGACGGGCGCGTCGAGCGCACGCGCAGGGAAGGCAGCCGCACGGTTCACGAGGAGTACTCGAAGCGCGGCGGCGATGCCGAGTTCACGATGATCCTCGCCGACCGCTTCGTCGTGGGCGCCCGCGGGCAGGGCGTGCCGATCGAGCAGCTGCGCGCGGCGGTGGGCTCGCTCGACCTCGCGAAGCTCGAGTCGATGAAGGACGCCGGCGCCGTGAAGTAGCGGCGCGGCTCAGTCGAGCTCGATGGCGTACGCCTTGTCGCAGCGCGGCGTGTCGACCTTGCCGGCCCGCTGGACGAAGCCCGACTTCTCGTAGAGGGCGATGGCCTCCTTCAGCACGGAGGCCGTCTCCAGATCCACGCGCCGGTGGCCCCTCGCGCGCGCCCACGCGAGCGCGCGGTCCAGCAGCCGCCGGCCCAGCCCCTGGCCGCGACGGTCGCGGCGGACGTACATCTTGCGAAGCTCCACGCGGCCGTCCGCGAGAACCTTGAGCCCGCAGGTGCCGGCGAGGGACCCGTCGGGGTCCACGGCGACGTCGAACATCCCGCCATCGCGCAGGAACCCGGCCTCGAGGTCGCGCAGGTCGGCGTCGGTCCCGTCGGGCTCGGGGCGCAGGCCGTACTCGCCGAGGATGGCGAAGACGAGCTCGCGGGCGGCCGCCGTGTCCTCGACCGTGGCGCGGCGGATGGCGGGCCCCTCGAAGCCGGCCGCGAGGCGCGCCGTCGCGCCCGCGGGCCCCGCGAGGTGCAGCGCGAAGGCATGCGCCCCGGGATCGACCGCGCCGCCCTTGAGCGTCGCGGTGTACACCGTCGCGAGCTCGTGCTCGCGGGGAAGGGGCGCCACGAGCACCACGCCGGGCGTGGCGCGGATCTCCGTGGTCTGCGTGCAGCCGATGGGGCGGCCGCCCGCCTGCGCGAGCGCGCCCATCGCCGTCATGCCGTTGGGGTGAGGGCGAAGGCGCGGCGCGACCTCGTCCGCGATCCCGAGTTGCGCGAGCACCTTCGCGAAGTGGATGCCGGCCGTGGCCTTCTGCGGGTCGGGCAGGAAGATCTCGTCGGCCGCGAGCAGCGCCTCGCGCAGCCGCGCGGGCGTGGAGACGTCCGGCCGCGGGTCGCCGGCGCGAACCGCGATCGAGGTCCGAACCGCCCCGAGATCCGAGCAGAAATCGAGCGCCACGCGGTTTCGCGCCGTGAGCTGGGCCACCTGCGCGTGCGTGAGGATGACGATGTCGCAGGGCTCGCCCCCGAGGAACTTCTCCAGGATGCCGCCGACCGCGCCGAAGGTGCCGGCCAGCGCGACGCCATCGTGCCGGGCGAGGGCGGTCGCGAGCCCCTGCGCCGCGCCGGCGCTCAGGATGTGGATCATGGCCGCGCGCCTTTCCTCACCGGTCGGCCTTGGCGCCGGAGATGCGCACGATGCGCGCCCACTTCTCGATGTCCTCGCGCAGGTAGCGGCCGAATTCCTCCGTGGACATCGACAGGGAGGTGGCGCCCTGCTTCCCCCACGCCTCCTTCATGTCGGGCGAGTTCGCGATCCGCGTGATCTCGGCGTTGAGCCGCTCCACGACGGGCTTCGGCGTCCCCGCCGGCGCGAGGACGCCCAGCCAGATGACCGCCTCGTAGCCCGGCACGCCCGCCTCGCTCACCGTGGGCACGTCGGGCAACACCGTGGAGCGCGCGCGGCCCGTCGAGCCCAGGGCCTTCAGCTTGCCGGTGCGCACGTGCGGCGCCATGGTGGTGATGGCGTCGAACATCATCTGCACCTGGCCGCCCAGGATGTCGGTGCGCGCCCCGGAGCTTCCCTTGTAGGGCACGTGCACGATGTCCACGCCCGCCATCGCCTTGAAGAGCTCCCCGGCCATGTGGTACGGCGTGCCTGGCCCCGACGAGGCGTAGTTGAGCTTGCCGGGCTGCGCCTTCGCGAGCGCCACGAATTCCTTTACCGAGGACGCCGGCACCGACGGGTGCACCACCATCAGCAGGTCGGAGTAGTTGACCGGCGCCACGGGGACGAAGTCGCGCATCAGCACGAAGGGCTTGTCCGGGATCAGGGACTCGTTGACCGTGTGCGTGTTCGACATCATGAGGAGCGTGTAGCCGTCGGGCGCGCTCTTCGCCACCGCGTCCGTGCCCACGATGGAGCCGCCGCCGGGCTTGTCCTCCACGACGAAGGGCTGACCCAGCGCCTGCGAGAGCTTCTCGGCGATGGCGCGGGCGTAGATGTCGGCCGGCCCCCCGGCGGCGAAGGGCACGACGATCTTCACGGGCTTCGCGGGCCACGCCTGCGCCCATGCCGCGAGGGGCATGGCGAGCGCGAGGGCGGCCGCGATGCGGGTGGCGACACTGGTCATGGTTCCTCCGGTCCGTTGCATTTTCGCGACGCCCATATTGCCAAACCTTGCATACCCCCTTGACGGATTCTTTTGCTGCATGGCAGCATCCGAACCGTAGCGATACCCGAGGTTTTTCGAGAGACATGGACCAGACCTTCATTTCCAAACCGACGTCCGCGCGACCGCGCGTGGCCTGCCTTTGGCTGGCCCACGTTGCGTTCGGCGCCATGGACGCCACCGTCTCCGGGAGAACGATCGGGTAGCACGCCGCATCGTCAGCGAAGAATCCCTCGCGAAGCCCGGAGACCGAAAAAGCTCCGGGCTTCGTGCTTTTGCGAACCGAAAACGAGGGGAAGGGAGACGACGATGAATGCGGCATACGCATGGAAATGGGCCTGGCGGGGGTGGAAGCCCGCGCGGGCCGTGCGGTTGAAGCGCCCCGAGGCGGGCTACGCCCTGTACGAGGCGGAGCGGCGCGCGGGGCTGCCGGGGCGCGTGGCGAACGCGCACGCGCGCTTCGAGCTCGAGGCCCGGGCGGCCGCGCGCGACTGGTTGATGGTGTAGCAGCAGCAGAACGGCAACTTCGCGGGTCGTGCGCGGCCCGCCTAACGAGGATTTCGGGTTGCCGCCCACCCCGCCCCGAGGGGACGCCTGCGGGCGGAAGGTGGGTTCGACGACGGAGCGGCCGGCCCCCGTGTGGGCCGGCCGCGGTCGGAAACGGCCTTCGGGGCGCCGGTAGGCTAAAATAGAGGGCTTTCCGTTTCGCCTCTCCACCGCCGAAAGTACCGCCATGGCGCAATACGTATTCACGATGAACCGCGTGGGCAAGATCGTCCCGCCCAAGCGGCAGATCCTCAAGGACATCTCGCTCTCCTTCTTCCCGGGGGCGAAGATCGGCCTGCTGGGCCTCAACGGCGCGGGCAAGTCCACGGTGCTCAAGATCATGGCCGGCCTCGACAAGGAGATCGAGGGCGAGGCCACGCCCATGCCGGGCATCAAGATCGGCTACCTGCCCCAGGAGCCCCAGCTCGACCCGACGCAGACGGTGCGCCAGGCCGTCGAGGAGGGCGTGGGCGAGATCCTGCGCGCCAAGTCGCGCCTGGACGAGGTCTACGCCGAATACGCCGAGCCGGACGCCGATTTCGAGAAGCTCGCCGCCGAGCAGGAGCGGCTGGAGAAGATCCTCGAGCACGCCGACGTTTCCTCGCTGGAGGCGCAGCTCGAGATCGCCGCCGATGCCCTGCGGCTTCCGCCCTGGGACGCGGTCATCGGCACGCTCTCCGGCGGCGAGAAGCGGCGGGTGGCGCTCTGCCGGCTCCTGCTCTCGAAGCCCGACATGCTGCTGCTCGACGAACCCACGAACCACCTCGACGCGGAGAGCGTCGAGTGGCTGGAGCACTTCCTCGCGCAGTTCCCGGGAACCGTGGTGGCCGTCACCCACGACCGCTACTTCCTGGACAACGCCGCGGAATGGATCCTCGAGCTCGACCGCGGCCGCGGCATCCCGTGGGAGGGCAACTACAGCTCCTGGCTGGAGCAGAAGCGCGACCGCCTGAAGCAGGAGGAGTCCTCCGAGAGCGCGCGCCAGAAGGCCCTCAAGAAGGAGCTGGAATGGGTGCGCCAGAACGCCAAGGGCCAGACCAAGAAGAGCAAGGCCCGCCTGCAGCGCTTCGAGGAGTTGAACTCCTACGAGTACCAGAAGCGCAACGAGACGAACGAGATCTTCATCCCCGTGGGCGAGCGACTCGGCAACGAGGTGATCGAGTTCGTTAACGTCAACAAGAGCTACGGCGAGCGCTGCCTCATCGACAACCTGTCGTTCAAGGTGCCGCCGGGGGCCATCGTCGGCATCATCGGCCCCAACGGCGCCGGCAAGTCGACGATCTTCCGCATGATCACGGGCAAGGAGAAGCCGGACTCTGGCGAGGTCAAGGTCGGCCACACGGTGCAGCTCGCCTTCGTGGACCAGTCGCGCGACGCACTGCCCAACGACAAGAACGCGTGGGAGGCCGTCTCGAACGGCCAGGACATCCTCGCCATCGGCAAGTTCGAGATCCAGTCGCGCGCCTACCTCGGCCGCTTCAACTTCAAGGGCCAGGACCAGCAGAAGCTCGTGGGCAACCTCTCGGGCGGCGAGCGCGGGCGGCTGCACCTCGCCAAGACGCTGCTGGCCGGCGGCAACGTGCTCCTCCTCGACGAGCCCTCGAACGACCTCGACGTCGAGACGCTGCGGGCGCTGGAGGACGCGCTCGCGGAATTCGCCGGCGCCGTGATGGTGATCTCCCACGACCGCTGGTTCCTCGACCGCATCTGCACGCACATCCTGGCGGCCGAGGGCGACTCGCAGTGGTACTTCTACCAGGGCAACTACCGCGAGTACGAGGACAACAAGCTCGAGCGCCTCGGCGAGGAGGCCGCCCAGCCCCACCGCCTGCGTTTCAAGGCGCTCAAGTAGGGGGGCGGCTCCGCCCACTGCGATAGGATGGGCCGACTCCACCCGGCCCGCCCGCGCACACCCATGGACGATTCCGCCGTTCTATCCCGCCTGCTGCGGCAGCGCCGCAGCGCCCGCGATTTCCTGCCCGACCCGGTGCCGCCGGATGTGCTGGAGGCGATCCTCGCCGACGCGGCCCAGTCGCCCAGCTGGTCCAACACCCAGCCCTACCGCATCGGCGTGGCCACCGGCGAGCTGCGCGACCGGCTGGCGCGCGAGTACTGCGAAGCCTACGACGCGAGCCAGGAGGCGCTCGGCCGCGGGCTTTCCGGAAAGCTGGCGCTCGCCCTGGGCGCGAAGGGCCGCCCCGACGGCGACTTCTCCACGCACTTTCCCTATCCGAAGGACCTCCTGCCGCGCCGCCGCGCCACGGGCTTCGGGCTCTACGAGAGGCTGGGCATCGCGCGCGGCGACATGGAGGCGCGTGGCCGCCAGATGCGCCGCAACTTCGAGTTCTTCGGTGCGCCCGTGGCGATGTTCGTCTTCGTCCACCGGGGGCTGCGCGAGTTCAGCGTGCTGGACGCCGGGATCCTGCTGCAGTCGATCATGCTCTCGGCCGCGGCGCGCGGGCTCGCCACGTGCGCCCAGGGGGCGCTCGCCACGTGGGCCGGGCCGCCGCGAAGGGCGTTCGCGGTTCCCGCCGAGTACCGGCTCGCCTGCGGCCTCGCGCTGGGTTACGCCTCGCAGCACCGCGTTAACACATTCGACCCCGGGCGCCTGCCGGTGTCGGAGCTCCTCCTGGCCCCGCGCTGAGGGGCTGCGCCGGGGCGCCGGGGTGGCAGCGTTTACAATCGCTCGAAATTCCAATCCCGGCGCATGAGAACCGCAACCCCCGCCTTCGCCAACATCGCGTTCCTCCGGATCGCCCGCTTCGACGCCAAGCCCGTCGTCGAGCAGGCCGGCCTGAAGGAGCGCCTGGAGGCGCGCGTCCGCGCGGTGCTGGAGGGAATCCCGCCCGCCGACCGGATCGTGCTCGACGCCGCCGACGGGATCGCGGTGGTGCTCTTCGGGGAGCCCGCACGCGCGCTCGACGTGGCGCAGTCCCTGCACTCGTCACAAGGGGAGGAGGCGCTCCAGGTCGGGGTGAACCACGGCCCCATCGCGGTCACCTCGCGCGATGCCTCCGCGAAGGTCTTCGGCGACGGCATCACCGCGGCCGCGGCCGCCGCGGGCTTCGCCGTCCCCGAGCGCATCCTCGTCACCGCCCCGTTCGCGAAGATGCTCGAGGCCACGCGGCCCGACCGCGCAGCGGAGCTCGCGCCCGCCGGCGAGTTCACCGACTCGCGCGTGCGGCTGCACGCCTTCTACACGCCCGATCCCCGGCGCCGCGTCGAGCGCAGGAACCGCCTCGCCACCTACGCGCTCTCGGGCATCCTCCTCATCCTGCTCCTCGGCGTGGCCGCCCGCTCCGTCATCGACCACTACTTCCCGCCGAGGCCCGCCATCGTGGAGTTCGACGTGAGGCCGCGCGGCGAGGTGGTGATCGACGGGGTCGGGTACGGCAAGTTCCCGCCCAAGCGCGAGGTCGAGCTGCCGCCGGGCCGGCATCGCATCCAGGTGCGCAACGGCAAGTCCCGCCCCCTCGAGATCAGCGTGAGGCTCGAGCCGGGCGAGCGCATGACGGTGTCGCACGCCTTCGGGGCGGAAGCCCCGCCGCAGAAGCCGGGCGGCTTCTGGCGCGACGTTCGCCGCAGCTTCGGGTTCTGACGATGGCCGAAGACGCGCCCATGCAGTTCGGCCGCTTCCGAGTCCTCGGGGAGCTGGGTCGCGGCGCCATGGGCGTGGTCTACCGCGCGGAGGACCCCGCGCTCGGCCGCCCGGTGGCGATCAAGACGATCACGCTCACCGGGACGGAGGAGGAGCGGGCGCACTTCGAGGCGCGCTTCCTCCAGGAGGCGCGCGCGGCCGGCGGCCTGGTCCACCCCGCCATCATCACGATCTACGACGTGGGCCGCGAGGGGGACGTCGCCTTCATGGCGATGGAGCTGCTCGAGGGCCGCGAGCTGCGCGACCTTATCCGCGGCGGCTCGCTGGCGCCCTCCGAGGCCGTGGAGATCGCCGCGCGCGTGGCCGAGGCACTCGCCGTGGCGCACGAGGGCGGCATCGTCCACCGCGACGTGAAGCCCGGCAACATCATGGTGCTCTCCGACGGCCGCGTGAAGATCATGGACTTCGGCATCGCGCGGCTGCGCGACCCCGACGTGAAGACCGCCACGGGCATGATGCTGGGCTCGCCCCGCTACATGGCCCCGGAGCAGGTCTCGGGAGAGCCGTTCGACCACCGCGCGGACATCTTCTCGCTGGGCGTGGTCCTCTACGAGATGCTCACCGGCATCACCCCGTTCTCGGGCGACGACATCACGCAGCTCATGTTCCACGTGGTGAACGCGACCCCGGTGCCGCCGAGCCACGTGAACCGCACCCTGCCGCCCGTCCTCGACTACATCCTCGCGCGGGCGCTCAAGAAGAGCCCGGACGAGCGCTACGGCAGCGCGGCGGAGTTCGCCGCGGACCTTCGC
Organism: Betaproteobacteria bacterium; assembly: GCA_037445795.1. Lineage (GTDB taxonomy): Bacteria > Pseudomonadota > Gammaproteobacteria > Burkholderiales > Usitatibacteraceae > FEB-7. The sequence goes on along the minus strand of JBBIJT010000003.1, from coordinate 36,053 downwards.
GACGCGATTCCCGATGTCGTGGAGGCGGAGCGCGCCGTGCGTTCCCGCGTCGAGGGCGGCGGCTCCGACACCGTGCCCGACATGGAGGGCGCGCAGACGGTCGCGGGTGGCGCGCCGTCGCTCGACCGCGGCGACGAGGTGGTCGAGCTGCGCCCCTCGCCGCGCTTCGACAGCGTCGAGGGCCTGGCGCGGCTCGCGGTGCTGCCGGTGGACGCCGACGGCACGCGCTCGCGCGCCGGCTTCACCGTCCCCAAGGGAACGCTGGCGAAGCGCGCGCCGCGGCGCTTCGACCTCCCGTTCGCGCTGGTCGTGGCGGGCTACGTCCTGGCGGCGGTCGTCGCCGTGTACATCGTCATGCGCCCGGGCTGAGGCGCGCGAGCGCGAAGCTCGCGACGAGGCACGCCGTGAACACGATGAAGACGAGGGAGATCACGCCCATGTTGGGACCCTTGGTGGCGTGCGACCAGCCGCGCGACTTCATCGCGGCGAGGCTGCGCCAGGCGTGGGCGGCCGACAGGGCCATCGGCGCCAGTGCCCACGGCGGCAGCACGCGCAGTGCCGCGAGGAGCGCCACCGCCGCGTAGGTGGCCGCCACGAGCGCGAAGATGGGCAGGTGCGCCCGCTCCGGGCCCAGGGCGATCGCGAGCGTGTGCCGCCCGGCGCGGGCGTCGCCCGCCTGGTCGCAGGCGTTGTTCGTCGAGAGGATGGCCGCGATGATGAGGGAGGAGGGCAGCCCCACGAGGACGGTCGCCGCGTCCAGGCGCTGCGTGTGCACGTAGGCCGCGATCGCCACGAGGGCGCCTCCCAGCAGCCCGCCGGCGAAGAATTCGCCCACGGGCGTGCGCGAGATCGGGTGCGGCCCGCCGGAGTAGAAGTAGGCGAAGACCATGCACGAGGCGCCCACCGCCACCACGCCCCACCCGGCGCGCGCGCCGATCGCGAGCCCCAGCGGGACGGCCACGGCGTAGAGCGCGAACGACAGGTGCAGGGCGACCCGCGGGTCGATGTCCCGCTGCACCAGCGCCTTGAACCGCTCCTGGTCGGACTCGGGGGTGTCGACGCCGGTGACGAAATCGAAGTGGCTGTTGAAGCCCGTGGTGCCCATGTCCACGAGCAGCGTGGCGATCGCCATGAGGCCGAACAGCGGCCACGAGAAGCGCTCCGGGGCCGTCGCGAGCGCCCATGCGCTGCCGACGAGCAGCGAGGAGACACTCACGATTTTCGTGCGGATGTCGACGATCTTGAGGAAGTCGACGAAGCCCGGGCGCACGCCTCGGTAATTCATGGTCGCGATCCTTCCGCGAGGGGGGCGGAAGCCTGCGGCCAGTATGCCGCGGCACCCCGGGGGCGGCCTTGCGCCAGATCAGGCCCGCGGGGCGCCTAGATCGCGTCGAGCGCCAGGCGCAACGGCCAGGGATAGACGCCCGGGGCGGCGCCGGGGGCGAGGTGAATGCGGTAGCGCACGTCGAAGCGGCGATCGACCACGCCGCCGGCCCTCGCGGGGAGCTGCGTCGAGGCCTCGGGGCTCGCCACGATCTCTTCCGGCAGCCCGGTGATCTGCACCTTCGCGGCGAAGACCGCCGTCACGGACGCGACCAGGCGGCGGACGCCCCGCAGGTTGCAGAGCACTTCGATGCGGGCCCGGTCGACGTCCACGTACCCGCGCGCCACGTCGGCGGCGCTCACCGCGACCATCGCGGAGTGCCCCGTGGAGAGCACGCGCGTCACCGCGGGGACCTGGATGGAGAACTCGAGCCCGGCGCGCGCCCCGGGAGCATTGGGGCCGGCGGCGAGCCTCGAATCGGGCCAGGCCGGGGCGGAGGCGGCGAGGGCGAGAGCCATCGCGCCGAGCGCGGCGAACGACTGGTGCGACGGTACGGCTGACGCGCGACCCATGGCGGGATTCTCAGAGCCGCCGGTCCATGCTGCGCAGCCGCGCGGCCATGACGGACATGATCTCGATCGCGAACTCGGGGCTCTCCTTCACGAGCGACTTGAAGCGCTGCGCCGTCACCGGAACGAGCGTGCAGGCGGTGAGCGCCGTCGCCGTGGCGCTGCGCGGGGCGGCGTCGATGAGCGCCATCTCGCCGAAGACGCCGCCGGGGCCCACCTTGTCGAGGGTGCGGCCCGTGACGGAGAGGCGCACGGAGCCCTCGAGCACGACGAACATGAGGCGGCCCTCGTCGCCCTCGACGAAGATCGTCTCGCCGGCGGCGACCGACTTCTTGTCGGCCTCGTTGCGGAACAGCGCGAGCGTGGACATGGGGTCTCCGGTCAGGCGACGGACTGGAGGACGCCGCGCAGCGTGTCGATCATCTCGGCGATCTGCGATTCCTCGACGATGAGCGCCGGCGCGAAGCAGACGATCTCGCCGGCCTGGCGCACCAGCACGCCCTTTTCCCAGCAGCCGAGGTAGGTGTCGAAGGTGCGCGCGCCGGGCGCGCCGGGGCGCGACTCCAGCTCGACGGCGCCGACGAGGCCCCCGTTGCGGATATCGATCACGTGGCGCGTGCCCTTGAGGGAGTGCAGCGCGTCCTCGAGCACGGGCGCCATCTTCTTCGCGCGCGCGAAGAGGTCCTCGTCCTCGTAAAGCTGCAATGTCGCCACGCCGGCCGCGCACGCGAGCACGTGCGCCGAGTAGGTGTAGCCGTGGAAGAGCTCGATGGCGCCCGGGGGACCCACCATGAAGGCGTCGTGGATGGCCTTGGAGGCGATGACGCCGCCCATCGGCACGGATCCGGAGGTCACGCCCTTCGCGAAGGTGATCATGTCCGGGACGACGCCGTAGACGTCGGAGGCGAATGCCCCGCCCAGCCGCCCGAAGGCCGTGATCACCTCGTCGAAGATGAGGAGGATGCCGTGCTTCCTCGTGATCTCCCGCAGGCGCTGCAGGTAGCCCTTCGGCGGGAAGAGCACTCCCGTGGAGCCCGCCATCGGCTCGACGATGACCGCCGCGATGGTGGAGGCGTCGTGCAGGGCCACCAGGCGCTCCAGCTCGTCGGCCAGGTGCGCGCCCCAAGCGGGGTCGCCGCGCGTGAAGGCGTTGTGGGCGAGATCGTGGGTGTGGGGGAGGTGGTCCACCCCCGCGAGCATCGCGCCGAACATCTTGCGGTTGGCGACCATGCCGCCCACGGAGATGCCGCCGAAGCCGACGCCGTGGTAGCCGCGCTCGCGGCCGATGAGCCGCGTGCGGCCGCCCTCGCCCTTCACGCGGTGGTAGGCGAGCGCGACCTTGAGCGCGGTGTCGACGGCCTCCGACCCCGAGTTGCAGAAGAAAACGTGGTCCATGCCTTCCGGGGCCAGCTTCACGATGCGGTTGGCCAGCTCGAAGGCGAGCGGCTGGCCCATCTGGAAGGCGGGCGCGTAGTCCATCGTGGCCGCCTGCCGCTGGATGGCCTCGACGATGGGCTTGCGGTTGTGGCCGGCGTTGCAGCACCACAGCCCGGAGAAGCCGTCGAGGATCTTCCTTCCCTCCGGCGTCCAGTAGTGCATGCCCTCCGCCCTGGCCACCATTCGCGGCGCCGCCTTGAACTGGCGGTTGGCGGTGAACGGCATCCAGTAGGCGTCGAGCTGGTCGGGGTGCAGGTGGATCTGGTCGGAGAGGAGGGTCATGGCGGGCTCGCGGCTCGAAGGGCGCAAAAGCCGTATTCTGCACCCGTGCAGACGATCCTCACCATCACCGTCCCCTTCTTTGCCCTCATCCTGGCGGGCTACGTCGCCGCGAGGCGCGAATGGGTGCCCACGGCGGCCGTCCCGGCATTCAACGGCTTCCTCATCTTCTTCGCCGTCCCGGCGATGCTCTTCCGCTTCGCCTCGAACCTTCCCTTCGCCGAGATCGCCAACGGGCGGCTCTTCGTGGCGTGGAGCGTGGCGGGCCTCGCGGTGCTGCTCTTCACCGCGTGGCTGGCGCGGCGGCGCGGGGACCGCGTCAGGGACGCGGCGTTCTTCGCGCTGGCGGCGAGCGTCGGCAACCTGGGGTTCCTGGGCGTGCCGCTGCTGGTGGCGCTGCTGGGCGAGCGCGCGGCGGCGCCCACCATCGTGGCGATCGTGGTGGACCTGGCCGTCCTCGCGACCGTCGGCCTCGCGCTCGCGCACCTCGATCCCGCGAGCGAGGAGGAGCGGCGGCACGGCGCGCGCGAGATCGCCCTGCGCGTCCTGCTGAACCCGATGCTCGTCGCGATGACGGCGGGCGCGGCCTTCTCGTACTTCTCGTGGCGCCTGTGGACGCCGCTCGAGGAGATCGTGCGGCTCCTCGCCAACGCGGCCGGCCCGTGCGCCCTTTTCGCGATCGGTGTCACCCTGGTGCGGCCCGATGCGCCGCTGCGATCTCCCGCGATCGCGCTGCCGGTGGCGGCGAAGCTCGCCCTTCACCCGGCCATCGCCGCCGCGGCGCTCTACGCGGCCGGCGTGGAGGCCTTCGCGGCCAAGGTGGCGCTCCTCGCGGCCGCGCTGCCCTCCGCGGGATGGGTGGTCATCTTCGCGCAGCGCCACGAGGCCGACGCGGGCCGCGTCGCGGCCGTCATCCTGGTCACCACGGCGCTCGCCTTCGTGACCTTCTCGGCGCTCGTGTGGGCGCTCGGCGTCACCGCGCCGGCCCGGTGAGGCGCTCCTTGCCCCCCGCCCCGGCGCGGGACACAATGGGCGGTTAGAGGCGACATGCACACCACCGGCAATTCCGGCAGGACCAATCCATGAGACTCGTCACCTACAGCGTCGGTCCGGGCGGACCCGCGCGGGCCGGCGTTCGCGTCGGCCACAGGATCCTCGACATCGAGGCCGCTTCCCGGGTCAAGGGCGAGCCGCTGCCCGCCACCATGAAGGGGCTGCTCGCCGTGGGCCGGGGCGCGCTGGCCCGCGTGCAGGGGCTCGTGAAGTCCGCGACCACGGAGGCGCGCTCGCTCTCCCACGCGATGCACGAGGAGCGCGCCGTGCGGCTGCTCCCGCCGGTGCCCGACGCGGACAAGTTCCTGTGCGTCGGCAAGAACTACCGGCAGCACCTCGACGAGCTGGTGAAGAACGACCTCCTGAAGGAGATCCCGCAGGAGCCCACCGCCTTCGTGAAGCTCAATTCCTGCCTCGTGGGCCAGGACGCGAAGGTGGTGCGCCCCGCCGGCGTCGTGCGACTGGACTACGAGCCCGAGCTCGTCTTCGTGATCGGGCGGCGCGCGCTCGGCGTGAAGAAGATCGACGCCATGGACTACGTGGCGGGAGTGACGATCCTGAACGACCTCACCTGCCGCGACCTGCAGAAGCAGGAGGTGGCCTCGGGCTCGCGCTTCTGGACGGCCAAGAACATCCCGGGCTTCGGCCCGCTGGGCCCGGAGATCGTCACGATGGACGAGATCCCCGACCCCTACGACCTGTGGATGACCTGCTCCGTGAACGGCCAGGAGCGCATGCGCGTCAACACGCGCGACCAGATCTGGAAGCTGCCCGACATCCTCGAGCACTTCTCGCGCTACATCCCGATCGAGCCGGGCGACCTCTTCTCCACCGGCGCGCCCGGAGGCGTGGCGGTCGGCAAGGCCAACGCGGCCGAGCTCTTCCTCAAGCCGGGCGACGTGGTGGAGTGCTCGATCGAGGGCGTCGCCACGCTGCGGACCACCATCGTCGCGCCCGGGGAGGCCTGATGTTCAGGTCCGGCCGCCTGTTCCTGGCGGCGGTCGCCGCCGTGTCGCTCGCCTGGCCCGCGGCCGTCCCCGCGCAGGCCTTTCCGTCGAAACCCGTGAAGATCATCGTGCCCTTCCCGCCGGGCGGTGGCGCGGACACGCTCGCGCGCATCATGGGGCCGCATCTCACGAAGCTCTGGGGCCAGCCGGTGGTGGTGGAGAACAGGCCCGGCGCCAGCGGCCACATCGGCGCGGACGTGGTGGCGCAGTCGCCGCCGGACGGCTACACCCTGCTCATGGCCTCCACGGCAGCGCTGTCGGAGAAGAACGTGCGGCAGTTCGCTCCCGTCACGCTCGTCTCCGCCTCGGCCTACGTCATCGTCGCGAACCCGAAGCTGAAGGCGAACACGGTGAAGGAGCTCATCGCCGAGGCGAAGGCCGCCCCCGGCAAGCTCTCCTTCGGCTCATCGGGCACGGGCGCCGCGTCGCACCTCGCCGGCGAGCTCTTCGCCGCCATGGCCGGCATCCAGCTCCTGCACGTGCCGTACAAGGGCACGGGCCAGGCGGTCACGGACCTGCTCGCGGGGCAGATCGACCTCATGTTCGCGCCGGCCCAGACCGCGATGCCGCACGTCCAGGCGGGCAAGCTCAAGGCGCTGGCGGTGACGAGCGCGAAGCGGGCCGCCACGCTGCCCGGCATCCCGACGGCGGCCGAGTCGGGCCTGCCCGGGTACGAGGCCATCGGCTGGTTCGGGCTCCTCGCGCCGGCGGCCACGCCGCGGGCGATCGTGGATAAGGCGAGCGCGGATGCCAACGCGGTGCTCGCCCTCCCCGACGTGAGGGAGAAGATGCTGGGGCTCGGAAGCGAGCCGTCGGGGAACAAACCCGAGGAATTCGCTGTCTTCATCCGCGACGACCAGGCGAAGTGGGCGAAGCTCATGGGTGCCCTCGGCATCAAGCCCGAATAACGCTTCCCCGGATTCCCCTTGATATCCCTTTCCCGCCGTCTGTTTCCCGGCCGCTTCGCCCTAGCCGGCATCGCGCTCGCCGTCTTCGTCGCGGTGAGCCTCGTCACGCGGCTCGTGCTGCTCGTGGAGAACGGCGACTGGTCGCTCGCCTCGCCCGGGCTGCTCCTGCCCGCGCTGGCCATCGGCCTTGCCTACGACCTGGCCGCGGGCGTGTGGTGGATCCTCCCGTTCGCGATGCTCGCCTGGCTTTGGCCGGACGGCCCGCGCTCCCGCATTCCGCTCGCGGCCACGGCGCTGGCACTCGCCGCCGGCGCCTTCCTCGCCTGGGTCTTCGTCGCCGCCTCTGAGTTCGTGTTCTGGAACGAGTTCGCCACCCGCTTCAATTTCATCGCGGTTGACTACCTCGTCTACACCAACGAGGTGATCGGCAACATCCGCCAGTCCTACGACCTGCGTCCGGCCTTCGCGGCGATCGGCGTGGCGACGGCGCTGCTCGTGGCGGTGGCCGCGCGCCCCTTCCTCGCGGCTTCGCGGCCCTCGGGCATGCGGCTGCGCTCGCGCACGCTCGCCTTCGCGGCGTTCGCCTCGCTTGCCGTGGTCTCCTTCCTCGCCGTCGACGACCGGCTGAAGGAGTTCGCCCCGCAGGCGCAGGCCGTCCAGCTCGCGGGCAACGGCCACTGGGAGTTCTTCCACGCGTTCCGCACCAACGAGATCGACTACGAGCAGTTCTACCGCACGGAGCCGCTCGCCAAGGCGTACTCGATCATGCGGCACGAGTTCGAGCACTCGGGGCATCCGGACTTCACGCAGAACGGGTCCATGCCCATCGAGCGCCAGGTGCACGGGGCGGGCACGGAGAAGAAGCTCAACGTCGTCCTGGTCTCGGTCGAAAGCCTCGGGGCGGAGTTCGTCGGCGCGCTGGGCGACCGGCGCGGGCTGACGCCCAATCTCGACCGGCTGGCCGCCGAGGGGATGTTCTTCACGCGCGTCTACGCCACGGGCACGCGCACGGTGCGGGGCCTGGAGGCGCTCTCGCTCTCGATCCCGCCCACGCCGGGCTACTCGGTCGTGAAGCGCCCCAACAACGAGCACCTGCGCACGATCGGCGAGGTGTTCGACGAGAAGGGCTACGAGTCGCTGTACCTGTACGGCGGCTACGGCTACTTCGACAACATGAACTACTTCTTCTCCAACAACGGCTACACGGTGGTGGACCGCACGGCCATCCCCGCCGCGGAGATCCACCACGAGAACATCTGGGGAGTGGCCGACGAGGACCTCTTCGCGCTCGCGCTCCGCGAGGCCGACAGGCGCCACGCGGCCGGCAAGCCCTTCTTCGCGCACGTGATGACCACCTCGAACCACCGGCCGTTCACGTACCCCGAGGGGCGCGTGGACGTCCCGTCCGGCAAGAGCCGCGAGGGCGCGGTCAAGTACGCCGACTGGGCCATCGGCGACTTCATCGACCGCGCCCGCGCGAAGCCCTGGTTCGGCGACACCGTCTTCGTGATCGTGGCCGACCACACCTCCTCGGCGCGCGGCAAGACGGATCTCCCGATCGAGGGGTTCCACATTCCGCTGCTGGTGTACGCGCCCCGCCACGTCCAACCGCGCCGGGTGGACTACATCGCCTCGCAGATCGACGTCCCGCCCACGATCCTCGCGCTCCTCGGCTTCAGCTACCGCTCGCGGTTCTTCGGCCAGGACATCCTCACCGAGGGCGCGAGCCACCAGCGCGCGCTCCTCGGCAACTACCAGACCGTGGGCTACCTGGAGGACGGGCTGCTGGTGGAGCTGCGCCCCAAGGGCGTGTGGCGAGTCCTCGACGCGAAGACCGGCGAGCCGGCGCCGGTCACCGAGCGCGCGCGCACGCTGGTGGACGAGGCGGTGGGCTACTACCAGTCCTCGAGCCAGGCCTTCCGCAGCGGCGCGCTCAGGGCCGGCGCGATCTAGCGGGCGCTATCCCCGGCCGACGAAGGGCATCTTCGTCGCCATGATGGTCATGAACTGCACGTTGGAGTCGAGCGACAGGCCCGCCATGAAGACGATGGCCTTCGCCACGTCCTGCACGTCCATGCGCGGCTCGACCATCGTCTGCCCGTTGGCCTGGATGATGCCCTTGGCCATGCGCTCGGTCATCTCGGTGGCCGCGTTGCCGATGTCGATCTGGCCGCAGGCGATGTCGAAGGGGCGGCCGTCGAGCGAGATGCACTTGGTGAGGCCCGTGATGGCGTGCTTGGTCGAGGTGTAGGCCGCCGTGTTGGGGCGCGGCGCGTGCGCGGAGATGGAGCCGTTGTTCACGATGCGCCCGCCGCGCGGGCTCTGCTTCTTCATGAGCGCCATCGCCGCCTGCGCGCACAGGAACGAGCCGTTGAGGTTCGCGTCCACGACCGCCTTCCACTTCTCCCACGGCAGCTCGTCCATGGGCACCGCGGGCGCGCCCGTGCCGGCATTGTTGAAGAGGAAGTCGACGCGCCCCCACTTCGCCTCCACCGTGGCGAAGAGCGCCTTCACCGAGGCGGGGTCCGACACGTCGGTGGCGACGGCGATGCCGCGCCCGCCCGCTTCGGCGAGCGCCTTGTCGAGGATCTCCTGGCGGCGGCCGGCGAACGCCACCTGGTAGCCCGCGTTGGCGAGCGCGAGGGCCGAGGCCTTGCCGATGCCGGTGCCGGCGCCGGTGACGACGGCAACTTTGAGGGGGGATGTCATGGGGGGGTCTCCGGGGATGCGTTTATTTCCTGCGAGGACCGATCCTATCAAATCGGTCCCTGCCCCGATCTGCCACAATTCCCGCGTGCCCCGCATCCCCCAACGGCTGCACCTGGCGGCCTGCCTTCTCGCCTTCCTGTCGCTGGCGGGGCAGGCTCGCGCCCAGGGCACGCCCCCGGCTTCCCCCATCCCGTCGTTCGCCGAGCTGGAGGCGCTGGGCGCCCGCATCGGCGCGATCCGGGTCGACCCGCAGAACATCTTCGACCTGGACGACCCCAAGGAGAACAACTCCTTCTTCCGGCTGGCCAACCGGATCCACGTCACGACGCGGCCGTGGGTGATCGAGCGGGCGCTGCTCTTCAAGACGGGCGACCGGCTGTCGCGACAGGTGATCGAGGAGACCGAGCGCGTGCTGCGCGCCAACCGGTCCGTCTACGACGCGCAGATCCGGCCCGTGGCCTGGCGCGACGGCGTCGTCGATATCGACGTGGTCACGCGCGACACGTGGACCCTGGACCTCTCCGGGCGGTACTCCCGCTCCGGCGGACAGAACACGGGAGGCATCGGGCTCGTCGAGTACAACCTGGCGGGAACCGGCGTGCAGGTGGGCATCTCGCAGAACTCGGAGGTCGACCGCCACGGCACCCAGTTCCTCCTGCATTACGGGCAGGCCTTCGATGGCTGGACGGCGCTCCACTACGAGGAGGGCCGCTACAGCGACGGCGGACGTCGCACGGCCTCGGTCACGCGCCCGTTCTATGCCCTCGATGCCCGCTGGGCCGCCGGCGCGAGCTGGGACGACTGGGACCGCAACGACTCGGTGTACAACGCGGGCGACGACGTGGCCCAGTACCGGCACCGAAGCAAGGCGGGAGAGGTTTTCGGCGGCTGGTCGCCCGGGCTCGTCGACGGCTGGACGCACCGCTTCTCCGCCGGCGTGACGGGCCAGGACGACGCCTACGAGGAGGAGCCCGGCAACGTGGCGCCGTCCCCCCTGCCGGTCGACCACGAGGTGCGGGGCCCGTTCCTGCGCTACGAGGTCATCGAGGACCGCTACGTCAAGCTCAGGAACCGCGACCTCATCGCCCGCCCCGAGTTCTTCGAGAAGGGCTTCAATGCGAGCCTGCAGGTCACGCGCTCCGTCGAGTCGTGGGGCGCGAGCCGCTCGGACTGGCTGTACTCGGCCTCCGCCGCCCGTGGCTTCACCCTGCCGTGGGGACACGACCTGTTCGCCACCGTGAAGGCCCAGCGCCAGCTCGCGAGCACCGGCAGCCCGCTCGCGCAGGCGGGCTTCAGCCTGCGGTACTACGGCCCGCAGAGCGCACGCGCCGCGTTCTTCGCCGGGCTCTCCGGCGACCGCCTCGGGAACGGCGCCGCGGCGCCCGACGAGCTGCTGCTGGGGGGCGACAGCGGCCTGCGCGGCTACCCGATCCGCTACCAGAGCGGCGAGCGCCGGGTGCTCTTCACGGTCGAGCAGCGCTACTACACCGACTGGCACATCTTCCAGCTGATGCGCGTGGGGGGCGCGGCCTTCTACGACGTCGGGCGCGCCTGGGGCGGGGCGAACCAGAATGCGGAGAACCCCGGCTGGCTCTCGGACGTGGGGGTGGGCCTGCGGCTCTCCTTCGACCGCGCGGCGTTCGGCAACGTGCTGCACCTGGACGTGGCGGTGCCGCTCGACCGCGCCGGCGACATCAAGGCGGTGCAGTTCCTCGTCAAGACGAAGGCCACGTTCTAGCCCCGCCTGGGGCATGATCTGGGTCAATGCCCCGGGTCTTGCCGACCCTAGGCTATGCGAGGCTTTCCGACCCAGGAGGAAAAGATGCCCAGCGAATCCCGGCCGCTACCCGCGGACGAGGCCGCCCCGAGCGCGACGGAGATCCCGCCGCTCGCCGCCGACGCCACCCCCGAGGATAAGGACCGCCACTGGTTCCGGCACGTCTACCAGGGCGACCGCATGCCGCAGCTCACCTTCCGCGCCGTGGCCATGGGCGCGGTGCTGGGCATGCTCATGTCCATCTCGAACCTCTACACGACGATGAAGGTGGGCTGGTCCTTCGGGGTGGCCATCACCTCGTGCGTGATGTCGTTCGTGATCTGGAACGTCTTCCGCGGCGCCTCGGGCGGGCGGCTCGGCCAGATGTCGCTCCTCGAGAACAACTGCATGCAGTCGACGGCATCGGCCGCGGGCTACTCGACGGGCGCCACCATCGCCACGGCCTTCGGCGCGTTGCTCATCCTCGATCCCTCGCACCAGCACCAGCCGTGGTGGATCGTGGGCTCCTTCACGCTCGTGACGGGCCTCATGGGCGTGTTCATGGCGATCCCGCTCAAGCGCCAGATGATCAACCAGGAGCAGCTGCCGTTCCCCACGGGGATCGCCGCGGCCACCACGCTGAGGAGCCTCTACAGCCGCGGGCAGGAGGCGCTGCGCAAGGCTTACGCGCTCGTGGCCGCGCTCGTCACGGGCGCGGTCGTGGGTGTCCTCAACACCGCCGAGGACCAATTCGTGGCCCTCGGCAAGTTCTTCGAGTGGATGCGCAGCCACCTCTTCGACGTGCACCTCCCCGAGCAGATTCCCGAGAACGGCTTCCTGCCCATCGCCGGCAAGCCCGTGGTGGGATTCGCCTTCGAGCCGAGCGTGCTGCTGATCGGCGCGGGCATGATCGTGGGGCTCAAGGTGTCGCTGTCGATGCTCGTCGCCTCGGCGGCGCTGCACTTCTGGATCGCGCCGTGGCTGCAGGCCATCGACGCGCAGAACGCGGGTGTGGCGGGCTACGTCGCCTCCATCCCGGCGGTAGGCGGCGGGAAGCTCTTCCACGCCGTGCGCTGGGCGCTGTGGGGCGGCACGGCGGTGATGGTGTTCGCGAGCCTCGCCGCGCTCGCGCTGCAGTGGAAGACGGTGGTGCGCTCCTTCACGATGTTCAAGCGCGGCGCGACGCCCCGGTCGGACGCGGACGTCGACGTGGCGATGGCGAAGGTGGAGGTGCCCACCTCGTGGCTCGTGGCGGGCCTCGTGCCGATCACGCTCGCGATGGTGGCCGTGCAGATCGTCGCCTTCGGCATCTCGTGGTGGGCGGGCCTCATCGCCGTTGCGATGTCCTTCGTGCTCTCGATGGTCGCCTGCCGGGCCACTGGCGAGACGGACACCACGCCCATCGGCGCCATGGGCAAGGTGATGCAGCTGCTCTTCGCGGTGATCTCGCCGCCCTCGGCCGTGGGCCTGCAGGCGAGCATCACGCACAACCTCATGTCGGCGGGGACGGCCGCCAACAGCGCGAGTTCCGCCGCCGACCTGCTCACGGACCTGAAGAGCGGCTACCTGCTGGGCGCCAACCCGCGCAAGCAGTTCCTGGCGCAGTTCTTCGGCGTGTGGTTCGGCACGCTCGCCATCGTGCCGGCGTGGTACCTGATGATCCCGGACCAGGCGGCGCTCGAGAAGTATCCGCTCCCGGCCACGCAGACGTGGGTAGCCGTGGCGAAGGTGCTCTCCAGCGGCCTCGAAAGCCTGCCCATGTCGGCGCGGATCGCCATCGTCGTGGGCGCGCTCATCGGCGTGCTCGTCCCGGTGCTCGAGAAGGTGCTCCCGAAGGCGCGGCCCTACCTGCCCTCGGCCATGGGCCTGGGCCTCGGCTGGGTGGTCTTCTTCAGCAACGCGCTCGCCTTCACCATCGGCGCGCTGATCGCGTGGGCGTGGCAGAAGATCAGCGCGAAGAACCAGGACGCCTACAACGTGCCCATCGCCTCGGGCCTAATCGCCGGCGAGTCGCTGATGAAGGCGATCCTCGCGATGCTGGTGACCGCGATGGGGCTGCTTTCGTCGGGGAGCTGAGGGCGCCCGTCAGTCCGGGTGCGCGCGGGCCCACGCGAGCATCGCCGCGTCGAGCCTCGGGTGCGCCCGGTAGTGGGCGAGGAAGTCGCGCTCGCTGCGCCCGCCCTTGGCGCGGACGACGTCCACCAGGACCCTGCGCTCGTCCTCCCGCCAGCGGCCGAGGTCGAGGAGCAGCAGGATCGGGGCCATGCAGCGCCAGGCCTCCTGCTCGTCGGCCGTGAATCCCCAGAGCGAGTCGATCCCGCAGTGGCGCATGAGGTCGGTGCCCGCGTCGTCGACGGCACGCTGGCGGTCGGATCTTGCACGCTTCGACAACGCAGCGCCCGAGTGCAGCCCAAGCGCGGCGAAGCGAAGGAGGGGGCGCGGCTCGGCCAGGTCGAGGAAGAGGTGGTGTTCCGCGAGCTTCCGGACCGTGGCGAGGCTCGTGCGGTGGCGGGGATTGCGCTTCACGCGCGCAAGCTCCGCCTGCGCGAGGGCGAGGGTGCGCTCGTGGTGGGGCAGGAAGCCGAGCTTCGCGTAGAACCACCAGGCGCCCGATTCGAGGCCCTCGTCGTTGTCCTTGCCGAGCTGGTAGGGCTCGACGGTGAAGGAGGTGGCGCCGAACACGTGCCGGAGCGCCGCGAGCCAGCGCGCAAACGTGAAGGCCGCCTCGCCGCCGCGGAAGGTCTCGAAGGTGTTGAACGAGAGCGCCGCGCTCGCCCCCACGAAGTCCACCTGGTGGTAGCCGATGGGCACGCCGTTCCGCAGCGTGAGGCCGCCGTAGTAGGAGGCGAGGGCGTGGCGCCGCTCCGGGACGATGCCCATGAACGCGAAGTCGAGCCCGTCGCCGTCGTCCACGAGCCACACGTCGCGGGCGTTGGCGAAGGAGAACGCTTCCAGCGAGCGCTCGCGGGTCACCATCGCCGCGCGGGCGAGGTCGATGGCCTGCTTTGCTTTCGCGCCAGTGACTCTGCGTGTCGACCGCGGTGCGCGGGCCGTCTCGATGCGCAGGACTGGCCGGCCGCGGGGCAGCCGCTCGCGACGGAAGACGATTGGAGCGCCGGGAAGCTCCGCCATCGTGCGTGAAGGCGTGCCGGGGCCGGGGTCCAGCACGAAGCTCGCGTCCAGCGTATCGACGAAGTTCTCGCGCGTGAATCCATTGCCCGGCATGGCGGCCACGCGCCTTAGCAGGAACACCGCGTCGTTCTCGTCGGGATGGCGCAGGTGGTCGAGGGCGGCGTAGCCGGGCTTCTTCAGCTCGTAGATGGCGGTCGCCTCGGCGTGGGTGAGGAGGGGCAGCAGCGCGCGGGCGATGCGGGCATCGGCATCCTCGTCGTCGCGATCGAGGCGAAGGTGCCCGGGCCAGTTTTCCGCGAGCCAGTGCGCGTGACCGGCGAAGAAGCGGTAATGGATGCGGGTGCCGGCGATTCCCGTGTCGGCGAGCTCGGCGCGGTGGGCGCGGAGGTCGGCACGGCGAGGGAAGGCGGAGAGCGTGGCGCGGGTCAGTGCCAGCACTTCCTTGTCATCGGGATAGGCGCGGATGAAGCAGAGGGCTTCGTGGAGGCGCTTCACCGCCCGGGCGTTGCCGAGACTGGCGCGGGCGAAGCCCTTCAGCAGGGCCAGCTTCCGCGTCGCCGCCTCTCCGCCGAACTCCAGGCGGAAACGTTCCAGCGCGGTCAATGTCATGACGGGCATGCGGGGCATAGTATTACGAAATTTCCGTTGGGACGCCCCGGAAGGCTGGGTCGAGGTCTCGGTGCGCGGCAGCCGCCGCCGGTTCAAGCACCCGATCGAGCCCGGCCGCGTAACTCGATCGTCAGAGGTTGCGCGGGGACCATGAAGCCATATTATAATATGGCTGAACTGCCATATCCGTGTTAGAGTTTCTGCATGGCACTGGCGACCTTCGAGTGGGATCCGGTCAAGGATCTCGAGAATCGGCGAAAGCACAAGGTCTCCTTTTCGGAAGCGCAGTATGCATTCGCCGATTCAAGGCGCGTCATTGCCGAGGACCTCGATCACAGCACCAGGGAAAGGCGTTTCTTCTGCTTCGGCCGGGTTGAGCGAGGCGTGCTCACCGTCCGCTTCACTTTCCGGGGCGGCGTCATCAGGATCTTCGGCGCCGGATTCTGGCGCAAAGGGAAAGCCATCTATGACCGCGAAAACCAAGTACACCCATGAGCCCATCGGGGAATACCGGGTCGTCCCGGACTTCCTTCCTCCGCCCGATCAACTCGCCTTCCGTGACGAGGGGGTGAAGGTCACCATTGCCCTGAGCAAGCGGAGCGTCGACTTCTTCAAGGCGCACGCCGCAAAGAACCAGACGCAATACCAACGAATGATCAGGCAATTGCTGGATGCCTACGTGGATGCGTATGCGCAACGTGGAGCCACAACTTCGGGCGGACGTACTGCCCGCACTGCTTCACGTTCGGGCCGCCGCTCGACGTAGTGATTGGCCCTCCGAGCCCCGCACCTCGTATCAACGTCAGCTTCCCAGGGAGAGGAGAACCTGCGTGCCCGAGCAGAAACCCTCATTCGACGCCGCGAAGTACAAGAACGCGCAGCGGGAGCAGTGGAACAAGGACGGTGCGGCGTGGCGACGCTGGACTCCCACCCTGGAGCGCTGGTACGGCGCAGCGACCCGCCGGATGCTCGAGCTGGCAGGGGTCCAGCCCGGCCAGCGCATCCTAGACATCGCCGCCGGCGCGGGTGAGCCGGCGGTCAGCGCCGCCGAACGAGTGGGCCCTGGCGGCTACGTGCTGGCGACCGACATCTCGGAAGGGATCGTCGAGCTTGCGCGCCAGGTCGCCCGTGAACGCGGGTTCGAGCAGATCGAGACCCGCGTCATGGACGGCGAGAAGCTGGATCTCCCCGACGCTTCCTTCGACGTGGTGCTGTGCCGGCTCGGCCTGATGTACATGCCGCACCCGGTGACGGCGCTGCGCGAGTGGCGCCGTGTCCTCAGGCCGGGCGGCCGGGTTGCCGCCGCCGTCTTTTCCACGCCCGATCGAAATGGCTGGGGAGCCGTGCCCGCTTCCATCATTCGCAGGCGCGCGCAACTTCCGCCACCCGCTCCGGGGCAGCCCGGGCCATTCAGCCTCGGAGGCCCCGGGGCTCTCGAGGGCATCTTCCGCGAAGCCGGATTCTCCGATCCGGGGGTCCACGCCGTCGCGGTTCCCCACCGGGCGGCCAGTGCCGCCGAGTACGTGCGCGTCGCCCGGGAGGCGTTCGGCGGATTCAATGCCATGATGGCCCACCTGCCTCTTCAGGAGCAGGAGTCCGTGTGGAGCGAAGTGGAAGTCGCGATGCGCAGCTTCGAATCCCCGGGCGGATTCGAGGTGCCGGGCGAATGCCTTGTCGGCGCGGCCACGAAGTGATCACGCGCAGGCTGCTGGCCATCGGTTGAAAGCGCGCCATGCCGATCCGGGTCATCGAGTCCATCAACAACGCGACGGGCGATCACTGCGTCGACATCTTCGTCCGGGATGATGGCTCTTTCGGATTCGAGGAGTACCGCAGGGATCACGAGGACCTGCGCGGCTGGTTTCCCCTCCACCGCTACGGCACCCAGTCATTCGCCAGCAAGGACGCGGCATTGCACCAAGCCAGGCTGTTGATCGCGTGGATGGACGGCGGTGCTGCTCGGGGTTCAGACTGATTGGGTAGGAGGGAAACGGCATGAAATCGCTGCCCATAGGCAAGGCGTTCACGCTCCTGGAATCGGGCCCCGTCGTTCTCATCACCACGAACGACGGCCGCAAGGACAACGTGATGACCATCTCCTGGACCATGGTGAACGACTTCACGCCGAGGTTCGCCATGACCACCGGGTCCTGGAACTACTCGTTCGGCGCGCTCAAGAAGTTCCGCGAGTGCGTTGTAGCGATTCCCACGGTGGACCTGATCGACGAGGTCGTGGGCGTGGGGACCTGCTCCGGCATCGACACGGACAAGTTCGCGAAATTTCCGCTGACTCCCCGGGAGGCGAAGCACGTTCGTGCGCCCCTCATCGAGGAGTGCCTGGCGAACATCGAGTGCCGCGCTGTGGACGCGACGAAGCCGCGGTACGAGCGAGAAGCGTCCCCGTGAACTGCCTGATGCGCGCCTGGCACCAGAACGAGGCCGAGCTACGTGGCTGGATGCGCCGCCGCTTGGGCAGCCCGGCGGACGCGGAAGACGCCCTGCAGGACCTCTTCCTCAAGGCCCTGCGCCACCGCGAGAAATTCTGCGAGATCATCAATGCGCGGGCCTGGCTTTTCGAGGTGACGCGCAACGCCCTCGCGGACCGGCTGCGGGTGTCGCGGGACATGGTCGAGCTGCCCGAGGACCTCGCCGCGCCCAGGGACGAAACCGCGCCCGTCGACAGCCTCGTGGGCTGCCTGCCGCGCGTGCTCTCCGAGCTGTCCGCCGAGGACCGCGAGGCGATCACCCTTTGCGACCTCGGCGAGATGACCCAGGAGGAATACGCCCGCATGAAGGGCCTCACCCTGCCGGGCGCCAAATCCCGGGTCCAGCGCGCGAGGAGGCGCCTCCGGGAGCGCCTCATGAAGGGCTGCAAGGTCAGCCTGGACGCGCTGGGGCAGGTGAGCGACTTCGTGCCCCGCCCTCCCTTGGCCTAGAAGCCCTGCACGGCCGGGTCGAGCTGGCTGCATCTTTCCTCAAAGTTCCTCGTCTTCCCGGTTGAGGGCGACTTCTGGCCCGACCACCGACCTGGGGAGATGCCATGAACGCAGTGACCACCGGCGGTATCCGCTGGCCCTACCGCCAGCCGGTGGCCTTTCTCGGGCTGGCCGCCTTGGCGTGGCTCGCCCTTTACCGGGTGCTGGCACCGGCATCGGAGGCGATCGTCGCCGCGCTTCCGGTCGAGCGCGCGAGTCACCTCGGCGACGCCCTGCAGTTCTTCTTCTACGACACGCCCAAGGTGCTCCTGCTGCTCACCGGCATCGTCTTCGTGATGGGCATGGTCAACTCCTACTTCACCCCGGAGCGGACGCGGGCGCTGCTGGCCGGCCGCACGGAGGGGGCGGCCAACGTGATGGCGGCGAGCCTTGGCATCGTGACCCCGTTCTGTTCCTGCTCGGCGGTGCCGCTCTTCATCGGTTTCGTGCAAGCGGGGGTTCCGCTGGGCGTGACCTTTTCATTCCTCATCTCGGCCCCGATGGTGAACGAGGTCGCGCTGACCCTCCTCTTCGCCCTGTTCGGTTGGAAAGTGGCCCTGCTGTATCTCGGGCTCGGGCTCACGGTCGCCATCGTCGCCGGCTGGACGATAGGGCGCCTGAAGATGGAACGGCACCTGGAGGACTGGGTTCGCGACATGCCGCGCACCAAGGCCACCGTCGGCGAGGATGCGCTGACCCTAGGCGAACGGATCGACGCGGGCTTCGCATCCGCGCGCGAGATCGTCGGGCGCGTCTGGCCCTACATTGTCGCCGGCATCGCGATCGGCGCCGGCATCCACGGTTACGTTCCGCAGGACTTCATGGCCTCCATCATGGGCCGGGAGGCGTGGTGGAGCGTGCCGCTCGCCGTGGTCATCGGCGTGCCGATGTACACCAATGCCGCGGGCATCATCCCCATCGTCGAGGCGCTGCTCGCCAAGGGCGCGGCGCTGGGCACCGTGCTCGCCTTCATGATGAGCGTGATTGCGTTGTCTCTGCCCGAGATGGTGATCCTGAGGAGGGTGCTCAAGATGCGCCTCATCGCGACCTTCGTCGGCGTGGTCGCCGCCGGGATCATGCTCGTGGGCTTCGTCTTCAACGCCGCGCTCTGACGGCTCGCGGCGCACCATCAACCGACATCGGGGAGAACGCGTGGACATCAAGGTGCTTGGAACGGGATGCACGAACTGCCGGGCGACCGTCGCCCTCATCGAGCAGGTCGCTAAAGGCCTGGGCGTGGCCGTCGAGGTGGGCAAGGTGGAGGACATCCGCGAGATCATGGGCTACGGCGTGATGTCGACGCCGGGCGTCGTGATCGACGGCAAGGTCGTGCACGCTGGGGGCGTGCCGGGGCGCGCGAAGATCGAGGAATGGCTCGCGGGGGCAGCCGCATGAGTGCCATCGCCCCGGACGTGCGTGAAGGCCCCGTCGAGCTCGCCGAAGCCCGCCGGGTCTGCCCGACGACTACTCGCAGGCTCGCGGCGCAGGGCGCGCTCCTCGTGGACGTGCGCGAGCCCGACGAGGTTGCACGCGTCGCCTTCGACGTGCCGGAGATCATCGTGATGCCCATGAGCGAACTCGAGCGCCGCCATGGCGAATTGCCGCGCGACCGCGACCTGATCATGGTCTGCGCGGTCGGCGAGCGCAGCCTGAAGGCGACCTATTTCCTCATGTACCACGGCCACGGCCGGGTCGCGAACATGGCGGGCGGAATTGCCAAGTGGGTGCGCAAGGGATTCCCGTTCCGTGGCGATTCGGCGTTTGCGAAGCCGGCGGCGGAAGCAGGATACTGCGGACCGGCCGCCGATGGATGCTGCGGCTGACAAGGACCACTGGAAGGGGGATCCCATGAGCAAGCTTCCCAAGGCACGATTCCACCTCGTCTTCTCGCTCCTGATGGGCGCGATGATGATCTCGCTCATGACGTTCGTGATCACCCTCATCAACGTCGGATGGGTGCCCGACTTCTTATGGCGCTGGGGGAAGGCGTTCCTCATCGCCTACGTCGTCGGCGTACCGGTGATCTACTTCCTCGCGCCGCTCGCGCGCCGTCTGACAGCGAGATTCGCCGAAATGCCCTAGTAGCCGCCCGCTACACCACGGACCGCCAGGACAACTTCGACATCTACCGCCCGCTGTGGCTGGCCCGGCACGACAAGCTCGTGTTCGGCTCGTTGTACTTAGGGGGCATCGTCTACGCCTTGCTTGCCTGGATGGCGCGGCGCACGATGGATTGACCGACCTCTCGGCGGTGCAGTGCGAGCTGCGAACTGGCTGGAATGGAGGGGAACGGGATGAAATCGCTTCGCATAGGCATGGCGTTCACGCTGCTGGAATCGGGCCCCGTCGTTCTCATCACCACGAACGACGGCCGCAAGGACAACGTGATGACCATCTCCTGGACCATGGTGAACGACTTCACGCCGAGGTTCGCCATGACCACCGGGTCCTGGAACTACTCGTTCGGCGCGCTCAAGAAGTTCCGCGAGTGCGTTGTAGCGATTCCCACGGTGGACCTGATCGACGAGGTCGTGGGCGTGGGGACCTGCTCCGGCATCGACACGGACAAGTTCGAGAAATTCCCGCTCACTCCCCGGGAGGCGAAGCACGTCCGTGCGCCCCTCATCGAGGAGTGCCTGGCGAACATCGAGTGCCGTGTCGTGGACTTCGTGGCGAAGCACAACATCGTCGTGCTGGAAGGTGTCGCCGCCTACTACGATGCCGCCCGGAAGGAGAAGAGGGTGATCCACGCCGTCGGCGATGGCACTTTCATCGTGGACGGGCGCCGCATCGACCGGAAGCGGATGATGCGCTCGAAGATCCCCGCAGGGGTCTAGCCGGGAGGACGGCGAGTCCCGCCGGCGGGCGGATTGATGCGCGCTCGCCGGAGGCGCAATATCCCTCGCATTGGCTACCTGCCGTGGAGGAGATCGAGCCATGGACTTCCGACGCGCCGTTCCCCGTCTCGTGCTGGCCGCCGCATGCGCCATCCTCGCCGCCGGGTGCGTTTCCACCCAACCCGTTCCCAGCGACATCACACTGCGAGATGCCCTTCTCCAGGTGAAGGATGGGCTTCACCTGCTCCAGGAGCGGCAGGCCGGCGACAAGCAGGCCGGGTTGCTCATTTCGGAGGTCCAGGTCACCTTCAACATCACGGCGAACGCCAAGGAAAGCACGAAGCTCGGCCTCGACTTGGCACCGGGGGGAATCACCAAACTGATCCCGACCGGCTCCTTCGAGGCAGCGTCCGAGAGCGGCTGGACCCGCGGCAACCAGATCTCGTTCAAGTTCCAGAACCTGTTCCTGGCGAACAAGGACACGCTGATCGGCATTGCCGTGACACCGGTCACCTCGAAAGCCGGAGAGACAACCGCTACGCCCATGACCCTCGAGCAACTCTACAACCTGCTCGACAGCAAGGTCGTCATCAAGGCGATTCCGCCCCGTTGATTCCGTCGACCTTGAAGGGGTAGCCGCCTACTACGATGCGGGTCTAGCGGCGACGGCGCTGGATCTTGCCGACCGGCACGACCCCGATCGCGGCCGTCTTCGGCAGGCAGGCCTTGCCCTGGCAGCAGTTCGAGGCGAGGAATGCGAGCAGCTCGTCCATTTGAGGGAAGTTGGCCGAGTAGAAGATGTAGCGCTTCTCCTGCCGGCCCGCGATGAGCCCCACGCGGCTCAGGTGCGCCAGGTGGAAGGACAGGGTCGGCGCGGCGAGCCCGATCTTCTCGCCGATGGCGCTCGCGTTCATGCCGGCGCTCCCGGCCTCGACGAGCAGGCGGAAGATCGCCAGGCGCGACTCGTGGCCCAAGGCGGACAACAGTTCGGCGGCGTCGAGGGTTTCCATTCGGGCTCCGTGGGGCGAGGCCGCCATGATACCGAGGGAGCGGCTCAGTGGGCTTTGGCCCGGCCCGCTTCCAGCGAGACGAATCTCGCCGTGACGTCCGCCAGCTCGCGGTAGAACGCCTCGCGGGCGGCCGACTTCAGCGCGTCCGCGAAAGGGCCGATCCAGCGGCCGAGGTGCTCGTCGAGGAGCCGGCGCTTGATCGCGATGCGCTCCGGCGATTCCCCGCGGCTTTCGTGGAAGAGGAGCGCGTAGAGGAACTCCAGCTCCGCCGCGATGTGGTCGGGCAGCTCCATGAAGTCCTCCGAGAGCGCGAAGCCGCCCTCCTCGTAGAGCCGCTGCACGGCCATCGTGGACTCCTGCATCAGGAGCTTCTCGGGCCCCAGCCACAGCGAGCCATAGGGCCGCGCCGGGGCATCGACGGGCCCGAGGAAGAGCCGCGTGTACTCGACCAGGAGGTCCCGGTCCCGCACGGCGCCGAACGCCCGCCCGAGCCGTGCCGCCCCTTCCGCGAGCGCGGGGTCGAACTGCGCCGCCGCAGCCTGCATGGAGTCGAAGAGGCGCTCCTCGGCGAACTCCGGCCCCGGCTCGTAGTAGCAGGCAGCGAGGAAGCGGCAGAAGTCGGCGCGGGCGGCGGCTTTCGGATCGGGCGCGGTCATGCGGGGTCCTCAAAAAATTCGGGGGCGGTCGCCCGCCCCCAATCTACCACTGCGCCCGATCAGGCCCGGGCGCTGTACCTGTTGATGTAGTGGACGTTGGGCTTCGTGCCCTTCTCCTCCTGGAGCCGGAACGACTTGCTCGCCTTCAGCACCTTGGAGATCTCCGCGTTCGGATCGTCCTGGTCGCCGAAGATGCGCGCCTTCGACGGGCACACCTCCACGCACGCCGGCTGCAGGCCCTTGCTCGTGCGGTGATAGCAGAACGTGCACTTCTCCACGGCGCCCTCGGTGCGCACCGCCTTCACGTTGCCCTCGGCGAACGCGTTGAGCGCCGGCGTCGCGGCTCCCGCGGCCTTGGCCACTTCCGCCCCCGACGACGTGCATCCGGGGATGGCGGCCGTCGTGTCGGCCCAGTAGGGCTGCACGGGCTTGCCCTCGGCGTTGAAGCTGATGACGCTGTAGGTGTCGCCGTTCAGGCTCTCCGGGCCCAGCTCGCGGGCGCTGTACGGGCAGGCGCGCTGGCAGCGGCGGCAGCCGATGCACAGCTCCGTGTCGTGCATCGTCACGCCTTCGGGCGTCTTGAAGAGCGCCTTGGGCTCCGCGGGGCAGATCTCCACGCACGGCGCGTTGGAGCAGTGGTTGCACAGCACTGGCATGACCCAGTGCGTGACATTGGGGAAGGTCCCCTCGGTCTTCATCACGAAGTCGGCCCAGTTGAAGCTCTGGCCGTCCCCGCGCGTGCGGGTGTTGTTCTCGGCCTTGCAGGCGAAGGCGCATGCCCCGCATCCCACGCAGCGTTGCAGGTCGATGACCATTCCGAATCTCATCGTCGTCTCCTATGCTCGCGGGTCGGTGTCAGGCCTTCTGGACGCGCACGCCGGTGAAGCCGCCATTTCGGGCGGTGGCGCCGCTCAGCCGGTCGTAGTCGTCCACCAGGATCTCGTTGTTGTTGCCGCCGCGGGTGGCCGCCTTGCCGAACGCCTCGGTGGCCACGCGGCCGTAGGCCCAGTGGCCCTGGCCGTAGCACTTGGCGACCGTGCCGGGGCGCACGCCCTCCCACAGCTTCACCTTGGTGGTGATGGCGCCTGCGGGCGAAGTGACAGTCACGCGGTCCCCCGTCTTGAGGCCCAGCCTGGCGCCGTCCGCCGGGTTCATCTTGAGCACGTCGTCCCAGGAGACGTCGCCCGGGTCCACCTTCTTGAACTCCTGGTACCACGGCAGGTTCGCGGACCGGCCCTCGCGGTTGAGCCGCGACTTGTAGTCGATGAAGGTGAACGGGTATTCCTCGAGGCTGCCGTGGCGCTTGGGCGGCTCGTAGTGCGGCACGAAGGCGAGCTCGCCGCGCGCGACGTAGCCGGAGACGTCGAGGATCTCGTCGATGGAGGCCTTGTGCTTCTTGGCATGCTCCTCCAGGCCCTTCTTGAGCGTCTCGCTGTAGAACTCGAACTTCTTCGTCGCAGTGGCAAAATTCCCGCCCCAGCCCTTCTTCCACTTGTACTTCGGCCCGCTGAACATGCCGCGCTTGCGGAACTCGGCCCAGCCCCTGACCGGCTCGTCCCCCTTGAGGGGCTCCTTCGCCTGCCACAGCGGCGCGCTCGTGATCTTGGCGGCTATCTCGGCGAACTCGCGCTCGTTGGCGGGGAGCTTGCCGGTCTCCGGATCCTTGAACTCCTTCGAGTAGTAGTCGAAGAGGTTCGGGAAGCCCTTTTCGCGCAGCTTCGCCGCGAGAAGCCACATGACCTCGGTCTCCTCCTGCTTCACGTCCCAGATCCGCCGGGCGGCCGGCTGCTGGATGGAGGCGTAGCCGTGGCCATTGGCCATGTTGGTGATGATCGACATGCCCTCGCTGGCGTTCATCGTGGCGGGCAGGACGACGTCGGCGAACTGGGTCATCTCCGAGGGGTTCGTCACGAGGTGCACGAAGAACGGCATCCGCGAGAGCGCCTGGTCCCAGCGCTTGGGGTCGGTGCAGGAGAAGTTGAAGTTGCTCCAGGTCGACATGAGCATCTTGATGGCACCCGGGTCCTTGAGCATGCCGTTGGCGACGTTGTTGGTGACGACGCCGCTGCCCGGCTTGGCGCCCATCATCGCCGGCATGTTCTTGTCGCCGCGCATGTCGATCTTCTTGCCGTGCCCCGAGTGCTTGGCGAGCTCGTCGACGTAGGCGTCGAGCTTCGGGAACTTGCCGGTCGGAACGCTCGAGCTCTGCAGTATCCCGCCCTCGACATCCACCGAGCCGACGAGGCCGTTCAGCGCATGCACCATCATCGCGGTGTAGGTGCCGCGGGGGTTCATCGCCACGCCCGGCCCCATCCACACCGCGGTCTTCGGCGCCGCCTTGCCCATCGCGCGCGCCACGCGGACGATCTGTGCCGCCGGGACCAGCGTCTCCTTCTCGGCCCACGCCGGCGTCTTGTCCTTGAGCTCCAGGTTCCACCACTTCACGAGGCCGTGCGTCTCCTTCTCGGCGAAGGCGGCCTCGTCGACCGCCTTGCCCGCCTGGAAGAGGTTCTTGCCGTCCTTGAAGTCACCGACGAACTCGCGGCTCCACAGACCTTCGGTGAGGATCACGTGCGCCAGCGCACCTGCCAGCGCGCCGTCGGTGCCGGGCCGGACGGGCATCCATTCGTGCGACTTGGACGCCGAGGTGGAAAGCCGCGGGTCGACCGTGACGATCGTGCCGCGCGCGAGGATCTCGCCGAAGCGGCGGATCGTGTTGGGCACCTGGCGGTTGGAGGCGAGCGGGTCGCAGCCCCAGATCAGCAGGCAGTTGACCTTCTCGAGGTCGTAGTCACGGTAGCCGAAGAAGCCCTGCGTGAGCCCCGGCCCCATCTTCTCGGCCTCTGCGCAGATGGCGCTGTGGGAGTAGTAGTTCGGCGTGCCGTAGATCTTGGGCAGCGTGCCGTAGAGGAGGTCCGTGGAGGTCGCGGAGTAGCGGCCGCGCATGTAGCAGAACTTCTCGGCCTCGTGGTTCTGGCGCAGCTCGATCATCTTGCCGGCCACGATGGCGAGCGCCTCGTCCCAGCTGATCGGCACCCATTTCGGGTCGACGCCGCGTCCCTTGGCGGGGTTCGTGCGCTTCATCGGCACCTTGATGCGGTCCGGATCGTAGGTCTGCTGCGGGATGAGGTGGCCGCGCGGGCACACGTAGCCGTGGTTGCTCTTGCTCGCGGGGTTGCCGCGCACGCGCGTCGCGCGCCCGTCCTGGACGAAGATCTGGATCGCGCACCACTGCGTGCAGCCCTGGCAGGTGCTCGACACCCATTCGCCCTTCGCGGGGCCGGCCTCCTTCGGCTTCCTCGGCACGAGGGCGCTGCTCAGCGGCACCTCGGGCTGTATCGCGCAGCCGGTGGCCAGCATGCCGACCGTTACCGCCGTGGCCTTGATGAATTCCCGTCTCGTGAGTCTCATTCCTGCCTCCCTGTTCGCATCGGGGGTATGCGCCCGGTCTCGACGAGATACTCCCGGGAGGACCGGGGGTATGTCGATCCGTGGCCATTTCAACAGTTCTCGAAGCCGGGAAATTGACTTGGGACAACAGAATCGCGAAGGCGTGGCGAATGATGGGAGGGCAGCGGAACCGGAGTTTTCCGGCGGCCCGCCACCGATGCCATGGACGCCCTTTCCCCTACTGTCGTCCGGCTGTTCGAGGCCGGGCTGGGCAACCTGGCGGCCTATCTCGCCGCACACGTGTTGCTCTGCCTCGTGCCGGCGTTCTTCATTGCCGGCGCGATGGCGGCGTTGATTCCGCAGGAGGCGGTCACCCGGTTTCTCGGGCGCAACGCGCCGCGTGCTGTGTCGTATCCCGCCGCCGCGGCCGCGGGCTCGCTGCTGGCCGTCTGCTCGTGCACGATCGTGCCGCTCTTCGCGGGCATCTACCGCAAGGGCGCGGGGCTGGGGCCCGCCATCACGTTCCTCTTCTTCGCGCCCGCGGCGAACATCCTCGCGCTCGTGTACACGGGCGGCGTGATCGGCGTGGACCTTGCCGGCGCGCGCTTCCTCCTGTCGCTCGCGTTCGGCATCGGGATCGGGCTCGCGATGGCGCTGCTATTCCAGGCCGACGAGGCGGCGCGGGAGTCCGCGGGCGACGATGCGTTCGCGGAAACCGGGGAAGGCGGCATGGGTGGCGGGGCGCTCGCGTTCCTGCTGCTCTGGGTCGCGCTGCTGCTCGCCGGCACCCTCAAGCTTGCGTTCCTTACCGGCTCCGCCTTCGAGCTCACGATCCCGCTCGGCGACACGCGCGGCTGGCAGGCTTCGCTCGACGGTCTCGTTCCCTACGACGCGAGCCGCGGCGAGGAGGGCGTGAGCGTGCAGGGCGCCGTGCTCATCGTGCTGCTCGCCACCATCGCCGCCTGCGCGTGGCGGGGATTCGAGGCGATCCACGAGGGGTTCAACGCCTGGGCGCGCGCGGGGCTCGGCCTCATCGCGGCCACGCTGCTCGTCGCGGCGCTCGCCGTTCGCACGGATGCCGCGGGGCTCGTGGTCGGCTTCACGGGGAAGTTCTTCGCCGTGACCCTCCTGCTGGCCGCGCTCGCGCACGTCGCGCGCCGCCACCTCGACCGCGAGCGGGCGCGCGCGTGGCTCTGGGAATCGTGGCGGTTCATGAAGCAGATCTTCCCGCTGCTCGTCGCGGGCGTCTTCGTCGTGGGCATGCTGCGGGCCGTGATCCGGCCGGAGTGGATCGAGGCGCTCGCCGGCACCAACTCGATCGTCGGCAACGTGGCGGGCGTGGCGTTCGGCGTGGTGATGTACTTCCCGACGCTCGTTGAGGTGCCCATCGCGAAGATGTTCCTCGACCTCGGCATGCACCGCGGGCCGCTCCTCGCGTACCTCATGGCGGACCCGGAGCTGAGCCTGCAGAGCATCCTCATCCTCTCGGCGATCATCGGCCGGCGCAAGACCGCCGCCTACGTGGGGCTCGTGGCGCTCTTCAGCGCGGCCTCCGGGCTCGCGTACGGGTCCTGGGTGGATGGTTCGCCACCGCTCGTCATCGCGCTGGCGATCGGCGCGTTCGTCGCCGTGCTCGCGCTGCTCGTTTCGAAGGCGGGCGCTTCGCATCACGGAACCCCGCAAGGAGCCTGACCATGCTGACCATCAAGGTGTACGGCCCCGGCTGCGCCAACTGCCGGAAGCTCGAGGAAATCGCCAACGCGGCGCTCCAGAAGGCGGGCGTCCCGGGAAGCGTCGTGAAGGTGAAGGACGTGAGCGAGATCGTGGCCGCGGGCGTCCTCAAGACCCCCGGGCTCTCGATCGACGGGAAGCTCGTCTCCACGGGCCGCATCCCGGCGCTCGAGTCCGTGGAAGGGTGGATCCGCGAGGCGGAGGCGTCCTCCGCCTACCGGTAGGGTCCGCCAAGGGAACAAGTCAGAAGTAGAGGCGCGCCATGAGCTCCAGCCTGCGCTCGTTCTGCTTCTCGCCGAACTCGCTTCCCTTGCCGCCGTGAAGGAACATGACTCGTAGCCGCAGGTCGAGATTGGTGAATGCGGTGTAGAGCAGCTCGGGCGTCAGGGTCCAGCTGTTGTCTCCCACGTTGACGATGGCCGTGATCGACGGCGTGAAGTAGACGATGTCGAACGGCTCCTTCTGGCTCGCCTTCAGGTAGAAGTAACGCTGCCCGATGTACGGGCGGCTATAGAGGCTTCCCGCCTGCTGGGCCCTGGCGAAAAGCGACCCGTTTCCGCTGTCGACCAGGCCGGAGAACGCCGCGAGCTCCTCGCGGGAATAGCCGGTGCCGTTGCGGTAGTACTCCGCGATCCAGGTGGTGTCGCTTTCCGTCAGGTAGCGAAGTCCCAGCAGGTAGCTGGTGACGTCCGCCGTCTCCGAAGCCACGCGACCCGCGGAATCGATGGTGCGCTTCTCGTAATTGAGGAACCGGGCCCATTCGCCGTGGATTTCGAGAGCCGTGTTCACGTTCCTCGAGAAGTCGGCGCCGAAGCGCGGCGTGCGGCTGCCGCCGCCGAGCCAGGTGAAGTCGATGTCGGTGTCGAGGTAGAGGAGATAGAGCTTCGCGGCGGGATTGAGGTAGTTCGGCTTCCCGAAGTCGCCATTGACCTCGTTCCCGACCGGCAGCACGACCGGGGTGAAGGCCACGGTCTTGAGATCGCCGTCGAAGTTCCGGATGAGGTCGGCGGTGACGACGGAGTAGCCTTCGCGGGCCAATTCGACGTCGTTGGGATCCTTGGGGCGCTCGACGAATCCGACCGGGTTCCACGCGTAGCCCTTGCCCCACTTGAGCGCCACCTTCCCCAGGTCCAGCGTGAAGCCCGGGTCGGGCTTGTAGGAGGCGTAGGCTTCGTCGAACCGGTAGGAGCGCTTGCTCCCCAGGTCGTCGGTCCGGGATTCGACGGAACCGTGAAGGACCACGCTCGCGGGGCCCTTCGTGTACTTCCCGTTGAGCTTCAGCGTGCCCGTGGTGCGGTCGAGCGTGTCCCGGTCGAGGCCGGCGAGCTCGTAGAGCGTTCCGTCGGGATTGAGCCAGGCGCGCTCCGGCTTCAGCTCCAGGTAGCCGGAGACCTCCAGGGGCTTCTTCTCGAACTCGCTCGCGTCGAACCGGAAGTCCTCGGCCCGGGCCGCGACCGCGACCAGGGCGGCCAGCAGCGCCGGGGCGAGCCTCACTTGCGCAGGTCCTCGACGCGCGGCAGGTAGTTGAGCGAGAACACCTCGTCGGGGAACTCGCGCTTCTTGATGCCGGCGTAGAGCATCACCGACTTGTAGTCCTTGTAGAGCGGGCTGTCGGTCTCGACGGTCGCGGGCCGCCGGATGCCCCCGCCGAAGTCCTTGACGTCCTTGAAGCGCAGCGTCTTGATCAGCAGTCCGCTGGCGGCGTAGCACTCGATCACGGTGGGCAGCAGCGTCTTCCTGTCCACCCACATCTTCAGCCTGTCGTACGCCACCTCGCCCGTCTTCGCCTTGAGCGACAGGAGGTGCTCGCCCCTGTCCTCGGTCGTTTCCACCACGTCGTATTCCGCGGCGTAGTCGATCCGCAGGATGTCCGCGTTGTTGAACACGCCCCCCGTCACCGATTGAAGGCTCGTGATGCGCATGGGCTTTCCGACCTCGGGGATGTAGAGCCACATGTTGTCGCCCAGGCGCAGCGTGGCCCGGCCCTTGTCGCTCTGCGGGGCCAGGAAGAGCGCCACGATCTTGTCGCGGCCCTTCTTCACGGAGTAGAGCACGAACTCCTTCTTCTTGCCGTCCGGCTCGATGTTGATCAGCTTGCGCATCATCTCGTAGGCCTCGGGCTCGAGGTTCCGGTCGACCTTCCGCAGGAGCTCCGTTCCGTCGAGCGCGGATGCGGGCAGGGCGAGGAGGCAGGCGAGCAGGGCGAGAAGTCTCTTCATGGCGGACATCCTAGACGTGGCGCAGGGCCGCGATGGGATCCATTCTCGAGGCCTTCCACGCGGGTTGCAGGCTGGCCAGCACGGCCACGATCACGACGAGAACGGCGATCGTCAGCACATCGCCCGCGGCGATGGTCGGGGCCATCACCAGGTTCTGCTGCTGGCCGAAGGCGAAGGTGGGTCGCCAGAGGTTGATGCCGCCGATCGCGGCAATGCTTACGGCCACTCCCGCGACGGTGCCGACGATGCCCAGCATCAGGCCCTCCGCCAGGAACAGCGAGAGGATGCGGGCAGGCGGCGTTCCAATGGCCGCGATCGTGCCGATTTCGCGGATTCGCTCGAACACCGCCATGATCATCACGTTCATGACGGAAACGAGCACGATCGAGACGAGGACGATCTTGATGAACAGCGTCATCATGTCGATCATGCGCGCGAGATTGGCGAAGGGCGAGAGATCGGCCCACGTATGCGTTTCCAGCACGGGCTTGCCCTCCTTCCCCGTCACGCCGGCGAGGGCCGTCGCGATTTCGGCCGCGTGGCGGTCGAGCCCGGCGAAGTCGCGGAGCCGGACGGCGATCTCGCTGACTTCCGGTTCCGTCATGCGAAGGAGCTCCCGGGCATCGTCGATGTGCACGTAACCGTCGCGGCCGCCCGGGCCGGAGATGCCTTCGAGGATTCCGTTCACGACGAAGGTCTTGCCGTTGACCGAGCCGTCGCGGTTGGTCGCGACGACCACGACCGTGTCGCCCAGCCGCGTCTTCATGCCCCGGGCCAGGAGGGCGGGAATGACGATCTTTCCGCGTTCGACGAGCGGGCGCGACGGGTCGCCTTCCGACAGGCGGCTCGTGAGCAGGGGCATGGTCGCCGCCTCGCGCAGCGGATCCACGCCGTTCACGCGAATGCTGGTCGTCTCGGCGAAGTTGCTGAACATGCCGCCGAACTTGACGCGCGCGGACCAGGTCTCGACAGCCGGGTTGGCCTTGAGCGCGTCCTCCACGCGGGCGACCATGGCGGGCCTCATGTTGAGGTTGAGGGGCAGGTTGTCGATGGAGGCGACGTAGCCCTTGCGGTGCACCTCGAGGTGGCCGAGAACGGAGTCGGTGATCTGGCCGACCATCATGGCCTTGAATGAGCCCGCCACGGAGATGAAGAGCAGGACCGCCACCATGCCGATCACGATCAGGAGAAGAGTCAACAGGGTGCGGCGCCTGTAACGCAAGAGGTTGCGGCTGGCGATGGCGAGGACGTCAAGCATGGGGGCCTCCTTCCTGGAGCCGGCCATCCTCGAGGATGAAGGTGTGTTCGGCTTCGCCCATGATCTTCGGGTCGTGTGTGGAGAAGATGAAGGTCGTGCCGAACTCGTCCCGCATGTGTTTCATCAGCTGGAGGATCCGGTAGGCGGTTTCGTGGTCGAGGTTGGCGGTCGGCTCGTCGGCCAGGACGAGTTTCGGCTGGGCCACGAGGGCCCGGGCCACGGCGACGCGCTGCTTCTGTCCCCCGGAAATCTGGTCGGGCCGCTTGTCCGCCTGGTCGGCCATGCCGACAGCATCGAGGAGCCGCCGCACCTGGGCGTGTCGCTTCTCCGCCGGCCACTCCTGGACCATCCGCAGGGGATATTCGACGTTCTCGAAGACCGTCAGCACCGGGATGAGGTTGAAGTCCTGGAACACGAACCCGATGTGCTGGCCGCGA
Organism: Betaproteobacteria bacterium; assembly: GCA_037445795.1. Lineage (GTDB taxonomy): Bacteria > Pseudomonadota > Gammaproteobacteria > Burkholderiales > Usitatibacteraceae > FEB-7. Next base: position 4,757 of record JBBIJT010000003.1, on the reverse strand, counting down.
AACCGGGCGGCCGCACGACGGTCGAGCGAAGCGATGTCGGTGTCGAGCACCCGCAGCGTGCCGCTGGTGGGGTGGTCGAGGCAGCCGATGAGGTTCAGCAGCGTGCTCTTGCCGCTGCCCGACGGGCCGACGAAGGCGACGAACGAGGAGGGCGAGATCGTGAAATCCACGCCCTTGACCGCCGGAACGTCGATGTCGCCCACGCGGTAGGTCTTGGCGAGCCGTGTCGCTTGCACGAGGTTCATGGCGAGGCCCTCACTTGCAGTTGTTGTGGAGCTTCCATTTTTCGGCATGCCCCATGGCCACCGCCCAATCGGGTGGCGTGCACTTGTCGCCGTCGCGGGCCCCGGACGATGTCGACGCCAAGGGTGCCGCGGCTTCGACCGGCGGGAACCAGTGCCGGCCGATGAATCCGATGGAGGCCAGGTAGAGGAGCACGATCACCATCGCTCCCGCGCCGACCTTCTGGCCCGGATGGGGCGCGACCACTTCGCAGGCGCCGCCGGGGCAATGCTGCGCCCGGCCGGGCGTGAACGCGTTGTAGACCTTGCACGCGAGGCAGATGCCGAAGGCGCTTTCGAAGAAGAGCAGCGTGAGGCAGGTCGCGCAGACGACGAGGTTGGCGGGGCCGATCACGTTGTTGAGGACGATGAGATGGAACATCAGCGCGGCCAGCGCCCAGCCCACCGCCCAGGCGAAGCGCTTCTGCGGGGCGCCGGTCCACTCCGGCGCCTGCCTCGCGACGGCGAGGCGCCCGAGGATCATGCTCGGCGAGAACCTCGGGTTGACGAAGATGCGGATCGAGAAGTCGACAAGGAAGGCGATCACGAAGATCCGGGTGAGGCGGAAATCGCCCATCAGCCAGGAATTCATGAACGACACCAGGGCGAGCAAGAACAGGATTCCCGCGGCCGCGCGGACCTCGCGCTCGTTCAGCACCGGAACCTCGTAGCCCGGAACGCTCTCACCGAATCGGAACAGCTGGCCCATCGACGTCCCTCCACTTGCGGAATGGGAACATTGTCGATCCGGGACGGCCCGCTCCGCGTTTCGGATTGGACGATTTTTGCATCGAAGCGTTGCGCCGCCGGCGATTGATACGCTGCGATACAAACCGCGCCGTGGGGAGGTATAAATACGACCCATGGACCGGCCCGACCGCATCCTCATCGTCGACGATGACCCGGAGATCCGCCGCCTCCTGGTGGAATACCTGTCGAAGAACGGCTTCGAGCCGGTCCCGGCGCGCGACGGCCGGGAAATGGCCCAGATGCTCGACAGGCACGCGATCGACCTGGTGGTTCTCGACCTGATGCTGCCCGACAGCGATGGCCTCGCGTTGTGCCGCGACCTTCGCGCGCGCTCGAGCCTGCCGGTCCTGATGCTCACGGCCCGAGGCGAGGAGGCCGACCGCATCGTCGGCATCGAGATGGGGGCCGACGACTACCTCGTGAAGCCATTCAGCCCCCGGGAGCTGCTGGCCCGCATCCGGTCGATCCTGCGAAGGACGCGAGCGTTGCCACCCAACCTGCGGCCCGAGGCGCAGCGCTGCCTCGTGTTCGCCGGCTGGCGGCTCGATACGGCGACGCGCGCGCTGACCGCTCCCGACGGCGTCGTGGTCTCGCTCTCGGGCGGCGAATACCGGCTGCTGCGCGCCTTGCTGGACCATCCCAACCGGGTGATGAGCCGCGACCAGCTCATGGAGTTGCTCCACGGGCGTGCGGCGGAGCCTCTCGATCGCACCGTCGACGTGCAGGTGAGCCGCCTGCGCCAACGCCTGCGTGACGAGGAGCGGGTCCCCCAGCTGATCCAGACGGTGCGCGGCGAAGGTTACGTCCTCGCCGCGGTCGTCGAGGGCCGGTCGTCGTGCGACTGATTCCCCGAAGCCTCTTCGGCCGGGTGACGCTGATCCTCGTGGCCGGACTGGTCGCGGCGCAGCTCGCCAGCCTCTGGCTCCACATGGACGAGCGGGCGCTGCTGATCCGGCACGGAGCCCCTCACATCGCGGGCCTGCCCGAACGCTTCTGGATCCACCTGTCGCTCACGCTCGGGAGCGTGGTCGCCGTCGCGGTGATCGCGGTGCGCCTCGTCACAAGGCCGATCCAGCGGCTTTCCGAGGCGGCCGACGCGTTCGGTCGCGACCTCGATTCCCCGTCGCTGGAGGAGTCGGGGCCCACCGAAACCCGCCAGGCGGCCGAGGCCTTCAACCGGATGCAGGAGCGGATTCGACGGCTGATCGCCGAGCGCAGCCGGGCGCTCGCCGCCGTCTCGCACGACCTGCGCACGCCGCTTACGCGCATGCGCTTGCGGGCCGAGCTGGTCGACGACGACGAGCTGCGAAACCAGTTCAATGCCGACATCGACGACATGCAGGCGATGGTCGAGGCGACGCTCGACTACCTGCGGGGCCTGAGCGACAGCGAGCCGCTCCAGGAGATCGACGTCGAGGCGTTGCTGCAGAGCCTCGTGGCGGACCAGCAGGCAATCGGGCGCCCGGTCACCTTCCTTTCCACTTCGGCCGCCGCGTCGTACCGGGGACGCCTGTCCGGCCTGAAGCGCGCCGTCGCCAATCTGGTCGACAACGCGGTGAAGTACGGCCGCGAGGCCCGGGTGACCGTGGTCGACGGTCCGGATTGCCTGAGGATCATGGTGGAGGACAACGGCCCGGGCATTCCGGAGGCCGACCTGGTGCGCGTCACGGAACCCTACGTGAGGCTGGAAGGCTCTCGCAGCCGGGCGACGGGGGGCGTGGGGCTGGGGCTGTCCATAGCGAGCGATGCGGCGAGGCTTCACGGGGGCAGGCTCGAGCTTGAAAACATCCCCCAGGGCGGGCTTCGCGCGGTCCTCCGGCTTCCCCGGGTCCGCTGACTGCGGCTTGGGCCGGCCGCCTTCCGGCCGGGCAACTCCGCAACCCCGGTCCGGGGTATTGACAGCGGCCTTCGTTTCCATAAAACTGGAAACATGGAAAAGAAAGCAGCCCTGGCCGCGTTATCCGGCCTCTCGCAGGAATCCCGCCTCGGGATATTCCGCCTGCTCGTGCAGGAGTCGCCCGAGGGATTGCCCGCGGGCCTCATCGCCGAGCGGCTGGGGATGGCGAACGCGACGCTTTCCTTCCACCTGAAGGAGATGGCCCACGCCGGGCTGGTGAACGCGCGCCAGGCCGGGCGATTCATCTACTACACGGCCAACTTCGCCACCGTGAACGCGCTCGTGGACTACCTCACCGAGAACTGCTGCCAGGGGGCGTCCTGCGACGTCGCCTGCGTGCCGGTGCCTTCGCCGAAGAGGAAACGCGCGTGAGCGCGCAGCCGTACAACGTGCTCTTCCTGTGCACGGGCAACTCCGCGCGCAGCATCATCGCCGAGACGCTGCTGAACGCGATGGGCCAGGGGCGCTTCCGGGCCTGGAGCGCCGGCAGCCACCCGAGCGGGCGCGTGAACCCGATCGTGGCGGAATACCTCGCGTCGGTGGGACTGAGCACCACCGGGGCACGGAGCAAGTCCTGGGACGAGTTCGCGGCGCCGGGGGCGCCCCTGATGGACCTCGTGATCACGGTGTGCGACGCGGCCGCGGGCGAGGCGTGCCCCGTCTGGCCGGGGATGCCCGCGAAGGCGCACTGGAGCGCGCCGGATCCGGCCGCGCACATGGACGATCCGGAGAAGGCGCGCGCCGTGGCCCGCGAGGTGTACAACCTCATGCGCAGCCGCATCTCGCTGCTCCTCAGCCTGCCGATCGAAAGGCTCGAGCGGATGTCGTTGCAAGCCGAGGCGCGCGCCATCGCGGAGCGCACGCGGAATTCCGACGGAGACTGAGATGGCCGCTACCGCCACCGGCGTGCCGCCCCCGAAGGCCCTGAACGCCTTCGAGCGCTACCTCACGCTCTGGGTGTTCCTGTGCATCGTCGCGGGCATCGTGCTCGGCCAGCTCCTGCCGGCATTGTTCCGCGCCGTCGGTCGCATGGAATTCGCGCAGGTGAACCTGCCGGTGGGCCTCCTCATCTGGGTGATGATCATCCCGATGCTCGTGAAGGTGGACTTCGGCGCCCTGCACGAGGTTAAGAGCCACCTGCGTGGCATCGGCGTGACGCTCTTCGTGAACTGGCTCGTGAAGCCCTTCTCGATGGCCTTCCTCGGCTGGGTCTTCATCCGCAACCTCTTTGCGCCGCTGCTGCCCGCCGACCAGCTCGACAGCTACATCGCGGGGCTCATCCTGCTCGCGGCTGCGCCCTGCACCGCGATGGTGTTCGTGTGGAGCCGCCTCACCAACGGCGACCCGCTCTTCACGCTCTCGCAGGTGGCGCTCAACGACACCATCATGGTGTTCGCCTTTGCGCCGCTGGTGGGGCTGCTGCTCGGTATCTCGGCCATCGCCGTCCCGTGGGCCACGCTCGTGACGTCCGTTGCCCTCTACATCGTGATTCCCGTGATACTCGCGCAGCTCTGGCGGCGGTCCCTGATGGCGAAGGGGAAGGCCGCGTTCGACGCCGCGATGGCGCGCATCGGCCCGTGGTCGGTCGCGGCACTCCTCGCGACGCTCGTGCTGCTCTTCGCGTTCCAGGGAGAGGCGATCCTCAAGCAACCCCTCGTCATCGCGCTCCTCGCGGTGCCGATCCTGATCCAGGTGTTCTTCAATTCCGCGCTCGCCTACTGGCTCAACCGCCGCCTGGGCGAGAAGCACGACGTCGCGTGCCCCTCGGCGCTCATCGGCGCCTCCAATTTCTTCGAGCTCGCCGTCGCCGCCGCCATCAGCCTCTTCGG
>JBBIJT010000002.1:0-56939 GCA_037445795.1 Betaproteobacteria bacterium | reverse complement strand
CCTAGTTCGTCAATCGCCCGGCGAAGCCGACCACGCGCCGCGTGAGCCACTTGGGCACGGCCCGCCCGGAAATCGCGGTCAGCAGGTTGACCTTGCCGGGAACGCGGATCACCTGGCCCTTCATGCAGGCGTCGTAGCCGGCCTCGGCGACCTCGGCGACATCTAGGACCGTCGACGCGACCAGGCGGACATAGCCGGGATTGGCGGCGCCGATCCGGTCCATCATCGGCGTCGCGGTCACGCCCGGGCACAGGGCGCTCACCGTGACGCCGCTTCCCGCGAGTTCCTCGCTCAGGGATTCGGTGAGGGACAGCAGGTAGGCCTTGCTGGCGGCATAGGTGGCCATGAACGGCACCGGAACGAACGCGGAAGTCGAGGCCACGTTGAGTACGCGCCCGTGGCCGCGCCTCACCATGGGCGGGATGAAGTGGGCCAGCATGTCCGTGGCGGCGGCGACGTTCAGCCGGATGATCTCCTGGTGCGCGGCAGGCGCCATCTTGCGGAAATGGCCCTGGTGGTTGACGCCGGCGTTGTTGACCAGGATGTCCACTTTGAGGCGACGACGCTTCAATGACGCCGCCAGCCGGGCTGCCTCGGCCTCCTTGGCCAGGTCGGCGACGATCGTCACCGCGCTCATCCCGTGGCGCTTCGTCAATTCCGCGGCCAGCGCCCTGAGCTTGTCGGCGCTGCGGGCGACCAGCACCAGGTCGTGGCCTGCAGCCGCGAAGCGCCGGGCGAGCGCCTCGCCGATTCCCGTCGAAGCGCCCGTCACCAGCACGCGTTCCGGGCTTGCCTTTGCCTTCCTCATGGCTTCCTCTCCGCCCTCTCCATGGGCGCTACCGAACGATGGCAGCGAAGCGTCGCGACCGGCCCCCCCGCTCTGGGGGGCCGCCCGGGGCCAGCCGCCCACTAGTCTTTCACCCTGTCGACCACCGGCCCGCCGTTCGTGCGCCAGGCCGAACAACACGAGGAACGACGTCATGCTGAAACTGAAGACCGAACTGCAGCTGCCGAGCGTCGGGCTCACGGGGTTCGAGCCACCGGTCACCGAGATCGAGACGAGCGTCCAGGCCTCCGTGCACCGCTTCTCGAAGGAAGTCCTGCGCCCCATCGGGCGCGAGCTCGACCGGATGGAGGCCGCGCAGGTGATCGCGCCGGGGTCTCCGTACTGGACGGTCTTCGCCGAGGCAGCCAAGCTCGGCCTCGATCCCTCCTTCTACTCCCAGTTCGAGCCCGACGTCGCGGTCCGCCTCGAGTCGATGGTCGGCGAGGAGCTGGGCTGGGGCGACGCGGGCCTTACCGTTTCGCTCACGGTGGCGGGATTCCCCCTGGCGATGGCCCACGCCGCGGGCAACAAGGAACTCGTCGACCTGTGCACCGGGAAGATCGGCTGCTGGCTCATCACCCAGCCCGACCGCGGTTCCGACGTGACCGCCCTGCATGACCAGGACTGGCCCGCCGGCGCCCCCGGCAACAAGGGCAACGTCACGGCCGTGGTGAAGGGCGACGAGATCGTCATCAACGGCCAGTGCTCGGCCTGGGTGTCCAACGGGGTCGTGGCGCAGGTCGCTCTCGCCTACATCGCGGCCGACTACGGCGACGGGTACATCGGCAAGAATGGCCTCATGAACGGCCTGACCGTCATCATTCCCCTCGACCTGCCCGGCGTCTCCCGCGGCAAGCCCCTGGACAAGATCGGCCAGCGCTCGCTGCCGCAGGGCGAGATCTACTTCGACAACGTGCGCATCCCGCGCCGCTTCGCGATCGCCGAGAAGGACGCCTATTACGGCAACGTGAGCACCGCCTGGTCCTTCGCCGGCACGCACATGTGCCAGATGTTCGTCGGCGTGGCGCGGTCGGCCTTCGAGCTGGCGCTCGCGTATGCCCACGAACGCAAGCAGGGCGGCATGCTGCTCGCCGACCACCAGCTCACGCGCTGGCGCCTGGGCGACATGGCGCGGCGAATCGAGATGGCGCGCGCCATCGCCCGCCGCAGCCTCGCCTACGCCCGGACTTCGCCGCAGACCCACGCCTACGTCACCGCGCAGGCGAAGGTGAGCGTCACCGAGGAGGCCATGAAGGTGGTCCACGAGGCGCTCCAGCTCTTCGGGGGCAACGGCACGTCGAGGGAATATCCCATCGAGAAGATTTTCCGCGACACGCGCGCCGCGCTCATCGAGGACGGCGAGAACTACGTCCTCACCATGCGCTTCGGATCGATGCAGTCGCTCCTCTACCAGAACGGCTATACGCGCGACTAGAGCGCCCGCCCGGCCCGACTTCAAGCAAAGGAACCGAGAAATGGCAAAGCACCCCGTCGTCGTCTATGGCGCCAGTGGCTACACCGGCATGCTCATCATGGACTGGCTCATCGACCAGGCCATCCCCTTTACCGCCGTCGCGCGCAATGCCGCGCGCGTCAAGGAGATGATGGCCCAGCGCGTCGTTCGCCTCGAATCCGCGACCTACGAGATTGTCGAAGCCGAGCACACGGTCGAATCGCTCACGAAGGCCTTCAAGGGCGCCAGGGTCGTCTGCAATACCGTGGGCCCCTTCGCCAGGTTCGGCCTCACGGCGGTCGAGGCGGCCCTGAAGGCGGGCTGCCACCACCTCGACACGACCGGCGAGCAGGCCTACATCGCCGCGGTGCGCGCCCGGTTCGGCGAGCACTTCCGCCAGGCAGGCCTTCTCGTCTCGCCGTCGCTTGCCTACATGTACACGTTCTCCGAGATCGCCGCGGAGCTCGCGCTGGAGACGCCGGGCGTCGACACGCTGGAGACGGCGTGCCTGACGCGGGGTCCGCGCGATGCCGCCGGCGTCACGGTGGGCTCGACCGCCTCGATCTTCGGCCTCTTCCAGTCGACGGCGCACTTCCTCTGGGAGAAGAAGCTGGTCGCGCACGCGCCCGACGCCTCGTTCAACGTCGTGTCGCCCGATTTCCTCCAGCCGGTGTTCTCGCTGCCGTGGGGCGGCACTTCCCTCCCGATCCATTTCGAGACCGACCCGCGCGTGCGCGCCTGCGTCTCGAGCGTGGGCTTCTACGACAACGACGTGATGCGGCTCGTGCACGGCCTCGGCCAGAAGTGGGAGGCGGAGTACAAGCACCTGCCCGCGGAGCACCAGGACGCCGTGTTGCAGCAGCTCGTCGCCTCCACGACGCCCACGATGCCCCCCCGCGAGCGCACGACCCTGCAGCGCACGGTCGACTTCGCGATCGGCCGCGGCCAGCTCGCCGCCGTGCGCGCCACCGTCCACGGCGTCACGCCGTACATCTCGACCGGCGCCGTCCAGACGGCCGGCGTCCTGAAGCTCCTCGACGGCGAGACGGCCCGCGTCGGCTTCGCGTCGGGATCCAAGGCGTTCGGGCACCGCTACCTGCTCGGCTTCCTCGAGCAGCGCGGCCTGGCCCGCGCCACCGTCACGCCGCTCTAGGCGCCGCCCGCCCGCGCGCGCCTGACGAAAGCCACGAAATGGCCATCATCGATTTCCTCGACCGCGGCTGGCGCGCCAACCCCGCCGGCGCCGCCTACATCATGGGCGAGCGCTCCTGGTCGTTCACCGAGGTGCGCGACCTTTCGTGCCGCATCGCCAACGGCCTGCTCGCCGCCGGCTTCCCGAAGGAAGCCAAGGGTGCCGTGTGGGCCCTCAACGACCCGGTGGCCTGGACGTGCACCCTCGGCCTGTGGCGAGCGGGGCTCGCCTGGATTCCCGTGAGCCCGCGCGGCTCGGCGGAGGACAACCGGTTCATCCTCGATGCCTTCGACTGCGAGGTGGTCTTCTTCCAGAAGGCGTTCGCGCCGGTCATCGCCGAGCTGCGGCCGAAGCTTCCCCGCATCCGGCTCTGGATCTGCCTCGACGGCGACCTGCCGGATGCCCCGTCGCTCGAGGCCTGGTGCGGCTCCCTGCCCCTCACCGCGCCGGAGGTCGACTACCAGATGGACGACGTCGTCGCGGTCATGGCCACGGGCGGGACCACCGGCATGCCCAAGGGGGTGATGAACACCCACCGCAGCATCCAGACCTTCGTCGCCAACTACATGATCGCCGTGTCCTATGGCGGCAACGAGCGGCCGGTCAACCTCGCCGCGGCGCCGATGACCCACACCGCCGGCGTGCTCGGCCTGCCCTGCACCGCGCGCGGCGGCACGGTCGTGGTGCTCGAGAAGCCCGATCCGGCGCTGATGTTCGACGCGATCGCGAGGCACCGCGTGACGGAGTTCTTCCTGCCCCCGACGGTGATCTACCGCCTGCTGGAGATTCCCGGCATCGAGAAGGTCGACTTCTCTTCCCTCAAGTACCTGATGTACGGCGCGGCGCCCATGTCGCTCGAGAAGCTCAAGAAGGCCATCGAGGTGATTGGCCCGGTGATGACCGGCGGTTACGGCCAGACCGAGGCGCCGGCCTCCATCTCGTACCTGCGCCCCGACGAGCATTTCGTCGGCGGCAGGCTGGCCCACGACGAACGGCTCACCTCGGTCGGGCGCCCCAATGCGCTCGTCCGCGTCGAGATCCTCGACGGCGACAACCGCATCCTCGGCAAGGGCGAGACGGGCGAGATCTGCGTGCGCGGCGACCTCGTGATGAAGGGCTACTACAAGCAGCCGGACAAGACGGCCGAGACCATCGTCGACGGCTGGCTGCACACGGGCGACGTCGGCCACGTCGACGCCGAGGGCTACCTGCACATCACGGACCGCAAGAAGGACATGATCATCTCCGGCGGCTTCAACGTCTATCCCAACGAAGTCGAGCAGGTGATCTGGAGCCACGCGGCGGTGCAGGACTGCGCCGTCATCGGCGTGCCCGACGAGAAGTGGGGCGAGGCCGTGAAGGCCGTGGTCGAGCTGAACCCCGGAGGGAGCGTGACGGCGGAAGAGCTGATCGCGCTCTGCAAGGAGAAGCTGGGCTCGGTGAAGGCGCCCAAGTCGGTGGAGTTCGTCGCCTCGCTCCCGCGAAGCCCGGTGGGCAAGGTGCTCAAGAAGGACCTGCGCCAGAAGTACTGGCAGGACACGGGCCGCGCGATATGACCTGGACGCAGCAGGCATCATGACCGACGTCTTCATCGCGGGGATCGCCATGACGGTGTTCGGGCGCCACCCCGAGCGCCCGCTCGACGACCTCGCGCGCGAGGCTCTCCAGGGCGCCCTCAAGGACGCCGGCTGCGCAGCCAGGGACATTGGCACCGCCGTCTATTCGGGCATGACGCAGAGCTACCTCCAGGGCCAGCTCTCCATTCCCGGCCAGGTGGTCTTCTCGAAGATCGGCATCGACTCGATTCCCATCTACAACGTCGAAAACGCCTGCGCCTCGGGCAGCACGGCCTTCCACCTCGCGGTGCAGAGCCTTCGGGCGGGCACGACGGACGTGGCGCTCGCCCTCGGCGCGGAGAAGATGAACATCCCCGACAAGGCGAAGGCGTTCGCGCTCTTCGAGGGCGGATGGGACGTCTCGCGCGCCGAGGAGAACTACCGGACGCTCGTGAAGATGGGGGAAGGCGTCGAGGTGCCCCCGGGCAGCGAGTCCGACAGGCCCTACAGCCGCTTCATGGCGATCTACGCCGCGATGTGCCGCAACCACATGAAGACCTTCGGCACGACGCAGCGGCAGATCGCGGCGGTGTCGGCCAAGAACCACCAGCACTCGGTGCACAACCCCTTCTCGCAGTTCCGGAAGCCCTTCACCACCGAGGAAATCCTCACCGCGCCGCCCATCACCTACCCCCTCACGCTGCCGATGTGCGCGCCGCTGTCGGACGGCGCGGCCGCGGCCATCGTCTGCACCGAGGAGGGCTTGCAGCGCATCGGCGCCGACCGTGCCCGCTGCATCCGGGTCGCCGCCAGCGTGATGCGCAGCTTCAGCCACCGCCGCCTCGACCAGCCGGAGCTGCACGTCTCCCGGCTCGCCGCACAGCAGGCCTACGAGCAGGCGGGTCTCGGACCCGAGGACATCGGCGTGGCCGAAGTCCACGACGCCTCGGCGATGGGCGAGATCATCCAGGTCGAGAACCTCGGATTCGTGCCGCTGGGGCACGGCGGAGCCGCGGCCGAGCGCGGCGAATTCACGCTCGGCGGTCGCCTGCCGGTCAATCCCTCCGGCGGCCTGGAGAGCAAGGGGCACCCCCTGGGGGCCACCGGACTGGGCCAGCTCTTCGAGCTCACCACGCAGCTGCGCGGCGAGGCAGGGGCAAGGCAGGTGCCGGGCGTTCGGCACGCCATGCAGGAGAACGGCGGCGGCCTGCAGGGGATCGAGGAGGCGGCCGTCGCGATCCATATCCTCAGCCGGGAGAAGCCGGCCTGAGCCTGGCGAAGCACTCGTGGTGGCTGCCGCCCGGGCCCGTGCCGGCAGTGGACGCGAAGCGCAAGGCGCAGAGTACGCGCTCGCACTGAAAGCAGCGACATTCGATCAATCACCCCCGGAGCCACCATGAACGCAAGCGCCATCGCATTGACCGGCTACATCGCCTGGTTCCTGTTCCTGCTCCTGATCATCGGCGGGGTTCGCGTGGGCGCCGTCCTGAAAGGCGAGCGTGCGCCCAACAGCTTCAGGCCCGACGGCTCGGACATGTACCCCTTCGCGGGCCGACTGGTGCGCGCGCATGCCAACTGCTACGAGAGCTTCCCCTTCTTCGGCGGCACGCTCCTGATCGCGCTCTCGACCGGTTCGACGGCCATCACCGACCCCCTGGCATTGCTCGCATTGGGGTGCCGCGTGGGCCAGTCCATCGTGCACCTCTACTCGACCAGCGTCATGGCGGTGAACGTGCGCTTCGCCCTGTTCCTCGCGCAAGTGGCGATCGTGCTCTACTGGATCCTGAAGCTCGCCGCGAAGCTCTCCGGCGCCTGAGTCCGTGCGGTCCGGTTGCCGGCCGCGGTCGAGGAATTCATCACCCTGTTCGAGCCCGTGCCGGACAGGAAGGAATGAGGAACATGCAGAACGTCCCCTTGCTGCTTGGCGCCCTCTGCTCGCGCTACAGCGCGCGCGTGCGCAGCTACCTGCTCAAGAAGCGCATCGATTACGTCGAGCGGGTTCCTACCCTGTGGACGTACAACGTCACCATCGCGCGGCGCTTCGGTGACCCCACGGTTCCGGTCCTCATCACCCCCGAAGGCGAGTGGATCGCCGATAGCGAGGTCATCCTGGACCGCCTCGAGGCGCGATACCCGGACGACCCGATCCTTCCTCCCGATCCGGTGCACGCGTTCTTCACGACGCTGGCCGGCGTCTGGGCGAGCGAATTCTGGATGCCCTTCGACCTGGCGACGCGCTGGCTGGGACGCACCGAGTATCCCTGGTGGTACGAGGAGCTCGGCGAGGGAATGCTGTTCGGCTTCCCGAAGGCCGTGAAGAACGCGCTCGTGGGCAGTGTCGCGCGCAAGATCCAGGCCCACCTGCCGCGCATCGGCGCCACCGTGGAGACGCAGCCGCTCATCTGGCGCTGGGCCCGGCAAAACATGGATGCGCTCGACGCCCACTTCGCCGAGCATCCCTACCTGCTGGGCGAGCGTGCGACGCGCTTCGATTTCGGCCTGATCGTGCCCTTCTTCGGACACGTCACCCGCGATCCCTGGTCGCGCGACGAGTTCGTGCTGCCGCGCCCGAACCTCCATGCGTGGGTGTGGCGGATGAACCAGCCCTACCTCACGAAGGAAGCGCCCCCGTTCCCCGCCATCGGCACTCCATTGCCGGCGACGTTGGGGCCCGTCATCCGCAGCCTCTTCGACGAATTCCTGCCCTATGTCGAGGCCACGCTCGACGAGCTGCGCCGGGCCGAGCCCGTGCCCGTCAGCGGCAAGCGCATCGAGCGCTTCCTCGGCACGGTGAGCTATCCCCTGGCGGACGGCACGCACTCGCGGCTCGCGGTTCCGTTCACGCTGTGGCTGGTGCAGCGCGCGCTCGATTTGCTAGCGGCCATGCCCGCGGAGGACGGCGAACGCGTCCGCCGTTGGGTCGAGGACTCGGGCGGCGCTCGCTTGCTGGCGCTCGACATTCCGCGGCTGGAAATCTCCGGCTTGACCGTCAGGTTCGCGTAATCGCGAACCGCGGGCCGGTCGATCAGGCCGTCTTTTCCTCGCGCTTCCTCGACGGACGGACGAGGAACGCGGCCAGCGCCGGCAGCAGGAGGATCGCACCGAAGGCGTTCACGAGGAACATGAAGGCGAGCAGGATGCCCATGTCGACCTGGAACTTGAGGTCGGAGAAGAGCCAGGTCGCGACCCCGATCGTCATCGTGATCGCGGTGAACAGCGAAGCCGTGCCGCGCTGGCGCAGCGCCTCGAAGAAGGCGGCTTCGAGGCTCATCGCGCGGCTCTTCATTTCATGGCGCATCACCTCGAAGAGGTAGATGCCGTAGTCCACGCCGACGCCCACGCCGAGGGCCACCACGGGCAGGGTGTTCACCTTCATGCCGATGCCGAGCTGGGCCATCAGCGCGTAGCAATGCACGGTGACGAGCCCCAGCGGCAGGACCACGCACGCGGTGATGGACAGCGACCGGAACGTGACGAGGCAAAGCAGCGTCACCGCCCCGAACAGCGCCCAGTTGACCCAATGATCCGCCGCGGCGACCGCCTCGTTGGTGGCCGCCATGACGCCCGCATTGCCGGTGGCGAGCTGAAACGTGAGCGCGTCGTTGTCGAAGGCCCCCTTGAATCGCTTGACCTCGCGCACGATGTGGGCGAGCGTCCCGGCCTGGTGGTCCTTCGTGAAGATGGACACGTTCATCACCGAGCAGTCGCGGTTGATGAGGTCGGTGCCGCTTCGGGTCGAGAACCCGGCCGCCTGGTTGCGCTGCTCCTTGGTGTCGGGAATCGCCGCCCACTTGACGTCGCCCTCCGAGAAGCCGACGGTCGCCTCCTTCACGAACCCGGCCAGGCCGCGCACGGACTGGACGCCATCGGTCTGGCGCATCAGGAACTCGAAGCGGTCGATGGCGTCGAGCACCTCGAACCGGTTGCAGGTGGCGGGCTCCTTCCCCTCGGCGATCACCTGCAGCACGTCCACGCCCACGGCGAAGCGCTTCGTGATCTCGTCGACGTCCCGGTTGTAGCGGGAATCCGCACGGAGCTCCGGAACGCCGCGTCCCAGGTCGCCGATCACCTGCTCGCGCGCCTTCCACAGCCCTGCGGCCAGCGACACGGCGGCCAGCGCGATCACCACTACCGCGTATTTCGGGGTGGCGATGCAGGCGAGGCGGCGCCACATGGGATCGCCGATGCCCTCGCGCCCGTGCAGCTTCCCGGCATCCTTCGCGCTGAGCTTGCTGTAGGAAAGGAGGATGGGAAGCAGTACCTTGTTGGTCAGTATCATCAGCGACACGCCCAGCGTCGCCGTGAACACGAGCTCCTGCACGATCTCGATCTTGACCAGCGCGATCACGAGGAAGCCGATCCCGTTGGCGAGGAGAGCGCTTGCGCCCGGGATGAAGAGCTTCACGAACGCGATGCGCGCGGCGCTGACGCCGTCCGCGCCGTGCAGCATCTCGAGCTTCCACGCGTTGGTCATCTGCACCGCGTGGCTCACCCCGATCGAGAAGATCAGGAACGGCACGAGGATCGACAGCGGATCGAGCTTCAGGCCCAGCACCGGCAGCAGCCCCAGGAGCCAGACCACCGGCACCAGGGCGATCACCAACGAAAGCGCGGTGAGCATCAACGAGCCCGAATACCAGTACAGGAGGGCGGCGGTGATCAGCGCCGCGATGCCGAAGAAAACGAGGACTCCCGCCGCCCCGCCCGCGATGTCGCTCGTGGCCTTGGCGAAGCCGATGATCTCCACCTCGAAGTCGGCGTCTTCGTGCTCGGCCCGGATCTTCTCCAGGTCGGCGCCGACGCGCCTCAGGTCGAGCCTGCCCCCGCCCTCGGGATCGTTGTCGAGCAGCGTGACCGAGACCATCGCCGCCGTGAAGTCGTTCGCGACGAGGCGCCCGATCCACTGTGACTTCAGCAGGTTCGCGCGAAACGCCTCGAACGCGGCCGGCGAGCCGTCGAAGTTCGACGGCAGCACGGGGCCCGAGACAAAGCCGTCCTCCACGACCTCCATGAACATGGCGGGAGGGCTGTAGAGCGAAAGCACGCTCGAGCGTTCCGCGCCGCGGATGAAGAAGACCTCGTCGTGGATGGCCTTCAGCTTGGCGAGCGCCTTCGCGTTGAAGATGTCGCCGTTCCGCGCCCTCACCGCCACGAGCACGCGGTTGGCGCCGCCGAACTCGTCCCGGTACTTGAGGAAGGTCTTCATGTACGGATGCTCGAGCGGCAGCATCTTGTTGAAGCCGGCCTGGACCTCGAGCCGCGTCGCGGAGAACGTGAGCGCCAGGGTGACCAGAGCGAAGACCGCGAGCAGGGGCTTGCGCCAGTGGAAGATGTAGTACGAGACGATGCCGACCCACGACGAGCCGAAGTGGTTGCGCGAAAGCTGCTTGGGTCCGGTCATGGGGCGGCTCGTGAAGTCGGGGCGCTCGCGCGCGGGGGATTCAGCGCACCTTGGCCGCGCGCAGGCCGAATAGTCCCGCGGTGAGCCACTGGCCGTCGCCGGTGCGCTGCAGCGCGGCGACCGTGCGACGGTCGGCGATGGGCTGGGTCACGAAGGACCTGCCCTCATCGTTGCTCGTGGCGAGCATCCCGTCGGCGCCGGCGAGCACCACGGTGCCGTCGGCCAGCTCCGAACCGGTCTGGAGGGCGCCCTTGTAGCCGCCGAGGTCGACGCGTTGCCAGGTATTGCCGCCATCGCCGGTCCGGAACGCGTTGCCGCGCATCCCGTAGGCGATGGCCGCTCCGCCCTTGATCGCGACGATTCCGAAGAAGGAACCCTCGTAGGGCGACTTGAGCACTTCCCACTTCGCGCCGCGGTCCTTCGACCGCAGCAGGGTGCCGGCCTCGCCGGCGATCACGAGCGTGTCCAGTCCGACCGCGGCGATGCCGTTCAGGTGCCGGTCGAACCCCCCGGGGCCGATGCGGCGCTCCTTCCACGTGCGCCCGCCATCCGCCGTCTCGACGAAGGCGCCATAGGCCCCGACGGCCATGCCGCGATCGCCCTGCATCCGGAGCGCGAATAGCGTGGCCTTCTCGCCCATCTGCAGCGAGGCAGCCTGCCAGGTCCTGCCACCGTCCCCGGTCCTGAGGAGCGTGGCCTGGTGTCCCGTCGCGAAACCCACCTTGTCGTCGACGAAGGTGACGGAGGTGAGCGTGTTGTACGTGGGGGTGCTCGCCACCGCCCAGGACTTGCCGTCGTCGTCCGAGGTGAGGATGCGGCCGCGCTCGCCGGCGGCGACCAGCCGGCTGCCGGCTCGCGCGAGGCAGATCAGGCGCACGCGATCGACGCGCGGGATGTTCGCTTCGGGCACGAACGCCGCGGCCGGCGCCTGCGGGGCCTGTGCCGACGCGAAGAATGCGGGCGCCAGTGCCGCGGCCGCGGCCGCGAGGCTCGCCAGCGTGATCCGGACGGATTTCATGGTGTGCCCGCGATTTCAGGGTGCGGCCGCTGCCGGAGAAGCGGCCCCCGGGAGGACCGCCACGCCGGCGACGGACGCGAGATTACTTGCCGCCCAGCCGCCGCAGCGAGTCGGGCTGAAAGTCGGCGAGCTTTCCTTTCACGCCGAAGACAGGCGGGCGCTTGTCCTCGAACGTGGTGGCGAACATCTGGTAGGCGCCGGAGTTGAGGTCGTAGTAGCTGATGCCGGAATAGAGGGGAACCGTGGCGTCGTACATCTGCATCGCGTAAGTCTCCTGGAAGCGCCACAGCTGGCCGCGCGAGTCGTAGAGATCCGCGGCGGCGTTCTGCCAGTTGTCCTCGTCGAAATACATCGTGCGCTTGGCGACGACGTGCCGCGCGCCGGCCTTGAGCGTGCCCTCGACGACCCACACGCGATGCAGCTCGTGGCGCACGAGATCCGGATTCGGGTGCCCGGGCTTGAGCACGTCCGCGCTCTTGAGCGACTTGTCGGTCAGCTTGTAGTCGTTGTAGGGGATGTACATCTCCTTCTTGCCGACGAGCTTCCAGGTGTAGCGGTCGGTCTGCCCGTTCCACGCGTCGTACTGGTCGGTGAAGCGCAGGCCGTCGGTGCCGTCGGCCGCCCAGTCGCAGCAAAGCTCGGGAACCCGCCGGACCCGCCGCTGGCCGGCGTTGTAGACCCATCCCGAGCGCGCTTCCTTGCTCTGGTCGATCGTGTCCCAGACGAGGATGATCGTGCCCTCGAGCGTGGCCGGCGTCCGGTAGTAGCCCATCCAGACGAAGTTCATGTTGTCGCGCTTGACGTCCATGTAGCCGACGTTCTCGAAGATGAACTTGTCGGTGAACGACACCCGGAAGCTCGACCCGTTCGCCGTCACGTTGTACCAGGACGCGTCGCGCTCCATGCCGCCGCCGCGCCAGCGGAAGCTGTGGTTCCACAGGACGTCCTCGCCGGCCTTCGGAAACGGGAAGGGAATGGAGCTGGTGCCGCTTCCGGCCACCCCGTTGCCGCCCGAGGTGAGCTCGGCCGTGCCCGCGAACTTGCGGATGGCATCGTACTGCTCCTGCGGGAGTGCCGCGCTGCGGTGGGTCGGGTAGACCACGATCTTGTACGAGGGATACTTCTTCAGCAGGGCGAGCTGGCCGGGGGAGAGCTTGTTCTTGTACTGCTCGGCATTGGCCGCCGTGATCGTGAAGAGCGGCTTGTCCGTCGCGTACGGATCGGCGTAGCCCTTCTTCGCGTCGAATCCGGCCGGCGCCTTCGTGAGGCCGCCGTCCCACGCGGGGATCGTGCCGTCCTTGTTGCCGGCCCTTTCCGCGCCGACCGGCGTCAGGTCCTTGCCCAGGCGCTCGATCTCCTGCGCCGTTCCCTTGGCCAGCGCGCTCCCCATGACCCCGGCGAGCACGGCCGCAAGCGCGACGCGCGTGAATTTCGTGACATCCATTTGCATTCTCCTCGTTCGAATTCGTTGTCGCGGGCAGACGTCAGAACGTCATGCTGGCGGTGGCCGAATAGTAGTCCCGGTCGCGCAGCGGGTCCCACTTGGCGCTGCGGTTGTAGGTGACGTAGTTCAGGTCGAGTTTGTAGCGCTTCTGGTACTCGAACCCGAGGCCGAGACCCAGCGTCTGGCGGCCTTCGTTGAACTGGCCGTCCGCGGAATAGCCCTTCACGTCCTGGCCCCAGAACAGCGAAGGCTTGGTGAGGATGCCCAGGTTGAACGTGTTTTCGTAGGCCAGCTCGCCGCGCAGGCGATAGCCCCAGGAGAAGTGGGTCACGAAGCCGTCCGCCTCGCACCCCGGCTGGCCGGCCGTGTTGAGCAGCGGGCAGCCGCCGACGAGCCCCGGGACGGGACCGTAGGACGGGTGGTTCGCGATGCCGAACACGAACGAGCGGCCGTAGCGGACGCCCGTCGAGGCGTCGGGCACGTTCGCGATCTGCATGCCCGCTTCGGCCGCCACCGTGAACCCCTGCGACCACAGGACGTCGGCGATCGTCTGGATCGCATTCATCTGGAACTGGGTCTTCTTGAGCCGATCGTAGCCGTGGAAGACCGTGCCGGCAGGCAAGCCTGCCAGGCGGTCGGTGAGCGGGCCGCGGTAGGTGTTGAGCAGCGGGCGCAGCGCCGCCGGCACGCCCAGCAGGGCGAGCGCCGCCGGGTTGGACCCGTAGACGAGACCCGCCAGCATGTCGCCGGGAGCGAGCTGGACAGGGAAATTGGGCGAGTAGCTCAGTTCGGCCGAGACCGACGCCCAGGGGAACGCCGTGGCCGCGCTCAAGCCGTAGAGCTTGACGTCCTCGGGATACTCCCAGAACAGCTGCTGCTGCGTGCCGGCCGGTCCCAGGAGGGCGGTGGTCAGCGGGAATGGCGAGTTGCCGATGATGCCGCTGAGGGTCGGGGTCCGCGAATGGATGCGCATGCCGTAGGCGCCGAACTCGGTGTCGAGGGCCTCGACCGGGAACCGCATCGACAAGCCGAACTGGCCGCTGTCCCGCGCTTCCCTGGTTGCAACCGCGGGCATGAAGGCCCCCGCCTGGATGCCGCCCTGGTCGCCCACCGCGATGGGCCTGCCGAGAAGCCCTCCGATCTGCGCGGCTTGCGCCGCCGTGAAGGTCTGGTTGAAGCCCGCGCGGCAGGCATACTGGGCATTCGGCCCGACCGACCCATCGACCGTCAGCCAATAAGTGCCGCAGCCGTCCACGACCGAGTTCTTCCATTCCCACTGGTAGAAGCCCTCGACCGAGGCGCCCTTCGCGAGGCCGACGTTACCCGAGATCATGCCGACCGGCAGGAGCACTTCCTTGATCTCGGTGCCGGGCTTGCGAAGCGCGGCGACATCGAGCGGGTTGACCTGGTTCAGGCCCTGGATGAAGAGGCTCTCGCCCCAGTTGAGCACGTGCCGCCCGACCTTCACCTTGGTGTCGTACTGGTCGGCGATCTTCGTGCTTCCATAGAGGTAGGCGTCGAGGAACTCGGCGCCGGAGAACTTGGCGAGGTCCTCGAAGCCGGCATCGGAGAGCTTCGCGCCGGGGGCGTAGCCGTTGTTGTAGCTGCCGTGCTCGACGCCGTTGTTCTTGAGCGCGTAGTCGTACCACCCCTTGAAGCGCACGAATCCGCCGAAGTTGCCCCGGCGGTACTCGATGTCACTCACGATCTTCGCGAGGGTCGAGAACGCGTCGCCCTTGGCATAGTTGAGGTCGCCGTCGTCGGTGTTCCCACCCACGGCGCCCGCGATGCCCTGCAGCGACGCGTTGCCGGGGTGGAGCAGCTTGGTGTCGCGATTGGCCGCGCGAACGCTCGTGCCGGCCGAGATCGTCGTGTTGACGATGAGCTTGGAGCCGTCGTCCATCTCCCAGTCCAGCGCCATCGCGGAAGGAGCGAATGCCATGGCCACCGCCACCGCGATGCCCCGCCTGATACGGCTCCCCGCCAGCTTGTCTTCCCGCACGTTCATCCTGGTGCTCCTCCTCGTAAGTTGTATGCCTGCCCCGCGGTCCCGGCTCGCTTCCTGCCCCATTCGGGCCGGAGGGAAACTACGCTTCGTCGCATGCCTCCACTTGACTTGGCGTGACACTTTCTTGCCCTTCCGGGTCAGGCGGGACGGCGGCCGGCCGGCCCTCCCCGGTCGGGGCATGGCGCAGGGTGGAATCTATGCCGGAGGCCGCTGCCCGTTACCCCCAACGTTGGGGGGGAGGGGCGCCCGGGGCGTCCCGACCAGGACGGTCGGGGAGGTCAGGCAAGGGAATCGAGGATGCCGAGCATGCGCGCCCGGTCGAGGACGTGCTTCCGGGTCCCGGCGTTGAGCTTGTCGAACAGGTTCTTCATGTGCCACTTGACGGTCTCGACGCCCACGCCGAGGGCCAGCGCGATCTGCTTGTTGGACATGTTGCCGGCCAGCAGCTGCAGCACTTCCCGCTCCTTGGGCGTGAGCAGGGCGCTGGGCGAAACCCGGGCATGCGGGTGTGTCCCCGCCGCAGGCCGAGCCGGCGCGGGCGCGGACGGCACCGCGAGTCGGTGAGTCGTGGTCGCGCCGGCCTCCCCCGACCGGGCATTCCCCATGCGCCGGGCCCAGTCCACGAGATCGGGATGCGTGTCCACCAGCATCCGCTCCAGTCCATAAGTTTCCGCGAGGCTCACGCCCTCCGCGAAAAGGGCGTCACCGTCCTCGCCGCAGCGCTTCAGGGCGAGCGCCCGCAGGAGGCGGATCCGGATGCCGTCCCGGCCGCGGCGCAGCCCGTCCGCCACGGGGCCGATGGCCTTGAGCTCGGCCTGCACCTGCTGCCAATCCTGCCGCACTACCGCCGCATAGGCGCGGGCCAGCCCGACCCAGGTCTGCACGAGCGCCCCGACCGCGCTCCACCGCGCGTACTGCTCGGGCGTCGTGAGCCGATCGAGCCGGCCGGCGAGGCTCGCGCAGGCCTCGGCGTGCGAGCGCAGGGCGTGCATGCGAATCTGCTCGGCGAGGCTCGCGACGCAAAGGCGGGGCAGCCCACGCGCCTCGCCCAGCGCGTGGAGATTGTCGAGAAGGTCGTAGGCGCGCCGTTCCAGGCCACCGATCGTCGCCACGCGCGCGGCGGTCACGTAGCCCATGATGATGGCCTCCGGCACTGCACGGCGCTCGAGCACGTCGAGGCGGTTGGCCAGCAGGGCCGCCGCCTCGGCGGTCAGGTCGCGCTCCCAGAGGACCGAAGCGAGCGCGGAGGCCAGCATGACGGCGATGGGACTTCGGCGCCCGCTTTCCTGCTCGGCACGTGCCAGCGACGCACGCAAGGCGTCTTCGCCGAGGACAACCTGCCCCTCCCACAGGTAGCTCACGCCGACGATCCAGTCGCCCCACCCGTGGGTGTAGACCCCGACGCTTTCCCACTCCGGGCCGGAGAACTGCGCGTAGCGCAGGCGCGCCTGTTCCGGGGCGCCCCGATAGAGGTCCCGCACCGCGAGCAGGTTGGCGGCCACGCCGCGCTGCATCACGGATCGCGAGGCGAGCGAATCCACCGAGGGCGAGAAGATCCGCTCCGCCCCCTCCATGTCGTCGGCGAAGATGGCCGCGGTGGCGCAGATCTCGGCGCTTTCGAAGCGATCCCCGGGGTCCGCAGCCGGATCGGCGACGATCGGACCGACGAGCTTCGCCGCTTCCGCGTGCTGGTCGCTCTGGGCGAAGGTCCATCCCGCCGCCAGCCTCAGCCGCGACCTGCGCTCGAGCTCCGCGGCCGGCAGGCGCTCCATCCATTCCAGGACCCGCGACATCTGCCCGCTCACCACGATCCCGTAGAGACTTCGCTCGATCAGGTCGAAGGCGAGCGCGTCCTGGCCCGCCCGGAGGGCCTGCCGGGCCGCCTCCTCGTGCAGCTCGTGCCCGGCGAGCCAGCTTGCCGCGCGCGCATGGAACTCGCGGCGCTCGGCGGCCGGAAGCGCCTCGAAGCGTTCCTTGAGGAAGTCCCGCGCGAGCGGGTGGATGCGCGACCATTCGCTGTCGACGCCTTCGACGAAGATCGGCGTCGCATCCCGCAGCTTCGCCAGCGCCTGGGCGCAATCTCCACCCTGCGTGATCGCCTCGCACAGGAGGGGGTGCAGGGCATCCACGAAGGAGACCGCGGTGAGGAAATCCGCGAGCTGCTTCGGAAGGCGGTCGACCAGGCACTCGACGAAGTAGCGCTGGATGTCGCCGGAGCGGGACGAGAACGCGGCGATCGCCTCGCGCACGTTCGCGCTCCTCTCGATGGTGGCGATGGCGAGCTGCAGGCCCAGGGGCCAGCCCTCCGTGAGATCGTGCAGGCGCACGCAGGCGTCGGAGTCGATGCGGGACCCGAATCTCGCCGTGAGGATCTCGATCGTTTCCGTGAGCCGGAATCGCAGGTCGTCGGCATCCAGGGACCGGACCTGGCCATGGGCGAGCATGTCCGAGACCGGCAGCCCGACCGGCTTGCGCGAAGCCACGACGACCCGGAGGTTGGCCGGCGCGTTGTTCAGCAGGTACACGAGGATCGTGCTCGCCGTCGCTTCCGGCAGCGCATGCGCCTCGTCGAGGACGAGGACGGTCTCGACGGCCATCTCGGCCACGTCGGCCAGCCAAGCCGTGATCCCTTCGAAGTCGCCTTCGACCTGTGCGTCGGCCCGCGAATACGAAGGACCGGCGCTTCGCCGTCCGCCGCTCATGCTCAGGGCGACCGACAGCGACTGGACGATGCGCGCCCCGTCGTCGCGATCGTCCAGCGTCAGCCAGGCGACCACCGCCCCGTGTTGCAGCGCTTCGCGCCGCCACTGCGCGAGCAGCGACGTCTTTCCGAAGCCCGACGGCGCGTGGACAAGAAGGATGGGCTTGTCGGCGAGCTCCGGGCCGTAGCAGCTCAGCCGCGGCCGTGCCAGAAGCGTCTTGGGAAGCTTGGGCGGCGTGGCTTTCAGGACGAGCTGCGGGTCTCTCGCACCCGGCGTCATCTTCCTGCTCTCTCCTCGATGTCCGCGTGCGGCTCTGCGCGGCTGCGCTGCGTCATCTCCGAAAGGTTACCGCAAACGCCACCCCAAGCGGAACGCCGGCCGCCTCCAGGCGACTCCCGGGCGGCCCCCCCCGGCACGAGTGGGGCCGCCCGAGGCCCGATTTCCGAGAATGGCTCCCGGGTGATGCGACAACGACCGCCACCGCATGCGTCGAGGATGCCAACGATGAGTCAGTTCTTCGGTCCGATCCGCCAACTGGGATACGTGGTGCGCGACATCGATGCGGCCATGGCCCACTGGACCCGGGCCCTGCGCATCGGCCCGTTCTATTACCTCGAGCGCGTGCACCTCGGGGTGCTGCGCTACGACGACGAGTCGGGGCGCGTCGAGGGAAGCGTGGCGCTCACCTATTCGGGCGACATGCAGATCGAGCTGATCCAGCCGCGCGACGACAGGCCGAGCCTCTACCGGGACTTCCTGGCGGCCGGGCACGAGGGGCTGCACCACCTGGGATTTCTCAGCGATCACTACGACAGCGACCTGCGGCGCGCCACGGAAGCCGGCCTGCGCATCGCGCAGTCGGGCGTGGTCAGCTCGCCTGCCGTGAGATTCGCCTACTTCGCCTCCAAGGGGCATCCCGGCACCACGCTCAAGCTCACCTCGCTGGGCGCCGACAACCGGGGCGTATACGAAATGATCCGGAAGGAAGCACTGCGCTGGGACGGCAGCGGTCCCGTCCGGCGCCTCGAGCCCTGAAAGGCCGGGGTTCCTCGCCTCCGGGGCCGGCTTTCCCGCATACTGGGCCGGATGTCCCGCGGCTGCGCCAACTGCAGCGGGGGTGCCCGTGTCGCGGACCAACTCGAGAGGCGATCGATGAGCACTTCCCATCCCGGCACGCCCTTGATCCCCGCGATCGGCTGGATCTCGGCCTACGAGAAATCGTGGCTCAAAGCGGATGTCGTCGCCGGCCTAACGACGGCCGCCATCGTGATTCCGAAGGCGATGGCCTACGCGACGATCGCGGGGCTTCCGCTCCAGGTGGGCCTCTACACCGCGTTCCTGCCGATGGTCGTCTATGCCCTCCTGGGCACGTCGCGGCTGCTGAGCGTGAGCACCACGACGACGATCGCCATCCTGGGCGCGACCGCGCTGGGCGCCGCGGTGCAGGCGCACCCGGGCCTGAGCCCCGTCACCGCGACCGCCACGCTCACCATCCTGGTGGGCGCGCTCCTGCTGGCCGCCCGCCTCTTCCGGCTCGGCTTCGTGGCGAACTTCATCTCGGACCCGGTGCTCACCGGCTTCAAGGCGGGGATCGGCTTCGTCATCGTCGTCGACCAGTTCCCGAAGCTTCTCGGCATCCACATCGACAAGGCGGGGTTCTTCCGCGACGTCGTGGCGATCGCGCAGCACGTCCCGTCGACTTCCATCGCCACGCTCGCCGTCGCGGTGGGGACCTTCGCCGTGATCGGGGTGTTCGAGAAGTTCGTGCCGCGCGCGCCGGCGCCGCTGGTGGCCGTGGCCGGCGGCATCGCGGCCTCGGCGATGCTGGGCCTCAAGGCGCAGGGTGTCAGCGTCGTGGGAACGATCCCCGGCGGATTCCCCTCCCTCACGCTCCCGGACCTCTCCCTCGTCCTCGAAATGTGGCCCGCGGCGGCCGGCATCGCGCTCATGAGCTTCACGGAATCGATCGCGGCGGGGCGCGCCTTCGCGCGGGAAGGAGACCCGAGGCCGGATTCCAACCAGGAGCTGGTGGGCATCGGCGCGGCCAACGCCATCGGCGGGCTCTTCGGCGCGATGCCCGCGGGCGGCGGCACGTCGCAGACCAACGTGAACCGCGGAGCGGGTGCCCGCACGCAGGCGGCCGAGCTCGTAACGGCGGCAGCCGCGCTCGCGACGATGCTCTTCCTCGCGCCGGTCCTCGCGCCGATGCCCAACGCCACGCTGGCCGCCGTCGTGATCGCCTACTCCGTCGGCCTCATCAGCCCCACGGAGCTCGAGAAGATCCACCGCGTCCGCACGATGGAGTTCCGGTGGGCGTTCGCGGCCTGCCTCGGGGTGATGGTGCTGGGCACGCTCAACGGCATCCTCGTCGCCGTGCTCCTGTCCATGGCGGGGCTGATGCACCTCGCGAACAATCCCCCGGTCCACGTCCTGGGCCGCAAGCCCGGGACGCACGTGTTCCGGCCACGCACCGAGGAACATCCCGATGACGAGGCGATTCCGGGGCTGCTGATCCTGAGGACGCAGGGCCGCATGTACTTCGGCAACGCTTCCGCCTTCGGCGAGAAGATGCGCGCGCTGGTCACGCAGCACCAGCCCCGGGTTTGTCTCCTCGACTGCGGCGCCATCCCCGGGTTCGAGTTCACGGCGCTGCGGATGCTCGTCGCGGCGGAGGCGCAGCTTCGCGATCACGGGATCGAGCTCTGGCTCGCCGCCCTGAACCCGGAGGCGCTCGAAATGATCCGGCGCACGCCGCTCGCCGAGACCCTCGGGCGCAGCCGCATGCACTTCACGGTGGAGGACGCGGTGGCGGCCTTCCAGGCGCGAGGTGACACCTCGAAAGGAGCCCCCGCTTGAGCGAGCAGACGACCCACGAAGAAGAGGACCGCGGATCGATCCTCAGTCCCGTCGACCGCGTGTCCGAAATGCTCTTCGGGCTGTTCATGGCCCTCACCTTCATCGGCGCGGTGTCCGCGGCCACGGCGGGACGGGAGGAGATCCGGACCATGTTCATCGCGGCCCTCGGCTGCAACCTCGCCTGGGGGCTGGTGGACGCCGTGATGTACCTCGTGCGGACCATCACGGAGCGCGGCCGGAAGCTCACGCTCGCGCAGGCCGTTCGCAGCGCGCCTGACGCCGCGGCCGGCCGGGCCCACGTCGCGCGCGCACTGTCGCAGGCCACGCCGGGCCTCGTGACGGAAACGGAGATCGAGGCGATCCGCGGGCGGATCGTCGCGATGCCCTCCATTCCGGACCGGCCGACGCTGGGACGCGACGATGCGCTCGCCGCCGTGGCCATCTTCCTGATCGTGGTCGCGGCGACCTTCCCCGTGGTCGTTCCCTTCATCCTGTTCAAGGACGTCGGCTCGGCGATGGTCGCCTCGCGCGTCACGGCGCTCGCGATGCTCTTCCTCGGCGGGCTGGCGCTGGGGCGCTACGCCGGCTATGGCAGCCTGCGGACGGGGTTCGTCCTCATGGGGCTCGGCGCAGCCCTCGTCGTCGCGATCACGGCGCTCGGCGGATGAACGGCAAGGCAGTCATCGCGGCATTCGCCTTCCTGCTCGCCGCGGGGGCCGCGTCGGCGCAGGAAGCGGCTGCGGAAGGGCGGCGGGCCGCGAACCCCGAAAAGCCCGGCTGGGAATTCGCCGCCAACGGCTACTGGAATGCGCCCAGGGGCGGCGACGGCTACGCCTCCGGCATCTTCGCGGCGGACCGCGCCGCGCTCCACCTCGAAGCCCGGGTGAACTACGAGGGCCGGCACGCCCGGTCGGCCTTCGCCGGGTGGACGTTCTCCGGCGGGGACGAGGTCAAATTCGAACTCACGCCGATCGTGGGCGGCGCGGCCGGCGACGTGCGCGGGCCGATCGCCGGATTCGAGGCGAGCGTGGCCGCCGGCCGGTTCGACTTATACGTCGAATTCGAGCACGTGCGCGACCGCACCGAGGGGGCGAGCACCTACAACTACGCGTGGAGCGAGGTGGCCTTCCGGCCGCTGGAGCGGCTCAGGGCCGGCATCGTGGCCCAGCGTACCCGCGTCTACGGCACGGACCGCGAGATCCAGCGCGGGCCGTTCGCCCAGGCCACGATCGGCGCCTTCACCCTTGGCGCTTGGTGGTTCAATCCCGGCACGACGGACCAGGTGTTCGTCGCGTCGGTCGGAATGACGTTCTAAACAGCGACGAAAGGAGAGCGCAGTGAAAAGACGCACGATGATCCTCGCCGTGGCACTCGCGATGGCGACACCCGGCCTGGCCCTGGCGGCCAGCAAGGCGGAATCGCAGGCGGAAGTGAAGAAGGCGGGCCAGTCGGCCCTGTCCGCGGTCTACAAGGTGCAGCCGTCCGCGAAGAAGGCGGTGGAATCGGCGGCCGGTTACGCCGCCTTCAGCAACTTCGGCATGAAGATCTTCGTGGCGGGCGGCGGCTCGGGCAAGGGCATCGCCGTCAACAACAAGACCAAGGCGGTCACCTACATGAAGATGGCGGAGGTCCAGGCGGGGATCGGCTTCGGCGTGAAGAAGTTCCAGCTCGTGTGGGTGTTCGAGACGGACAAGGCCCTCAACGAGTTCGTCACCTCCGGGTGGGCCATCGGCGCGCAGGCCACCGCGGCGGCCAAGGCCGGCGGCAAGGGCGACTCCTACCAGGGCGCCGTCGCCGTGGCGCCCGGCGTGTGGCTGTACCAGCTCACGGGCGACGGCCTCGCCCTCGAGCTCACCGCCAAGGGAACGAAGTACTACAAGGACGACGACCTGAACTAGGGCTTGCCGCCCTTCTCCATCGCCGCCACGAGGTCCTTCGCGCCGGAACCCCAGCGCGAGACGACCTTGACGGCGTCGGTGAAGGGCACGTCCACCGGATGCACGCGCTGGCGGTCGAGGACGTAGACCGCGCCGGCGAAGGGCGTGGGGATCGACGGGACGAAGACGGTGTAGCGCCCGTCGTCCAGCTCCTCGATGATGAAGGCGGGAACCAGCGCCTCGTCGCTCTGGAAGAGGGCGGCCTTCCAGGTCTTCTCCCGGCTTTCGCCAGCCACCTGCTGCGTGAGGCTGCGCAGGAGCGAGTAGCCGGGGATCCTCTGCAGGAGCGCCCCTTCGATCCAGCGGCGGGCGCCCTCGCCTGCCCGGGTGCCCACGGAAGCACCGATCAGGAAGCAGATCGCCAAGACGAGGAGCAGCGACAGCGCCTCCTCGGCCGGGACCCACGCCGGAAGCAGCTGCGTGAACGGGCTCACCAGCTTCGCCACCGACTTCATCCCCTTGAGCAGCAGCAGGATCGCGAGATAGATCGGGGCCACGATGAGCAGCCCGCGAAGCGTGGCCTTGGCGGCGTACCCGAGAGTTTCTTTCATGTGCCCTCCTTTGCGGACTGCCAGCCCACGCTACGCGCGCGCTCCCGCGAGGCCTTGATCCGGATCATCCGGGCCCTGCGCTGGCGCGCCGGGCCGCGGCGCCCGTATAATGGGCCCACGCGCCGAATTTGAGCTCAGCTTGCGGGCGCGAAATAAATGCGGCTAAAGCGAGAGGCAGGTCTCCCGAAGAGAACCCGACCCCGCGATAGCCGGTCGGGTTTTTTCATTCTCGGGCGTCGTGCAATGAGCGAAATTCCTGTCGGCTCCGTGGGAGAGGTCGCGCCGCAGCGCGCGGGCTTCCTCGAGCCCCTGATCCTCAAGGGCGGGCGCACGCTCGCCTCCTACGAGCTCGTCTACGAGACCTACGGCAGGCTCAACGCCGACCGGTCCAACGCGGTGCTCGTCTGCCACGCGCTCTCCGGCAACCACCACGTGGCCGGCTGGCACGCCGACAGCCCGAAGAAGCTGGGCTGGTGGGACAACATGATCGGGCCCGGCAAGGCGATCGACACCGACCGCTTCTTCGTGGTCGGCGTGAACAACCTCGGGGGCTGCCACGGCTCCACGGGGCCGGCCACCATCGACCGCTCCACCGGCCAGCCCTACGGGGCCGGTTTTCCGCTCGTCACCGTCGAGGACTGGGTCGCCTCGCAGGCGCGCCTCATGGACCGCCTCGGCATCGGGCGCCTCGCCGCGGCCATGGGCGGCTCGCTGGGCGGCATGCAGGCGCTGCAGTGGACGCTCGACTTCCCGGACCGCATCGCGCACGCCATCGTGATCGCGGCGGCGCCCAAGCTCTCGACGCAGAACATCGCCTTCAACGACGTGGCGCGGCAGGCGATCGTCTCGGACCCGGATTTCCACGGGGGCAACTTCTACGCCATGAAGACCTTCCCGGCGCGCGGCCTCAAGCTCGCCCGCATGCTGGGCCACATCACCTACCTCTCCGAGGACCTGCTGGGCGAGAAGTTCGGGCGCGAGATCAAGGGCGACGACTACGGCTTCAACTACGACGTGGAGTTCGAGATCGAGTCCTACTTGCGCTACCAGGGCGACAAGTTCGCGCAGGTGTTCGACGCCAACACCTACCTCATCATGACCAAGGCGCTGGACTACTTCGACCCGGCGCGCGAGACGGGCGGCGACTTCGCCAAGGCAGTGGCGGCGGCGAAGGCGGGCTTCCTGGTGGCCTCCTTCACGAGCGACTGGCGCTTCCCGCCGGAGCGCTCGCGCGAGATCGTGAAGGCGCTGGTGAAGGGCGGCAAGAACGTGACCTACGCCGAGATCGACGCGCCGCACGGGCACGACGCGTTCCTGCTCGACGACGCGCACTACCACCGGGTGGTGGCGGCCTACATGGACAACGTGGCGGAGGAGGTGGGCGCGGGCCGGCGCGAGCGGGCGCTCGTCGTCGGAGGCACGGAGCTCGAGGAGATGAAGGGCTACGCCGCCAAGGGGAGGGCCGCATGACGCCCCGTTTCGACTTCGACCTCATCGCCTCGTGGATCCCGGAGGGCGCGCGCGTGCTCGACCTGGGCTGCGGCGACGGCCAGCTCCTCGCCGGGCTCGCGGCCACGCGCGGCGTCAAGGGCTACGGCGTGGAGATCGACCCCGACCGCGTACTCGCGGCCGTGGGCCACGGCGTGAACGTGATCCAGGTGGACCTGGAGACGGGGCTCTCCAACTTCGAGGACGACGCCTTCGACTTCGTGATCCTCTCGCAGACGCTCCAGGCGATGCGCCGCTCGGACCTGCTCCTCGCGGAAATGCTGCGCGTGGGGCGCGAGGGGATCGTCACCTTCCCCAACTTCGGCTACTGGCGGCACCGGCTCGCGATCCTCAAGGGGCGCATGCCGGTGTCGGAGTCGCTGCCCTACCAGTGGTACGACACGCCCAACATCCACCTGTGCACGGTCAAGGATTTCGAGGCGCTCTGCGTGCAGGTGGGCGCGGAGATCCTCGACGAGCGCGTGCTGCACCAGGGCAGGATCGTGGGGACGCTGCCCAACCTGCTGGGCAGCCTCGGCGTCTTCCGCTTCCGCCGCCGCTAGCGGGACAGGTATTGGGGACGGTTCCGGAGAACCGTCCCCGGAACGTGTCCCTACTGCTTGGCGAATAGCCGGGAGGGGTCCTCGAAGGCCTTGAACTCGAGGGCGTTGCCCGAAGGGTCGAGGAAGAACATCGTCGCCTGCTCGCCCGGAAGGCCCTTGAAGCGGATGTGGGGCTCGATCACGAACTTGATGCCGGCAGCCTTCAGCCGGTCGGCGAGCTTGTGCCATTCGGGCATCGGGAGCACGAGCCCGAAGTGGCGCACCGGCACGTTGTCGCCATCGACGGCGCTGGTGTTGCGGTGGCCGGCCTCGTCGGGCGACAGGTGCGCGACGATCTGGTGGCCGTGGAAGTCGAAGTCGATCCAGTCCGGGGAGCTGCGGCCCTCGGGGCAGCCGAGCAGGCCTCCATAGAAGCGGCGGGCCTCCTCGAGGTCGCGGACGGGAAAGGCGAGGTGGAACGGGGGCATCGTCATGGGGACAGGTATTGGGGACGGTTCCGGAGAACCGTCCCCGAATTCTAGCCGAGGGCGCTGAGGGATTCGCGCTTCCACCAAAGAAGAACCAGCCCAGGAAGCGCGACGAGGAACGTGAGGAAGAAGAAGACCGTCCACGAGAGGCCGAGGTACTTCGGGTCCGTGGCGTAGCCGGCGGCCGGGCCGACGTAGACGCGGCCGAAGGCGGCGAGCGCGGACAGGAGCGCGTACTGCGTGGCGGTGAAGCGGTGGTCGCAGAGCGCCATGAGGAGCGCGACGAAGGCCGCCGTGCCCATCCCGCCGCAGAGGTTCTCGAAGCCGACGGCGAAGATCATCAGGGGCCAGCTCTTCCCCGAGGCGGCGAGCGCCATGAAGCCGAGGTTCGACACCGCCTGCAGGATCCCGAAGGTCATGAGCGCGCGGAAGAGGCCCAGCCGCACCATGAGCGCGCCGCCGAAGAGCGCGCCGAAGATGGTGGCCGCGAGCCCCATGCCCTTGTTCACGTAGCCCACGTCGTCCAGCGAGAAGCCCGCCCCGCGAAGCAGGAACGCGGTGGTGAGCGAGCCCGCGAACGCGTCGCCCAGCTTGTAGAGGACGATGAGCACGAGGAGCGCCCAGGCGCCGGGCCGCGAGAAGAATTCCTTGAGCGGCGCCCACACGGCCTCCTCCAGCGTGCGCGGCGGCGGCGCGGCGGCCTCGGGCTCCGGCCCCCACAGCGTCGCGAGGGCGCCCACGCCCATGAGCCCCGCCATGAGCAGGTAGGTGCTCTTCCAGCCCAGCGCGGGAATGAAGCCCGACCCCGCCACCAGCACGAGGGCCGCGGCGCCGGAGGTGAGCATCGCGACGCGGTAGCCCACCACGGTGAAGGCCGCGGCGAGGCCGCGCTGCTTGGGCCT
Source organism: Betaproteobacteria bacterium (assembly GCA_037445795.1). Lineage (GTDB taxonomy): Bacteria > Pseudomonadota > Gammaproteobacteria > Burkholderiales > Usitatibacteraceae > FEB-7. Next base: position 30,575 of record JBBIJT010000002.1, on the reverse strand, counting down.
GGCGACGTCCGTCCGGTAGGCGTCGAACACGATGTCCTGCGAGGCCGAGGTGAAGGCCACCAGCACCGCGAGGAGCGCAAGCCAGGCGAGGTCGCCCCTGGGGGACGCGAAGGCCATCGCCGCGATGAGCGCAGCGAGCGAGAGCTGCGTGAGGAGGAGCCACCCGCGCCGCCGGCCGAGGAACGGAGGCACGAAGCGGTCCATCATCGGCGCCCACAGGAACTTCCACGTGTAGGGCAGCCCCACGAGCGTGAAGATGCCGATGGTGGAGAGATCCACTCCCTCCACGGTCATCCACGCCTGCAGCGTGCCGCCCGTCAGCGCGAGGGGAAGGCCGGAGGAGAAGCCGAGGAGGAGGATGACCGCGAGGCGGCGGTCGCGGAAAACGGCGGTGTAGTCGTGGGTCGGCAAGGTGCGGGAGAGGATACCGGAAGCGGGGCCCTGCGCGCCCTTGCCGCCGGCGACGCACCCTGCGGCACTCGCTACAATGGATTCTATCCTCGGCCGCTGGGGAAGTGATGGACAGGAGGCAGTTCACCGGATATGCCGCCACCGCCGGGGTGGTCGCCGTCTTCAACGGCCTGGCGCGAGGTTCGGAGGCTGCGGGACCCTCCCCGAAGGATGCAGCGCGATCGGAGCCGCTGCTGTTCGCCGATGCCCACGCCCATCCCGGCCAGCTTCACGGAAGCCGAACTTACGATCCCTCGACGCCGACCCTCGAGATCATCCGGCAGGCAGGGATGACGCTCTGCGCGTTCTCGGCCGTCGGGGACATGGCCTTCCACCGCGGCCGCTTCGGCTCGCCCTTTCGCGACACCCTGGACCAGCTGGGGCAGGTCCGGCGGCTCGAGGAAAGGGGAGACCTTCGTCCCGTGCGGGACGCTTCCGGCCTGCGCGCGCTCATCGCGAAGCCCGGAGCTCCCGGCGGCCTGAAGGCGATCGAAGGCGGCGACGCGCTCGAAGGCAACCTGCGCAACCTCGACGCGTTCCACCAGGAGGGCGTGAGGATGATGACGCTCGTCCACGATCGCGACAACGAGATCGGCTGCAACCAGCGCTCGGGGTCCGATGGTCCGCTGACCCGCTTCGGCATCCAGGTCGTCGAGCGGATGAATTCGCTGGGAATGCTCGTCGACGTCGCGCACGCGAAGGGCGGCACCCTGAAGGGCATCGCGGAAGTCTGCGCAAGGCCCTTGGTCGACTCCCATACGAGCCCGCTCCTTGCCGGCGAGGACGGCCCGGGGCTGCGCCGCCTGCGGCCGTGGCAGGAACTGGAAATGATCGCGAAGACTGGCGGCGTCGTATGCACGTGGCCGTTCGCCTATTCCGGGAACCGATCGCAGCGGACGACGCTCAGGCACTGGGCCGAGGAGATCGCCGAGATGAAGCGCCGGCTGGGGATCGAGCACTGCGGCCTGGGGACCGATGGCGGGGGTGGCCTGCCGCGCCTGGTCGAAGGTTGGACGTCCATCGCTTCGCTGCCGAAGCTGATGGCGGCCATGGGCGATGCGGGCCTCACGCAGGAGGACATCGCCGCCTTCATCGGCGGGAATTTCCTGCGCTTGCTCGAGGGGTGCCTGGCGTAAGGCGTCAGGCGGACCGCAGCACCAGCAGGCTGCCGAAGGATCGCAGCCCCACCACCTCCTCAAGCTCGACCCCGCCGCGTTCGAAGAGCGCGCGCCACTGCGCGAGGGTGCGCTCGCGGCCCCGCGTGCCCATGAACATCTGCATGTCGAACGAGGCGCCGGCGAGGTCCGCGGCCGTCCCGTCGTCGAAGCCGTGCCGCACCGCCGACAGGAGGTGGGCGTCCCGCGGGCCCTGCGCCGCGGGCACCGACGCGAGCACGTCGCCCGCCTCGAACCGAAGCCGGTCCACGCCCGCTGCCGGGTGGGCGGCCCAGTGGCCCCGGGCCCCGCCCACATCGACGACCCTGTCGAAGTCCGTGGCGAAGCTCGTGCCGGCCAGCGCCTCGACGCTGTCCATGGCCTGCGAGAACAGGGCGTTCATCTCCGCGTGGCCGTCGAGCCAGGCGAAGAGCTCCTGCCCGTGCGCGAGGACGAAAGGCGGCGTGCCCTCGCGCACGCCGCGCTCCAGCTGCTCGTACCACGGGCGGCTCATGGCCTCCGAGTTGTGAATGAGGACCATGGCGCGCACCGACTGCGGGTGGTCGGCGCGCAGGCAGGCGGAGACGCGGTTGTTGCGGAACGTCGCCGGCCCCGTCTCCTCGAAGACGCCCATCGCGGCCAGGAACCGCATGAGGCGCGCGACGGCATCCGGGTGCCCGCCAGCCCGGGCGGCGATCGCTTCGGCGCCGAGCTCCCCGTCGCCCAGCACCGTGGCGATGTCGAGCCGCGCCGCGACGTGGAGCGCCCGCGATTGCCAGAAGGCGGAGCCGATCTGCACCAGCCGCACCGGTGCAGGCACGAGCCGCGCCGGCAGCGACTGCAGCCACGCCCCCAAACGCATCAGCCGCGCGAACCGGCGCACCGCGCCGGCGTTTCGCTGCCAGGACGAGGTCACGGGCGGCCACTTACTCGTCCGCCTCGCCCACGCGGCGGCCCTTCGGGCGGAACCGGGCGTGGCGGCGGTAGTTCTCGCTGTCGGAACGCGCGCTCCCGGCGGCGAGCGCCGCGGCCTCCCGATAGGCGAGCGGATCCTTGCGGTGCGCGATCTCGAGCCGACCCGCGGCGCCGTCGACGCGCACCCCGTAGCGGCCGAGGTTGTAGAAGAGATACATGGCGAAGAGGTTGTCGTAGTCCTCGTACTCGCCGGCCTCCTTGCGGAAGTCGCGCGAAAGCACCGAGGGGAAGCGGTTGGGCAGGTCCCCGAACGCCACCTTCTCCTCGTCGTGCGGATCGACCCACGTCGAGCCCGCGTACTTCCGGTAGAGAACGACGTCGAGCCCGTAGCCGCGCGCGTTCCACGCCTCAAGGAGCTTCAGCGCCATCTCGGTGGGGATGTTGGCGTTGGCCGCGGCCACCACCCTCGAGAGCCCCGGCAGGACCTTCGTGCCCTCCACCTCCAGGTCCCGGTACCCCGCGCCGAACCGGAAGGCGGAGCCGATCGTCTTCGCGCAGTTGAGGCGCAGGTAGTCGTACTTCACCTCGCGGTCGTGGTACTCGGCGTCCCGCGCGCGGCGGCGGAAATCGTCGTTGAGGCGCCGGAAGAAGGCGGCGAGCGCCTCCTTCTCGGCGGCCGGCACGCCGCGGACGCGCACGCCGATGACCGAGCGCTTGTAGACCTCGCCGTAGTCCAGGCCGAAGGAGGCCTTCGGGCCCAACGTCGAGCGGGTGCCGTACAGGTACTCCCGCTTCGGGATGGCGACCATGAGCTCGTCGGTGTAGAAGTCCCTGGCGTGCTTCGGGTCGCGGTCGGCGTAGAAGTTGGCGGAGTACACGAGGTCGTCGCCGGGCGCGGAGTCGCGCAGGGCGAGCGCGAGGTGCCCGGCGGAACCTCCCTTGGAGGTGCCGAAGCTGATGAGCAGCTCGAGGTCGTAGGGATCCCGGCGCAAGGTCTCCATCACCTCGCCGAGGTTGGCCGGCTCGGGGCCACCGGGCGTCCCGAATTCCGCCGCCCGCACGCCCACGGACAGGACGGCGGCGGCCACGATGCAGGCGAGGCGCTTCACGACAGGCGTTCCGCGACGTTCTTCACCGCTCCAGTGTATTCGCGGCCGGCCCGGCCCGGCGAACCGGCCGCCGCGGACGCGAATAGAATGCAGCCTCCTGCCCCCGGAAGGCGCCGCCATGGCCAAGCTCTTCAAGACCGTCGACGAGTGGAAGAAGCTCCTCACCCCGAAGCAGTTCGAGGTGACGCGCAAGGCCGCGACCGAGCGCCCCTTCTCCGGCGAGTACGACGACTGCTGGACGGCCGGCACCTACCAGTGCGTGTGCTGCGGGCAGGACCTCTTCGTCTCCGACACGAAGTTCGACGCAGGCTGCGGCTGGCCCTCGTTCTTCGAGCCGGCGACGCCCGGCGCGGTCGAGGAGCGCGAGGACCTGAGCCACCTGATGGTGCGCACCGAGGTGGTGTGCTCGAACTGCGACGCCCACCTCGGCCACGTGTTCGACGACGGCCCGAAGCCCACGGGGCGCCGCTACTGCATGAACTCGGCGGCGCTCAGGCTCAAGCAGCGCGAGGGCTGACCTCGTAGCGCGCCTCGCCGGAAGGCGGGAGCTTGCCCAGCTTCTCGAGCCGCAGGCGGATGGAGCCCTGCGTGCGCGCGTGCCTGCGCGCCATGTCGGCGATGTTGGCGCCGGCGTCGAAGGCCACCGCGATGTCGCGGTCCTCGCCTTCCGTCCAGGGCTTGCCGAAATTGGCGGGGAGCCGCTCGCGCCGCTTCTCCTTTTCCACCTCGCGCTGCATGAGGTCGACGGCGGAGAAGAGCGCGCGAAGGGCACGCGGCTCGGCGTAGGGGCTGTCTTCGGGATATGCCTCGCCGGTGACGGGGTTCACGCCGTCCGCCAGCGCTTTCACGATGGGCAATGCGGATTCGAGATGCATGGGGCCTCCGGTGGGTGAGGCCGCGTCGACGTGCGCGGCCGCACCTCCGAAAACGCTCATTCGCGCGAGCGGTTGACCGCGGCGTCCATCTCGGCGCTGGCCCACAGCCAGTCCTCCTCGAGCTGCGCGATCAGCGCCGCGATCTCGCCGTGGCGCCGCGACTTCTCCGCCAGCTCCGCGCGCATGGCCTCCCCGTACGCCTCGCCAGAAGCGAGCCACGCGTCGAGCGTCTCCTTCTCCGGCTGCAGTCGCGCGATCTCCTTCTCGATGGCGGCGATCCTCTTCTCGAAGGGCTTCTTCGCGTCCGCGAGCCGCTGCCTCGCCTCGGCCTGCGCGCGCTTCTGCGCCCTGCGGTCGGGGCCCTTGCCCGCGTCGTCCGCCTTCGCGCCGCGCGCGCGGTACTGCCTCGACCACTCGCGATAGCCATCGAGGTCGCCGTCGAAGGGCGCGACCCTGCCGTCGGCCACGAGCCACCACTGGTCCGTAGCGGCCTCGAGCAGGTGCCGGTCGTGGGCGACGACGATGAGCGTGCCCTCGAAGTCCTGCAGCGCCTGGGCCAGCGCCTCGCGCATCTCGATGTCGAGGTGGTTGGTGGGCTCGTCGAGCACGAGGAGGTTGGGCCGCTCCCACACGATGAGGGCGAGCGCGAGGCGCGCCTTCTCGCCGCCCGAGAAGCTCTCCACCTTCTGGAAGACCTGGTCGCCGCGGAAGTCGAAGCCCCCCAGGAAGTCGCGCAGGTCCTGCTCGCGCGCCTCCGGCGCGAGCCGCGCGAGGTGCCAGAGCGCGCTCTCCTCCAGCCGCAGCTTCTCCACCTGGTGCTGCGCGAAGTAGCCGATGCGCAGGTCCGGGGAACGGATGACCTCGCCCGAGACGGGCGCGAGGTCGCCCACGATGGTCTTGAGGAGCGTCGACTTGCCGGCGCCGTTGGGGCCGAGGAGCCCGATGGCCTCGCCGAAGTACACGCTCCACTCCACGCCCGAGAGCACCGCCTTGTCCCCGTAGCCCGCGTCGGCCTCCGCCACGCGGAAGAGGAGCTTCGGCTTCACGGGCGGCGCGCGGAAGGCGAAGGTGAAGGGCGAGTCGATGTGCGCCTCGGCGATGTCCTCCAGCTTCTCCAGCGCCTTGATGCGGCTCTGCGCCTGCCGCGCCTTGGTGGCCTTGGCGCGGAAGCGGTCGATGAAGGCCTGCAGGTGGGCGCGCGTGCGCACCTGCTTCTCGTGCGCGGCCTGCTGCTGCGCGAGCCGCTCGGCGCGCTGGCGCTCGAACGCGGAGTAGTTGCCGGCGTAGGACGTGAGCTTCTGCGCGTCGACGTGCACGATCGTCCCGACCACGGAGTCGAGGAATTCGCGGTCGTGGGTGATGAGGAGCAGCGCCCCGGGGTAGGCCTTCAGCCAGTCCTCGAGCCACAACACCGCGTCGAGGTCGAGGTGGTTCGTGGGCTCGTCCAGGAGCAGCAGGTCCGAGCGGCACATGAGGGCGCGCGCGAGGTTGAGGCGCATGCGCCAGCCGCCAGAGAAGGTGGCGACGCTGCGCGCCTCGGCCTCCGGCCCGAAGCCCAGGCCCGACATGAGCGCCTGCGCCCGCGCCCTGGCCGAGTAGCCGCCGATCTCGTCGTAGCGGGCGTGCAGGAGCGCCGCCTTCTCGCCTTCCTCGTGAGCCGCCTCGGCCTCGCGGATGGCCGTCTCCACCTCGCGAAGCTCGACGTCGCCGTCCATCACGAAATCGAGCGCGGCGCGCTCGAGGGACTCGAGCTCCTGCGCCACGTGCGCGAGGACCCAGCGCTGCGGCAGCTCCACCTCGCCCGCGTCCTGGTGCAGCTCGCCCCGGACGAGCGCGAAGAGGCTCGACTTGCCCGAGCCGTTGGGGCCGACGAGGCCCACGCGGTGGCCGGGAAACACCGTGAGCGAGGCGTCCTTCAGCAGGACGCGCGCGCCGCGCGAGAGGGTGACGTTCGAAAGGCGGAGCACTACAGCGAGAAGTCGTAGTCGATGGTGAGGGGAGCGTGATCCGAGAAGCGCCGGTCCTTGTAGATGCGGGCGTACTCGGCGCAGCCGGCGATGGCGGGGGTGGCGATCTGGTAGTCGAGGCGCCATCCCACGTTCTTCTCCCACGCGCGGCCGCGGTTGGACCACCACGTGTACTGCTCCGGCAGCGGGTTGAGGGTGCGGAACACGTCCACCCACCCCACGTGGTCGAAGGCGCTCGTGAGCCAGGCGCGCTCCTCCGGCAGGAAGCCCGAGTTCTTCTGGTTCGAGCGCCAGTTCTTCAGGTCGATCTCCTTGTGCGCGATGTTCCAGTCGCCGCACAGGATGAACTCGCGTCCCGAGGCCATCATCGACTTGAGGCGCGGCATGAAGCGCTTCATGAAGGAGAACTTGCGCGCCTGCGCCTCCTCGCCCGAGGAACCGGAGGGCACGTAGATGGACACCACGGAGAGGTTGCCGTAGTCGAGCTGGAGGTAGCGGCCCTGGGCGTCGATGTCCCTGATGCCGAGCCCCAGCACCACGCGGTCCGGCTCCTTGCGGGCGTAGACGGCCACGCCGCTGTAGCCCTTCTTCTCGGCGGGGTGGAGGAAGGCGTGGTGCCGCGCCGGGGCGAGGATCTCCTTCGGGAGGTCGGCCTCCTGCGCCTTGATCTCCTGGAGGCAGACGAGGTCCGCCTTCTGGCGCCTCATCCAGTCGAGGAAGCCCTTGGAGGCGGCCGAGCGGATGCCGTTGGCGTTGAGGGTGATGATTCGCAAGGGATGTCCCGTTCCCGTTTTTCGGCGAAAATAGCCTCACATTCTAACGGTCGCTACCCATGGACGCCGCCCAGCCCCCCTCCGGCCAGGATTTCCGCCGCCAGTTCGTCGAGTTCGCCATCCGGACCGGCGTGCTGCGCTTCGGCGAGTTCAAGACCAAGGCGGGGCGCCTCTCCCCCTACTTCTTCAACGCCGGGCTGTTCCACGACGGGGCGAGCCTCGGGGAGCTGGCCCGGTACTACGCGCGGGCGGCGCTGGCCTCGGGCATCGCCTTCGACCTCCTCTTCGGCCCGGCCTACAAGGGCATCACCCTCGCCTCCGCGACGGCCGTGGCGCTGGCTGAAATGGGTCACAATGTGCCGTTCTCGTACAACCGCAAGGAAGCGAAGGACCATGGCGAGGGCGGGAACATCATCGGCGCACCACTTCGGGGCCGCGTCATGATCATCGACGACGTGATCTCGGCCGGCACGTCTGTCCGGGAGTCGGAAGCGATGATCCGGGGCGCCGGGGCCGTGCCGGCTGGTGTGCTAATTGCTCTGGACCGCCAGGAGCGGGGGCTGGGGGAGCTTTCGGCCACCCAGGAAGTCAGCCGAAACCACGGCATCCCCGTTACTGCCATTGCAACGCTCGAAGACGTGCTCGCCACCCTCCGGGGGCGGGCCGGGCTTCGTGACCAGGTTCCCGCCATCGAGGAGTACCGGCGGCGATACGGGGTTTGAAACCACAACAGGCTTGGCGGCACGGGCGCGAAGACGGCCGGCCGGGGCGCAAAGGAAGGGCGTGATGAAGAGACTGCTGATCTTGGCGATGGTGGCCGCTCCCGCGGCGCACGCGGCCTACAAGTGCAAGGACGAGAAGGGCATCACCCACATCGGAGACACCCCTCCCGCGGCCTGCGCCACGGTGCCGATGCAGGAGGTGAGCCGGTCCGGGATGGTCCTGCGCACGATCGAGCCCACCCTGACCCCGGAGCAGGTCAAGGCCAAGCGGGAGGAGGCCGCCCGGAAGGTGGAGGCCGAGAAGGCCGCCGCCGAGCAGCGGCGCAAGGATCTCGCGCTCCTCGCGACCTACAGCTCCGAGAAGGACATCGACACCTCGCGCGACCTGAACCTGAAGCCCATCGAGGGCCGCATCAAGAGCGCCCAGGACCGCACGGTCGCCGTCGACAAGCGCCTGCAGGAGCTCGAGGCGGAGATGGAGTTCTACAAGGCCGGCAAGAGCAAGGCCGCCGGGAAGACCCGCGAGGCGCCGGCTCAGCTCGTAGCCGACCTCGAGCGCACCAAGGCCGAGCGCGCCGCGCTCGTGCGCTCCATCGCGGACTACGAGAAGGAGATGCAGCAGGTCCGCGAAAAGTACGACGCCGACAAGAAGCGGTGGCGGGAGCTCAAGAACCTCAAGGCCGAGGGCAAGCTCGACCTTCGCGACCCGAAGGAGATCGAGGCCGCCAGCAAGAGGGCCGACCCGGCGAAGCAGACGACCAAGCGGTACAACATCTACATCGTGCCGACGAACTGACCCGCGGTTCGCCCGGCCCGCGCCGCGGTGGCGCGGCCCTCAGCCCAGCTTCGCCTTGAGGATCGCGTTCGCCTGCGCGGGGTTGGCCTTGCCCTGCGAGGCCTTCATCACCTGCCCCACCAGCGCGTTGAAGGCTTTCTCCCTGCCGGCGCGCCAGTCCTCCACGAGCTTCGGGTTGGCGGCGAGCACCTGGTCCACCAGCGCCTCGATCGCGCCGCTGTCGGAGATCTGGCGAAGCCCCCGCTTCCCGATGATGGCGTCGGCCTCGCCTTCGCCTGCCGCCATCGCCTCGAACACGTCCTTCGCGGTCTTCCCGGATACCGTCCCGTCGAGCACGCGCTTCACGAGGCCCGCGAGGGCGCGCGCGGGCACCGGGCTCGCGTCGGCCTCCACCTCGAGCCGGTTGAGGAGCGCCGAGAGCTCGCCCAGCACCCAGTTGGCGCAGGCCCTGGGCTCCCCGCCCACGCCGCGCACGACTTCCTCGAAGTAGGCGGCGATCGCCTGGGTCGCGGTGAGGGTGGTCGCATCGACGGGCGCCAGGCCGTAGTCGGCGACGAAGCGCGCGCGCATGGCCGCCGGCAGCTCCGGCAGCGTGGAGCGCACCCGGGCGACCCAGTCCGCGGAGATCGCGAGCGGCAGCAGGTCGGGATCCGGGAAGTAGCGGTAGTCGTGCGCGTCCTCCTTGGAGCGCATCGAGCGCGTCTCGCCCTTCTGCGGGTCCCACAGGCGGGTCTCCTGGCGCACCGTGCCGCCGTCCTCGATGAGCTCGACCTGGCGGCGCACCTCGTGCTCGATCGCCTTCTCGAGGAAGCGGAAGGAGTTGAGGTTCTTGATCTCGCAGCGCGTGCCGAGCTTCTCCGAGCCCATCGGCCGCACCGAGACGTTGGCGTCGCAGCGGAAGGAGCCCTCCTGCATGTTGCCGTCGCAGATGCCGATCCAGCGCACGAGCGAGTGCAGCGCCTTGGCGTAGGCCACCGCCTCCTTCGCGCTTCGCATGTCGGGCTCCGACACGATCTCGAGCAGCGGCGTGCCGGCGCGGTTCAAGTCGATGCCGGTCATTCCGTGGAAGTCCTCGTGCAGGCTCTTGCCGGCGTCCTCCTCGAGGTGCGCCCGCGTGAGCCGCACGCGCTTCTCGGCGCCGTCCACGAGGATCGCGATCTCGCCGCCAGACACCACGGGAAGCTCGTACTGGCTGATCTGGTAGCCCTTCGGGAGGTCGGGGTAGAAGTAGTTCTTGCGCGCGAAGACGCTGCGCGGCGCGATCGTGGCGCCCACCGAGAGGCCAAAGCGGATGGCGCGCTCGACGGCGCCCTTGTTGAGCACGGGCAGCACGCCCGGCAGGGCGATGTCCACGGCCGAGGCCTGCGTGTTGGGCGCGGCGCCGAACGCGGTCGCCGCGCCGGAGAAGATCTTGGACGCGGTCGACAGCTGCGCGTGCGTTTCCAGCCCGATGACGACTTCCCACTTCATGCCTGCCCCCCGTACCCGGGCGGCGCCTTGCGGTGCCAGTCGGTGGCGAGCTGGTACTGGTGCGCGACGTTCAGCATGCGCGCCTCGTCGAAGTAGTTGCCGACGAGCTGCAGACCCACCGGCAGGCCGTGCGCCCCGGACCCGCAGGGGACCGAGAGCCCCGGCAGCCCCGCGAGGTTCACCGAAATCGTGTAGAGGTCCTCGAGGTACATCTGCACCGGGTCGCTCGTCTTCTCGCCGATGGGAAAGGCGACCGTGGGCGCCGCGGGGCCGGCGATCACGTCGCACGAGGCGAACGCCTCGGCGAAGTCGCGCGCGATGAGGCGCCGCACCTTCTGCGCCTGCAGGTAGTAGGCGTCGTAGTAGCCGTGCGAGAGCACGTACGTGCCCACCAGGATGCGCCGCTGCACCTCGGGGCCGAAGCCCTCGGCGCGGCTCCTGCGGTACATGTCCGCGAGGTCGGCGTAGCCCGAGGCGCGGTGGCCGTAGCGCACGCCGTCGAAGCGCGACAGGTTCGAGGAGGCCTCGGCCGGCGCGATCACGTAGTAGACGGGCACGGCGAGCGCCTGGTTGGGCAGGCTCACCTCCACGGTCGTGGCGCCCAGCCTTCGCAGCTCCCCGATCGCGGCGGTGACGCACGCGGCGACGTCGGGCGAGAGGTCCGCGGTGAAGTACTCCTTCGGGATCCCGACCCGCAGGCCCGCGAGCGGCTTCGCGAGGTCGCGCGCGTAGTCCTCCTTCGGGCGCTCGATGCTCGTGGAGTCGCGCTCGTCGAAGCCCGCCATGACGTTCATCATCAGCGCGAGGTCCTCGGCGCTCTTGCCGAATGCGCCGCCCTGGTCGAGGGAAGAGGCGAAGGCCACCATCCCGTAGCGCGACACGGCGCCGTAGGTGGGGCGGATGCCGCAGGTGCCGGTGAGCGAGGCCGGCTGGCGGATGGAGCCGCCGGTGTCGGTGCCCGTGGCCGCGGGCACGAGGCGCGCGGCGACCGCCGCGGCCGATCCCCCGGAGCTTCCGCCGGGCACGCGCGCGGTGTCCCAGGGGTTGCGGACGGGCCCGAAGCAGGAGCTCTCGTTGGACGAGCCCATCGCGAACTCGTCCATGTTCGTCTTGCCGACGAGCACGGCGCCGGCGCGGTCGAACTGCTCGACCACGTGCGCGTCGTAGGGCGAGACCCAGTCCGCGAGCATGCGCGAGCCGCAGGTCGTCCTCCACCCCTTCGCGCAGAAGAGGTCCTTGTGGGCGATGGGAATGCCCGTGAGCGGCCCCGCATCCCCGCGGGCGAGGCGCGCGTCGGCGGCGCGCGCGCTCGCGAGCGCCTTCTCCGCGTCCACCGTGATGAACGAGTTGAGGCCCGCGTCGAGCCGCGCGATGCGCTCGAGGAAGAGCCGCGCCAGCTCCTCGCTGGAGGCCTTGCGCGCGCGAAGAAGGGAAGCGAGACCGGAAAGGGTGAGGTCGAACATGGGCAGGCGTGTCGGGGCGCGGCGACGCTTCGCCGGCCGCGCGGAGCTACTCGATGACCTTCGGCACGAGGTAGAGGCCGTCCTCCACCTGCGGCGCCGCGGCCTGGAACAGAACGTGCTGGTCGCTCTCCGTGACGCGGTCTTCGCGCAGGCGCTGCGTCACGTCCACCGCGTGCGCCATGGGCTCGACTCCCGTGGTGTCGACGGCGCGCATCTGCTCGATCAGGCCGAAGATGCCGTTGAGGCTTTGCTGCAATGCCGCAACGCGCCCCTCAGGGACTTCGATCCGGGCGAGCTCGGCGATGCGGCGGACTTCATCGAGGGACAGCATGCGAAAGGCGCTCTAAGGCCTTAATTCATCGTGATTTTGGGCTATTATAGGCGACCCCCGCTCCCCGGGGAAAGCCGGCAGCCCGAATTTCCTTACGGATCAAGATGTTCTCTTTCGTTTCCAAGTACTTTTCCACCGACCTCGCCATCGATCTCGGCACCGCCAACACGCTCATCTACGTGCGCGGCAAGGGCATCGTCCTCGACGAGCCGTCGGTCGTCGCGATCCGCCAGGAAGGCGGTCCCAACGGCAAGAAGACCATCCAGGCCGTGGGCCTCGCGGCCAAGCAGATGCTGGGGCGCACGCCCGGCAACATCACGGCCATCCGCCCGATGAAGGACGGCGTGATCGCGGACTTCACGATCACGGAGCAGATGCTCAAGTACTTCATCAAGAAGATCCACGACAACCAGTGGTTCCGGCCGAGCCCGCGCATCGTGATCTGCGTGCCCTACGGCTCGACCCAGGTCGAGCGCCGTGCCATCAAGGAAAGCGCCATCGGCGCGGGCGCCTCCCAGGTGTTCCTCATCGAGGAGCCCATGGCGGCCGCCATCGGCGCGGACCTTCCCATCGCCGACGCGACCGGCTCCATGGTCGTGGACATCGGCGGCGGCACGACGGAAGTCGGCGTGATCTCGCTGGGCGGCATCGTCTACTCGGCCTCCGTGCGCGTGGGCGGCGACAAGTTCGACGAGGCCATCATCAACTACATCCGCCGCAACTACGGCATGCTCATCGGGGAATCGACGGCCGAGCAGATCAAGAAGCAGATCGGGTCCGCGTTCCCCGGCGCCGAGGTCCGCGAGATGGAGGTGAAGGGCCGCAACCTCGCCGAGGGCATCCCGCGCTCCTTCACGATCTCCTCCAACGAGATCCTGGAGGCGCTCACCGACCCGCTCAACTCCATCGTCTCCGCCGTGAAGAGCGCCCTCGAGCAGACGCCGCCCGAGCTGGGCGCCGACATCGCCGAGAAGGGCATGGTCCTCACGGGGGGAGGCGCGCTCCTTCGCGAGCTCGACCGCCTGCTGATGGAGGAGACGGGGCTGCCGGTGATCGTCGCCGACGACCCGCTCACCTGCGTGGTCCGCGGCTCCGGCCGGGCGCTCGAGGAGATGGACAAGCTGGGCACCGTCTTCACGAACGACTGACGCCCGCGCCGGCGTGATCCACGAGCCGCCTCCGTTCTTCCACCGCGGGCCCAGCCCTCTCGCCCGCCTCACGTTCTTCGCACTCCTCGCGATCGCGACGATGATCGCGGACCACCGCTTCGGCGCCCTCGAGGCGGTGCGGCTGTCGCTCTCCGTGCTCGTCGCCCCGCTGCAGCAGGCCGCCGGCGCGCCCGCCATGGCGCTCGCGCGGGTGACGGACTACTTCTCGTCGCAGGACAGGCTCCTGCGCGAGAACGAGCAGCTCAGGGCGAAGCTCCTCGAGAACGCGGCCGAGGCGCAGCAGGCGAAGCTCCTCGCGGCCGAGCAGGCGCACCTGCTCGCGATGACCCCCGAGCGCAGCCGCTTCGCCGCCGACGGCGTGCTGGCGGAGGTGCTCTCCTACGGCCGCAACCCCTTCGTGAGGAAGCTCATCCTCGACAAGGGGCTCACCCAGGGCGTGAAGTCCGGCATGCCGGTGATCGACGGCCAGGGCGTGGTGGGCCAGGTGACCGCGGTCGGCACGTTCACCAGCGAGGTGACGCTCCTCACCGAGAAGGACCAGTCCGTGCCGGTGATGCTCACGAGGAACGGGCTTCGCGCCATCGCCGTGGGCTCGGGCAAGGACGGTTCCATCGACGTGCCCTTCATGCCCGTGTCCGCCGACATCCAGAACGGCGACCTCTTCGTGACCTCGGGCATCGACGGCACCTACCCCGCGGGGCTCGTCGTGGCGCGCGTGACCGGGGTGGAGAAGAACGCGGCCTACATGTTCGCCAAGATCACGGCGCGGCCCGCGGCGGGTGTCGACAACCATCGCTTCGTGCGCATCCTCACGGCGCAGCGGCCCGCGGCCCCGCCCGCGCCCGAGGCGCGCGCCGACGAGAAGCGCCCCGCCAAGGACCGCGGCCCGGGAAAGCCGAGGCGCCAGCCATGAGACCGGCCGACCTGACTCCCGTCGCGCGCGACGTGATGCGGGTTCCCGCCGGAGCGGGCCTCATCCTCGCCTCGTTCGTGGCCGCCTACCTGTTCAACTCGCTGCCGTGGGCCGGCTGGGCGCTCGCCGCGCGCCCCGACCTCGTGCTCGTGGTGCTGGTGTTCTGGGTCATCCACCAGCCCGGCTCCGTGGGCCAGGGCCTCGCCTTCGCCCTCGGCCTCGCGATGGACGTGGGCGACTCGATGCTGCTGGGGCAGCACGCGCTCGCGTACGTGGTCGCCACCTACGGGGCGCAGGTGCTGCGCGTGCGCGTGCTCTCCTTCCCGCTCCTCGAGCAGACGCTGCACGTGCTGGGCCTCTTCATCGGGGCGACGGCCGTGGTGCTGCTGCTGAACCTCCTGCTCGGCGCCTCGCTCCCCGGGCTCGCCATGGCGCTCTCGCCGGTGCTCGCCTCGCTCGCGTGGGCGCCGCTCACCTGGCTCCTCTACCTGCCCGGCCTTCGCCGGATGCGCCGGGAATCGCCCGTATGAGCGTCGTCGGGCAGACGCTTCGCGACCAGCGCGCGGAGCTCAACGTCTTCCGCGCACGCCTCACCGTGGCGGGGCTCGCGGCGCTCGTGGCCTTCGGGCTCCTCGTCGCCCGCTTCGTCTGGCTGCAGGTCGTGCAGCGCGAGCACTACCACACCCTCGCCGAGGCGAACCGGATCTCGGTGGTCCCCGTCGTCCCCAACCGCGGCCTCATCCTCGACAGGAACGGCGAGGTCCTCGCGGCCAACTACTCCGCCTACACGCTCGAGGTCACGCCCGGCAAGGTGGGCAACGTCGAGCGGGCCATCGACGAGCTCTCGCAGGTGATCGAGGTGACCCCGCGCGACCGCCGCCGCTTCAAGCGCCTGCAGGAGGAGAGCAAGAACTTCGAGAGCCTGCCCATCCGCACGCGCCTCACGGAGGAGGAGGTGGCGAGGTTCGCGGTGAACCGCTACCGCTTCCCGGGCTTCGAGATCAAGGCGCGGCTCTTCCGCTCCTACCCCCACGGCGACATCGCCTCCCATGCGGTGGGCTACATCGGCCGCATCAACGAGGCCGACGTGCGGCGCATCGAGGCGGCCGGGCTCGCGACGAACTACAAGGGCACCGACCACATCGGCAAGCTCGGCATCGAGGGCGCCTACGAGAAGGAGCTGCACGGCATCACGGGCAGCGAGCAGGTGGAGATCGACGCCGGCGGGCGCGCCATCCGCGCGCTCTCGCGCTCCGAGCCGCAGTCGGGCAACAACCTGCTGGTCACCCTCGACATCAAGCTGCAGCGCGTGGCCGAGGAGGCGTTCCAGGACTACCGCGGCGCGCTCGTGGCGCTCGACCCCAAGACGGGCGACGTGCTCGCGCTCGTCTCGCGGCCCGGCTACGACCCCAACCTCTTCGTCGACGGCATCGACCCGGCCAACTGGGACGCGCTCAACAACTCGCCCGACAAGCCGCTCAACAACCGCGCGCTGCGCGGCCAGTACCCGCCGGGGTCGACCATCAAGCCCTTCATGGCGCTCGCGGCGCTCACCTACGGCAAGCGCACGCCCGAGTACACCATCTCCGACCCGGGCCAGTGGATGCTGCCCGGCGTGGCGCGCCCCTTCCGCGACTGGAAGAAGGGCGGCCACGGGATGGTGAACCTGCACCGCTCCATCGTGGTGTCCTGCGACACGTACTACTACGGCCTCGCCAACGACCTGGGCGTGGACGCGATCCACCGCTTCATGACCCAGTTCGGCTTCGGCTCGAAGACCGGCGTCGACATCGACGGGGAGCTCCCGGGCCTGCAGCCCTCGAGCGACTGGAAGTGGCAGCGCTTCAAGCAGAAGTGGTACGCCGGCGACACCATCAGCGTGGGAATCGGGCAGGGCTACTGGCTCGCCACCCCGATGCAGCTCGCCACGGCGGTGGCCACGCTCGCCAACGGCGGCACGCCGGTGCACCCCCGGCTCGTGCGCGCGGTGCAGGACGCGCGCACGCAGAAGGTCCGCGAGCTGCCGACGAGGAACGGCGAGCCCCTCGCCCTCAAGCCCGAGCACGTGGAGCTCGTCCGGGCCGCGATGATCGACGTGACGCGGCCCGGGGGCACCGCGGTGCGCGCGGCGCAGGGCGCCCCCTACCTCGTCGCCGGGAAGACCGGGACCGCGCAGGTCGTCGCGATGAAGGCCGGGGAGAAGTACGACGAGAAGCGCGTGCACGAGCGCCTGCGCGACCACGCGCTCTTCATCGCCTACGCGCCCGCGGACGACCCCAAGATCGCCCTCGCCCTGCTGGTGGAGAACGGCGGCCACGGCAGCTCGACGGCCGTGCCCATCGCGCGCGAGGTCTTCGACTACTACCTGCTGCGCAAGCGCCCCGAGCGCAAGCAGGCCCTGGGCGACGACGAGGCCGAGAGTGATTAGCCGCCTCTTCGACATCATCTCGCGCCGCATCGACGGGCCCCTCATGGTGTGCCTCGTGCTCACCCTCGCGCTCGGCCTCACCGTGGTCTACTCCGCCTCGGGCGGGGCCTCCGTCGACCGCGTCCTCGGCCAGTCGCGCAACATCGCCGTGGCCGCCGCCGCGCTCTGGATCGTCGCCAACATCCCGCCGCAGGCCCTGATGCGCCTCGCGATCCCGGTGTATTCCGCGGGGCTCGCGCTCCTCGTCGGGGTGGCCCTCTTCGGCGAGGTGCGAAACGGCGCCCGCCGCTGGCTCAACCTCGGGTTCACCACGATCCAGCCGTCCGAGGTCATGAAGATCGCGGTGCCGCTCCTCCTCGCGTGGTACTTCCACCGCCACCAGGAGGGGATCCAGCTGCGCGACTACGCCGTCGCCGCGATCCTCCTCGCGCTGCCCGTGGGCCTCGTCGCGCGCCAGCCCGACCTCGGCACGGCGCTCCTCATCTTCGCCTCCGGGTTCTTCGTGATCTTCCTGGCGGGGCTGTCGTGGAAGATCCTCGCCGGCCTCTTCGTCACCGGCATGGTGAGCCTGCCGTTCCTCTGGGGCATGCTCCACGACTACCAGCGAAAGCGCGTGCTCACGCTCTTCGACCCGACGGAGGACCCGCTTGGCGCCGGCTACCACATCATCCAGGCCACGATCGCCATCGGCTCGGGCGGCGTGCTCGGCAAGGGCTGGCTCAACGGCACGCAGGCGCAGCTCGACTTCGTCCCCGAGCGCTCCACCGACTTCATCCTCGCCGTGTACGGCGAGGAGTTCGGCCTGGCCGGCAACCTCCTGCTGGTCGTCCTCTACGTGCTGATCGTCGGGCGCGGGCTCATGATCGCGGCCAACGCCTCGACCACCTTCGCGAGGCTCACCGCGGGCGCCGTCACGCTCACCTTCTTCACCTACGCCTTCGTGAACATGGGCATGGTGAGCGGCATCCTTCCCGTCGTCGGGGTGCCGCTGCCGATGGTGAGCTACGGCGGCACGGCGCTGCTCTCGATGCTCGTGGGCTTCGGCATCCTCATGTCGATCTCCACGCACAAGCAGCTGGTGTCGAGCTGATGCGCGCGGCGCTCCTCGCGATCGTCGCCGTGGCCGTCGCGGCCTGCGGCACCGCGCCCAAGGCGCCGCCGAAGAAGCCGGCCTACTACGCCGACGACGGGCCGCCGGAATCGGTGCCGCCCGACATCGCCGCGATCCCCGACGCCGTGCCGCGCGACGAGCCCTACCACCGCTACGCCAACCGCCCCTACACCGTGTTCGGGCGGACGTACGCCCCCGTGGTGAACGACGAGCCCATGCGGGAGCGCGGCCTCGCCTCCTGGTACGGGCGCAAGTTCCACGGCCAGAAGACCTCCTCGGGCGAGACCTACGACATGTTCGCCATGACCGCCGCCCACAAGACGCTCCCCATCCCGAGCTACGCGCGCGTGACGAACGTGAAGAACAACCAGTCGGTGGTCGTGCGCGTGAACGACCGCGGCCCCTTCCACGACGGGCGCGTGATCGACCTGTCCTACGCCGCGGCGGCGAAGCTCGGCATCGCCGCGCCCGGAAGCGGCCTGGTCGAGGTGGAGCGCGTGTTCGCCCGCGACGCGACGCGGCTCGCGGCGGCATCGGCCCCTCCCGGGCCCGCGCCCGCGGCCCCCCCGCCCGCCGCGACCGTCGTCACGCCGCTCGCCGCCGCGGAACTTCCGCAGCCGCAGGCTGCCGAAATCTCGACGCCGCTCGTCGCCGCCGGGCCGGCGGGCCTCTACCTGCAGCTGGGCGCGTTCTCGAGCGCGGACAACGCCGAGAGCTTCCGCAACCACGTGGCGCGCGAGCTGCCGTGGCTCGCCGAGCCGATCCAGGTCGCGTCTGCGGGCGGCCTGCACCGCGTCCGCCTCGGGCCGTACAAGACCCGCGACGAAGCCCAGGCCATCGCCGACAAGATCCGCGCGTCCCTCGATTTCGCCCCCGTCATCACCCCCGCCACTCCCCAGAACGCCCCTCGATGAAACGCCTCGCCGCTCTCCTGCTCGCCCTCGTCCTGCCCCTTGCCGCGCCCGCCGCGCCCCTCACGCCCCCGCCCGTGGCGGCGCGCGCCTACTACCTGCTCGACACGCTCTCGGGGCAGGCGCTCGCGGCGCAGTCGGAGGAGGACCGCTTCGAGCCCGCCTCTCTCACGAAGCTCATGACCGCCTACCTCGTCTTCTCGGCCATCCGCGACCGGAAGCTCGACCCGGCACAGGTGGCCACGGTGTCGGAGAAGGCCTGGCGGGCGGGCGGCTCGCGCATGTTCATCGAGCCGAGGAAGCCGGTCACCGTCGCCGACCTCATGCGCGGGATGATCGTGCAGTCGGGCAACGACGCCACCATCGCGCTGGCCGAGGCGGTGGCGGGCACCGAGGAGGCCTTCGCGCAGCTCATGAACCGCGAGGCGAAGCGGCTGGGGCTTCGCCAGTCGAACTTCGTGAACGCGACGGGGCTCCCGGCGCCCAACCACTACGCGAGCGCGCGCGACATGGCCGTGCTCGCGGCGGCCGTGATCCGCGACTTCCCCGGGGAGTACGCGCTCTACTCGCAGAAGGAATTCACCTGGAACGGCATCACGCAGTCCAACCGCAACCGCCTGCTCTGGCTCGACCCCACGGTGGACGGCGTGAAGACCGGCTTCACCGAGGCGGCCGGCTACTGCCTCGTGGCCTCCGCGAAGCGAGGCGAGCGCCGCCTCGTCTCGGTGGTCATGGGGGCCCAGTCGGACTCGCTTCGCGTTTCGGAGAACCAGAAGCTGCTCAACTTCGGCTTCCTCGCCTACGACACGCAGCGCCTCTACCGGAAGGGCGACGTCGTCGCCAACGCCGAGATCTTCAAGGGGACGAGC
Source organism: Betaproteobacteria bacterium (assembly GCA_037445795.1). GTDB lineage: Bacteria > Pseudomonadota > Gammaproteobacteria > Burkholderiales > Usitatibacteraceae > FEB-7. The sequence continues at coordinate 11,149 of JBBIJT010000002.1, read as the reverse complement.
GGCTCGGTGAAGCTCGGGTTCGACCGCGACATCTGGCTCACGCTGCCGCGCGACGGATTCCAGGGCCTCCAGGCGCAGCTGCAGACGGTGCAGCCCTTCGTGGCGCCCTACTCCAGGGGGCAGAATGCGGGGATAATGAAGCTCGCCCGCGCGAATGCGGCCGTGGCCGAATTCGCCGTCGTGGCCCTCGAGGACGTCCCGGCGGCGGGCTTCCTCTCCCGCGGGTGGGACACGATCCGCCTCCTCTTCCGGTGACCGACATGACCTCCCCGATCGCGCACTTCAACGGCGAGCTGCTCCCCCTCGACCAGATCCGCATCTCCCCCCTCGACCGGGGCTTCATCTTCGGCGACGGGGTCTACGAGGTGATCCCGGCCTACGGCGGAAAGCTCCTGCGCGCGCGCGAGCACTTCAACCGCCTGCAGCGCTCGATGGACGAGATCCGGCTCGCCAACCCGCACACGGTCGACGGGTGGATCGCCGAGGTGAACCGGCTGCTCGCCCACCACCCCGGCAACCAGGCGGTCTACATCCAGGTCACCCGCGGCGTGCCGCCCAAGCGCGATCACGTCATCCCCCAGGGGCTCACGCCCACGGTCTTCATGATGGTGTCGCCGCTGTCGACGCCTTCGCGGGAGATGGTCGAGAAGGGCGTCGCCTGCGTCTCGGCGATGGACTTCCGCTGGGAGAAGTGCCACATCAAGTCGACCTCCCTCCTCGGAAACGTGCTCGCGCGCCAGGTCTCGGCCGACGCGGGCGCCGCGGAGACCATCCTCTTCCGCGACGGCTTCCTCACCGAGGCCGCGGCCTCCAACGTCTTCATCGTGAAGGAGGGCGCCGTGGCGGCCGCCCCGCAGGACAGCCATATCCTGCTCGGCATCACCTACGAGCTGCTGACCGACCTCGCCCGCGAGGGGAAGGTCCGCTTCGACGTCCGCCCCGTCACCGAGGCCGAGGTGCGCTCCGCCGACGAGATCTGGCTCTCCTCGTCGACCAAGGAGGTGCTCGCGGTGACGACGCTCGACGGCAAGCCCGTGGGCAAGGGCGTTCCCGGCCCGGTGTTCCGGCGCATGCACGCGCTCTTCCAGGAATACAAGGCGCGGCTCGCCTCCGCGGCGGCCGTCGCCGACTGAGGCCGGCCGCGAAGGGCGATGCGATCCGACGGCCCCGGGGAGAAGCCCCTCCTCACGTTCCCGACGCAATTCCCCATCAAGGTGATGGGGCGGCGCGAGGACGGCTACGCCCAGGCCGTCCTCGAGGTGGTGCTTCGCCACGCGCCGGACTTCGACCCCGCCTCGATGGAGATGCGCCCCTCGAAGGCGGGCAAGTACCTTTCCGTCACCGTCACCATCAACGCGCGCTCGCGCGACCAGCTGGACGCCCTCTACCGGGACCTGTCCGGCCACCCGATGGTGATGATGGTGCTGTGAGGGTCGACCGGGTGCCGGCCCGCTCCCCGACCGCGGGAACCGCGATCCGCGCCCTGGGGCGCGCCGAGTACGAGCCCGTCTGGCGCGCGATGCAGGAGTTCACGCGCACCCGCGGCGAGGCCACGCCCGACGAGCTGTGGTTCGTCGAGCACCCGCCGGTCATCACGCTGGGCCTCGCCGCCAAGCCGGAGCACGTGCTGGACGCGGGCCCCATCCCCGTCGTGCGCATCGACCGCGGCGGGCAGGTGACCTGGCACGGCCCGGGCCAGCTCGTCGCCTACGCCCTCGTGGACCTGAAGCGCGCCGGCTTCGGCGTGAAGGAGCTGGTGCGCCGGCTCGAGCAATCGGTGATCGACCTGCTCGCGGGCTACGGCGTGCAGGCGCAGCGCCAGCCCGGGATGCCGGGCGTGTACGTCTCGGGCGCCAAGATCGCGGCGGTGGGGCTGCGCGTGTCGCGGGGGTGCAGCTTCCACGGGATCGCGCTCAACGTCGACGCGGACCTCGCGGCCTTCTCCCGCATCAACCCGTGCGGCTACCCCGGCCTCGCGGCCACGCGGCTCGCCGACCTGGGGGTGCGTGATACGATGGCCGCGGTGCAGAGCCGCTGGCAGGAGCACCTCGTCGCCGCGCTCGCGGCCCCCTGAAAGCCTCCATGGCCGACCCACGCACGCCCGAAGCCAAGCTGGACGCCAAGCGCGCCGGCAAGACCTCGCGGATCCCGATCAAGGTGGTCGCGGCCGAGCCGCTGCGCAAGCCCGACTGGATCCGCGCGCGCGCCGGCGGCGGCGAGCGCTTCCACGAGATCAAGCGCATCCTGCGCGAGGCGAAGCTCAACACCGTGTGCGAGGAGGCCTCCTGCCCCAACATCGGCGAGTGCTTCGGCCACGGCACCGCCACGTTCATGATCATGGGCGACCTGTGCACGCGTCGCTGCCCCTTCTGCGACGTGGCCCACGGCCGGCCGCAGCCGCTCGACGCGAACGAGCCGCGCGCGCTGGGCGAGACCATCGCCGCCATGGGGCTCTCCTACGTGGTGATCACGAGCGTCGACCGGGACGACCTGCGCGACGGCGGCGCGCAGCACTTCGTCGACTGCATCCGCGCCGTGCGCGAGCGCTCGCCGGCGACGAAGATCGAGATCCTCACGCCGGACTTCCGCGGGCGCCTCGACCGGGCGCTCGCCATCCTCGCGGCAGCCCCCCCCGACGTGATGAACCACAACCTCGAGACGGTGCCCCGCCTCTACGCGCAGGCGCGCCCCGGCTCGGACTACGCCCACTCGCTGAAGCTCCTCGGGGACTTCAAGGCCGCGCGCCCCGGCACGCCGACGAAGTCGGGCCTCATGGTCGGGCTGGGGGAGACGAACGACGAGATCCTCGGCGTGATGCGCGACCTGCGCGCGCACGGCGTGGACATGCTCACCGTCGGCCAGTACCTCCAGCCGTCGAGGAGCCACCTGCCCGTGACGCGCTTCGTCCACCCGGACGAGTTCCGGATGTTCGAGGAGGAGGCCGCGCGCATGGGCTTCGCGAGCGCCGCCTGCGGGCCCATGGTCCGCTCCAGCTACCACGCCGACCGCCAGGCGAAGGCCTCGGGGGCCGCATGATCCGCGCCTTCGTCGCCGCGGCCCTCGCGCTCGCCTGCACTGCAGCCGCGGCGCAGACGCTCTACCGCTGCACCGGGACGGACGGGCGCGTCACCTACCAGGACACGCCCTGCCCGACGGACCGGGGCCAGAAGCGCATCGACGTGAACCGCCCGGATTCCCGCGACGAGGTCGAGGCGCGCGTCCTCCTCGAGCGCGAGGCGGCCCGCGGCAGCGACCTGGCCGGGCGCTTCGCGGGCGACGCCCGCGCCCGCGAGGTCGAGCGGATGCGCGAGCGCGAGGCCCTCGCCCGCGAGGAGCGGCTGCGCCGCCAGCGCGAGCTGGAGAAGCGGCCCGTCGAGGACATCCCCTGGGACACGCCTTGGGGTTTCCCCGCCAAGCCGGGGCAGGCCCGCCCGCAGACCAAGCCCACGAGCTGAGGCCGGCGGTGGCACGCGCACGCCTCGCCTTCCTCGCCCTGGCGCTCGCGGCGGCGCCGGCCATGGCCCAGCAGTTCTACCGCTGCACCTCGCCCGACGGGAAGGTGACCTACCAGCAGGCGCCCTGCCCGAAGGCGGACGACGAGCGCAAGGTCGACGCCACGCCGGCCAACACCGACTACGATCCCTCGAAGCGCGACGAGATCCTGCGCAAGGGCGAGGAGGCCCAGAAGCGCCTCGACGAGCGCGCGGCCCGCGAGGCCGAGGAGGCGCGCCTGCGGCAGGAGCGGCTCGATCGCGAGAGGCAGCTCGAGCGGGAAGCGCTCGAGCGCGAGGCGGCGCGCGACCAGCCGGTCATCATCTACGGCGGTTGGCCCAACCGGCCCGTCCAGCCCGGGCCGCCCCGCCCCATGCCGCCGCGGCCGCAACCGAAGCCGGCGCCGAGATAGCCTCCGGGCGATGGACATCGCCGCGCGCATCCGCCGGGTGGGGTTCCGCAAGTGGTACGAGCGGCAGCTCATCGAAAGCCACCTCGCGTTCACCACCTGCTTCCTCGCCGGGATCACCGTCGCCGCCTGCCTCGAGGCGCTGACCTTCGCGGAGCTCGGCTGGAAGCCCGCGGCGCTGCTGGCCACCATCTTCGGCGCCATCGTGGTGGGATGGCGCTCGTGGCGGCGGTACATCACGGTGCTCGAGCGCGCCGAAGTCTACGGCAGCCGCTCGTGCTGCCCGGCGTGCAAGGCCTACGCCCGGTTCGAGATCCTCGCCTCGGGGCTCGTCACGGAGGGGCCGTACCTCGACCCCGAGGCGCGGCCCCTTCCCCATCCCTGGCTGCGCGTGCGCTGTCGCAAGTGCGGCACCGCGTGGAGGATGCCCGACTAGCCTCGCCGCCCGGCTCGCCGCGCGGATCGGAAGCGGACATCGTCCGGAACGGCGCCTCGGGGTCGGCCATCGCGCCCAGGCATGCCGCCAGGAGCAGCGCCACGAGGACGATCACGGCGAGACCCGGGTCGCCCAGCCACGCGATGAGCCCGGGCATGGAGCCCGCGCCCACGAAGAAGAACTCCGACACTTCGCCCGGCTTCATCGACGCCTCCTTCCCAGAGGGACGACGCCATCGTGGCCTCCCGCCGGCTTCGCTCGATACGGCGAATGCGGCGGCCGCAGTGCAGGATATTCTGCCTCAGGCGAGCGCCTTGTAGGCCGGCAGCGTGAGGAACTCGACGTACTCGTCCGAGGCCGTGATCTCCTCGAAGAGCCTGGCGCCCTCGGCGTACTTGCCGGCGGCGTAGGCCTCGGCGCCCACGATCGACGGCGTTTTCTTCAGCTCGTCGACCAGGATCTCGTGGAAGAGCTGCCTGGTCACCTTGCGGCCGTCGGCCAGCGCCCCCTTGGGCGAGCGCATCCACTGCCAGACCTGCGAGCGCGAGATCTCGGCCGTGGCGGCGTCCTCCATGAGGTTGAAGATGGGCACGCAGCCGTTGCCGCCCAGCCAGGAGCCGATGTACTGGATGCCGACCTGGATGTTGTTGCGAAGCCCCGCCTCGGTGATGGGCCCCTCGGGCTTGAAGTTCAGCAGGTCCGCCGCCGTGACGTTCACCTCCGGGTGCTGCTTCCCGTACTGGTTGGGCTGCGGCATGTGCTTGTCGAAGACCTCCTTCGCGATCGGCACGAGGCCCGGGTGGGCGACCCACGTCCCGTCGCAGCCGTCGGTCACCTCGCGCAGCTTGTCGGCGCGCACCTTCTCCATGGCGGCCTCGTTGGCGGCGGGGTCGTTCTTGATGGGGATCTGCGCCGCCATGCCGCCCATCGCGGGGGCGTTGCGGCGGTGGCAGGTCTTCACCAGCAGCAGCGCGTAGGCGCGCATGAAGGGGGAGGTCATGGTGACCTGCGCGCGGTCGGCCAGGCAGAACCCGGGGTGCGAGCGGAACTTCTTGATGCACGAGAAGATGTAGTCCCAGCGGCCGATGTTGAGGCCGGCGGAATGGTCGCGCAGCTCCCAGAGGATCTCGTCCATCTCGAAGGCGGCCACGATGGTCTCGATGAGGACGGTCGCCTTGATCGAGCCGTGGGGCACGCCCACCTCCTTCTGCGCCACGGTGAAGATGTCGTTCCAGAGGCGCGCCTCCAGGTGCGACTCCATCTTGGGCAGGTAGAAGTAGGGACCGGAGCCGCGGGCGAGCAGCTCCTTCGCGTTGTGGAAGAAGTACAGCGCGAAGTCGAAGATGCCGCCGGAGACGGGCTTGCCGTCGAGCTTCACGTGCTTCTCGTCCAGGTGCCAGCCGCGCGGGCGCGGGAAGAGGACGCCGGTCTTCTCGTTCAGCCGGTAGGACTTGCCCGCCTGCTCGAACGTGATGGTGCGGCGCACCGCGTCCATGAGGTTCGCCTGGCCCTCGATCATGTTCGCCCACGTGGGGCAGTTGGCGTCCTCGAAGTCGGCCATGAAGGTGGAGGCGCCCGAGTTGAGGGCGTTGATCACCATCTTGCGGTCGGTCGGGCCCGTGATCTCCACGCGGCGGTCCAGGATGTCCTTCGGCTGGTCGGCGATCTTCCAGTCGGCGTCGCGGACGCTCTTCGTCGCGGGGAGGAAGTCGGGCATCTTCCCGGCGTCGAATTCCTTCTGCCGCAGGGCGCGGGCGGCGAGGAGCTCCACACGGCGCGGGCCGAACTGGCGCAGCAGCTTCGCGGCGAAGGCGAGCGCATCCGGCGTGAGGACGCGGCCGAACTCCGGCCTGAGCGCGCCCGTGATCTCCATTCCGGCGGGTAGAGCGATCTTCGTATCCATCTTCTGTGCCTTTCGGGATTCTGGAGCGCTCCGCCGGACTGCGGCCGGGGGCGCCCCATGGGTTCAGTCGTAGAGTCTATTACCTTACTGGATTGGGGGTAATCGCCAGCCGTCGCAAAAGGTCTTATACTTCGAGTCGGCCATGGACAAGTTCAAGGAGCTCACCACCTTCGTGGATGTCGCGCAGCGCGGCAGCCTGTCCGCTGCCGCCCGCGAGGAGGGGATCACCCCGGCGATGGTGGGCCGGCGCATCGACCAGCTCGAGGAACGGCTCGGGGTGAAGCTCTTCAAGCGCTCCACGCGCAAGGTGACGCTCACGCCCGAGGGAGCCACATTCTACGAGGATTGCCACCGGGTGCTCGAGGAGCTGCGCTCGGCCGAGGACGCGCTGACCGTCGGCGCCAAGAACGCGGCCGGCCGCCTCATCGTCACCGCGCCGACGGCCTTCGGCCGCAAGCACATCGCGCCGCACCTTCCGGCGTTCGTCGCGGCGCATCCCAACCTGGCCGTCCAGCTCCACCTCTCCGAGCGGATCGTGGACCTCAAGAACGAGCGCTTCGACCTCGCGATCCGGATCGCGGACCTGAAGAGCGCCGACCTCGTCGCGGTGAAGCTGGCGCGCAACCACCGCGTGGTCTGCGGCTCGCCCGCCTACCTGAAGCGCGCCGGCCGCCCCGCCACGCTCGCCGACCTCGCCCGCCACAACTGCCTGGTCACGAGCACCGAGGACGGCCTGGCCGACACGTGGCACTTCCACGACCGCGGCAAGCCGGTGGCCATCAGGGTGAACGGCAACCTCCAGTGCAACGACGGCGAGGTGCTCACCCGCTGGGCGCTCGCCGGCGAGGGGCTCGCGCTGCGCAGCGCCTGGGAGGTGAGCGAGGAGGTGAAGAAGGGGCGCCTCGTCGCGGTGCTCGACGAGTTCGCCGTGCCCGGCAACAACGTCTACGCCGTGTTTCCCGAGCGCCGGCTGCTCCCCGCCAAGGTGCGCTTCTTCATCGACTTCATGAAGAAGACCTTCGGGGATCCGCCCTACTGGGAGTAGGGCCGGCGGTAACGGAGGACGGGTTCCGAAACCGTCCCCGATTTCCGAACCTGTCCCCCTTCTACCGGAAGTCCTTCACGACGTGCTGCTGCCGGCGGCTCACGGCGAGGCGCTCGCCCGTGCCGCGCACGATCACGGCCCAGCCCGACTCGCTCTCCGCGGAGTTCCTCTCGAAGCCCTCGATGGCCGCCCGCGCGACCAGGCAGTTGCGGTGAACGCGCACGAAGGCCTCGCCGAACTCCTCCTCGAGGCGGGTGAGGGATTCCTCCACCAGGAATTCCCGGGCGGCGGTGCGGACGGTGAGGTACTTGAGCTCGGCGCGCAGGTAGAGGATGTCCGCCACAGGGACGAGGTGGATCTTGCCGCGCTCGTGCACGCTCAGGTGCCGGCGCGGCAGGGTGGCCGCCGCGGCCAGCGCCTCGCGGCTGGGGGCGGCGGCCACACTCTTGCGAAGCGCCGCGAGGAGCCGCTCCGCCCGGATGGGCTTGAGCAGGTAGTCGATGGCGTTCACCTCGAAGGCCTTGATCGCGTAGGCGTCGAAGGCGGTGGTGAAGATGATGCCGGGGGGCTCCTCCATGCCGGCCAGGTGGCGCGCCGCCTCCATGCCGTCCATCTCCGGCATGCGGATGTCGAGCAGCACGATGTCCACCTTCTCGCGGCCGACGATCTCCAGCACCTCGCGGCCGTTCCTCGCCTCGTCCACGATGACGAGCGGGAACTCGGGCCGGCAGTCGTCGAGCAGGTCGCGAAGCCGCGAGCGGGCGGGCGCCTCGTCGTCGGCGATGAGGATGCGGGGAACGCGCGAGTCGGCCAGCGTCATCGGGGGGCGGCGATGTAGGGAAGGCGGATGACGACCTCGTAGCGGCCGTCGCCGGTGCTCGAGCGCATGCTGGCCTCGGCGTCGAAGTGCAGCTGGAGCCGCTCGCGGATGTTGGCGAGCGCCATCCGGTTGCCGGAATGGCGGTCGCCGCCGGCGCGGACGGGGTTCGCGAGCCGGATGACGACCTCCTCCTTCGTGGCGGTCACCTCGATCGCGATCTCGCCGCCGCTCTCGAGGGGCTCGATGCCGTGGTAGACGGCGTTCTCCACCAGCGGCTGGAGGATCATCGCCGGGACGAGCGCGTCGGCGGGCATGCCTTCGACCCGCCACGCCACCCGCAGGCGCTCGCCCAGGCGAAGCTCCTCGATGGCCAGGTACTGGCGGGCGATGTCGATCTCCTTGGCGAGGGGCGCAAGGGTGCGCTCGTCGGCCATGAGGACGCGGAAGAGGTCGGCCAGGTCCTCGAGCGCGCGCTCGGCCCGGCGCGGGTCGGAGCGGATGAGCGACAACACCGCGTTGATGCTGTTGAAGAGGAAATGCGGCCGGATCCGCGCCTGCAGGGCCTGGATGCGCGCCTCCGCGATGGCGGGCGAGAGCGCGCGGGCGCGCAGGTCGAAGTACACCAGGATGACGCCCGTCGCGCAGGCGACCGCGAACGCCACGTGGAAGGGGGAGGCCGGCGCCTGCTCGGGGAAGAGCCCCCCGAACGCCTCCACCCACGCCCACGCGAGCCCCAGCTCGAGGACCACGACCGCCGCGATGGCCGCCGGATAGCGCAGGAGCTCCAGCAGGCGGCGGCCGGCGCAGAGGACGGTGAGCGAGACGATGAGCACGGGCTCGGCGAAGGCCGCGACCACGAGGAAGTGGCCGCCGAAATCGGCCGGGCTGCGCGAGCGAAGCACGGCCGCCGCGAGGACGAAGAGATTGGCGATGACCATGGCGCGAAGCATCACCCCCAGGTTGCAGAAGTTCGGCAACCGGATGCCCGCACCCGTCTGATTTATACTCGGCACGCAGCCATTCTTCCCGACCCCGCCGACTCCATGCAAGAAAAAGACTCCAAGCGCGGCGCGACGGCGCCGGCCCAGGCCTGGTCGGGCCGCTTCGCCGAGCCCGCCGACCGGCTCATGCAGCGCTATACCGCCTCCGTTGCGTTCGACCGGCGGCTCGCCGAATTCGACATCCTCGGCTCGCTCGCGCACGCCCGGATGCTCGCGCGGCAGGGGATCCTTTCCGGCGCGGACCTCGCGGCCATCGAGCGCGGCATGGGGCAGGTCGGCGCCGAGATCCGCGAAGAGCGCTTCGGGTGGTCCGTGGCGCGCGAGGACGTCCACCTCAACATCGAGGCGAGGCTCACGGAGCTCGTGGGGGATGCCGGCAAGCGCCTGCACACCGGCCGCTCGCGCAACGACCAGGTCGCGACCGACATCCGGCTCTGGCTGCGCGCCGAAATCGACTCGCTCCTCGCCCTCCTCAAGTCCGTGCGCGGCCGCCTCCTCGACCTCGCCGAGGCCAACGCCGCCACGGTGATGCCGGGCTTCACGCACCTGCAGGTGGCCCAGCCGGTGACCTTCGGCCACCACCTGATGGCTTATTTCGAGATGTTCTCCCGCGACGCGGAGCGCCTGGCGGACTGCCGGCGCCGCGTGAACCGGCTGCCGCTCGGGTCCGCCGCGCTCGCGGGCACCGGCTACCCCATCGACCGGGAATCGGTCGCCGCGGAGCTCGGGTTCGACGGGGTGTGCGAGAACTCGCTGGACGCCGTCTCCGACCGGGACTTCGCCATCGAGTTCCTGGCATGCGGCGCGCTCGCCATGGCGCACGTCTCGCGCCTCTCGGAGGAGCTCGTCCTGTGGATGAACCCGCGCTTCGGGTTCGTCGACATTGCAGACCGCTTCTGCACGGGCTCCTCGATCATGCCGCAGAAGAAGAACCCGGACGTGCCCGAGCTCATGCGCGGCAAGACGGGCCGCGTCTACGGGGCGCTGGTCGCCCTCCTCACCCTCGTGAAGGCGCAGCCGCTCGCCTACAACAAGGACAACCAGGAGGACAAGGAGCCCCTGTTCGACGCCGCCGACACGCTCGCCGACACCTTCACCATCCTCGCCGAGCTCCTCGGCGGGGTGACGGCCCGGCCGGAGCGCATGCGCGCCGCGCTGGCGGAGGGGTTCGCGACGGCGACGGACCTGGCCGACTACCTCGTCCGCAAGGGCGTGCCCTTCCGCGACGCCCACGAGATCGTGGCCCGCGCCGTGCGGGAGGCCGAGGGCGCCGGCGTCGACCTGGGGGAGCTCCCGCTCGAGAGGCTCAAGGCCTTCTCCCCGCTCGTCGAGGCGGACGTCTTCGGGGTGCTCACCGCGGAAGGCTCGGTCGCCACCCGCCGGCACGTCGGCGGCACCGCGCCGGAGGCGGTTCGCGCGGCCATCGCCCGCGGCCGGGCCCGCCTCGCCGCCGCCTAGGGCGCTACTCGCTCTCCCGCTTCGCCTCGAACAGCCAGCACAGGCGCCGCGTCTCCGGCCCCGACAGCCGGTCGCCCATCAGGCCGCACCGGAAGATGCGCTGCGAGAGCTTCTGGCAGTGGGCGCAGTCGGTGCACTGGCCGAACATCGACCCCTCGTTGTCCTCCTGGAACGTGGCGAGGGTCTCGCGCAGGGCCGAGGTGGCGTTGCGGATGCGGTTGGGGCTGATGTTGCGGGTGGCGTTCTGCCAGGCGAGCGCCGGCTGCGCCTCGTAGAGGAGCTGCTCGCCGTCCGTGGACAGGCGAAGCCGGACGACACGGCGGTCGACGTCGTCCTGGTAGCGCTCGATGAGGCCGCGGCGGTCCAGGATCAGCAGCGTCTGGGAGACCGTCCCCTTCGTGAGCCCGAGGTAGGCGGCGAGCGCCTGCGGAGTGTTGGAGTAGCGGTTCGCCTTGCTAAGATAGATGAGCGCGTGCAGGTGGACGGGCTGGAGGTTCTCGTCGGCCCCGGCCTTGCGCAGCTCCGCCCGCATGAGGTTCGCCAGCCGCTCGACCAGCTCCAGCAGCACCAGCGGATTCTTGTCCA
>JBBIJT010000001.1:44171-74885 GCA_037445795.1 Betaproteobacteria bacterium | reverse complement strand
TGGCTCACGGCGCTGGGGTTGCGTTTCGTCGGCGCCGGCGTCTCCGGCGCGGCGCCGGCTGCCCCGCCCGCGTCCGGACCGCTACCCATCCCGGGCTTCGAAGCCGAGGCGTTCCTGCGCGTCGCCAAGACCTCGTTCATCCGCCTGCAGGCGGCCAATGACGCGAAGGACCTCGACGACATCCGCGACTTCACGACGCCGGAGCTGTTCGCGGCGATCGCGATGCAGGTGCGCGAACGCGGCGACGCCCCGCAGAAGACCGAGGTCGTGACCCTCGACGCAAGGCTCGTCGAGGCGGTGCTGGAGGGCGACTACGCGATCGCGAGCGTGCGCTTCACCGGCCTCACCCGCGACCAGGCCGGGGCCAACCCCGAGCCGTTCGACGAGATCTGGCACGTCCGCCAGGACCAGCGCGACCGCAAGGCGACGTGGCTCATCGCGGGGATACAGCAGGCCGGCTGAGCGCGCGCGCTTCGCCGAGGCGCCCGGAAGCAAAAAGGGCCAGTCCGAAGGACTGGCCCTTTGCATTTCGGGCTTGCGGTGCGGCGCCGCTCTCTGCGCCGCCTCGGGGCTATGCGCCGGTGCAGGAGATCGACTTGGTGATGGGCGTGCCCGGCGAGCCGTCGGACTTCTGGGGAGTGTAGATCATCGAGGAGGTCCTCGCCGTGAAGGCCACGCTCTCGTACGTGCCGCCCTCGTTCGTGAACTGCGAGTTCGTGGCCTGCACGATGACCGACGACATCACGACCTTGTAGTATTCGTAGCCCTTTTCGCTGTTCTGGCGCACGACGAGGGTGGCGGAGGGAAATGTCCGCTGGTACGAGGCGGCCTCGGCGAGCCCCGGCGAGGAATTGTCGACGTTCTTGGTGATGTAGAACTGCGGACACGTCGCCTTGCCGCCGCCCGCCCCGGACCCGACAGCGGACCCGGACCCGGAAAAGGCCTGCTGGAAGTTGAGGACCTCGATCTCGTCCTTGTGCTTGCTGTCCATGGAGTTGCCGGGCAGGCCCGTGATCTTGAGGAAGATGTCGTCGGCCAATGCGGGCTGCGCCGCGCCGATGACGACACCGGAGGCAAGGACGATCTGCACCGCCTTGCGTGCGCTGCGGGACTTGATGGTGTTCATGGAACCCCCCCCAGGATTGACTGCTTGTTGGTGACGGGAGCGCAAACCGTAGTCCTGTCCCCGGGCCGCGTCAAGCCGCCATTCGCCCTCCCCGAGCGGCTATGATCGCCGCTGGCATCGAGGAGCCCCCCATGGCAGCGCCCACGACCTACGACGAGGTCGACTACCCCGGCTGGCCGTTTCCCCAGACCCACCCCGACCGGCTGGCCACGCTCGCGCGGCTCATGGGCATGGCGCCGGCCGACCCCGCGAGCTGCCGGGTGCTCGAGCTGGGCTGCGGCGACGGGGGAAACCTCCTGCCCGTCGCGCTGGCATGGCCGGGGGCGCGCCTGGTCGGCGTCGACCTCGCCGGGACCGCCATCGCCCGGGGCAGGGCCGCGGCGCAGTCCATCGGCCTGCGCAACCTCGACCTTCGCGCGGGCGACCTCGCCCGGCTTCCGGCCGACCTCGGCGAATTCGACTACGTGATCGCGCACGGGGTCTATTCCTGGGTTCCGGAGCCCGTCCGCCGGGCGCTCCTCGAAGCCTGCCGGCGCCATCTCGCCCCGCAGGGCGTCGCCTACGTGAGCTACAACGTCCATCCCGGCGGCCACCTGCGCCTGATGCTGCGCGAGATGCTGTTGATGCACCTGGAGGGAATCGAAGGGCCGCAGCGGCGCTGCGCGGCCGCGCGCGAATTCCTGGCGTTCATCGCGCAGGCGGGGCCCTCGGAAAAGGACGGCAGCCCGAGCGCGCTCGCCCGCGAAGCCGAGCGGCTGTCGAAGCGCCCCGACAGCAGCCTCTTCCACGACGACCTCGCGCAGGAGTTCCACCTCTGCTATTTCCGCGATTTCTGCGCCCGCGCCGACGAGCACGGGTTGCAGTACCTCGCCGAGGCGGAGTTCTTCGAGATGCAGGACCACGACCTCTCGCCGGCTACGCGCGAGCGGCTCGCGGCCTTCGCGCCGGATCTCGTCGCGCGCGAGCAGTACCTCGACTTCGTCCGGGAGCGCCGGTTCCGCCAGACCCTGCTCTGCCGGTCGGAGGTGGAGCTGCACGCCGAGGTGCGCGGCGAGGCCGTCGACGGGTTATCGCTGTCCTCCGCCGCAACCCCCGAAGGGGACGAGGTGGATCCGCTTTCGCGCGCGGAGCAGCGATACCGTGGAAAGGCAGGCGCCGCGTTCTCCACCGGCGAGCCGCTGCTCAAGGCCGCGCTCGCCGTGCTTCGGCGCGAGTGGCCGCGGGCGATGGCCGCCGAGGAGCTGCTGCAGGTCGCCGCGGCGGCGTGCAGCCAGCCGGCCGGCCCCGGCCAGCGCGCGCTCCTCGGCGACTTCGCCCTCGCCGGCTACGCGACCGGCTGCGTCGAGCTGCACGTGCGCCAGGCGGCCTTCTCCCGCTGGCCGGGGGCGCGCCCGTGCGCCAGCCCCCTCGCGCGGCAGCAGGCCCGGGGCGGGCGCAGCGTCTCGAGCCTCGTCGGCAACACGGTGGAGCTCGACGACCCGCTTGCGCTGCGGATCCTGCCGCTGCTCGACGGGTCGAGGGACCGCGTGGCGCTTCTCGCGGCCATCCGGGGCGATGCCCGCGCGCAGGCGGAGCTCGTCGCGACGGCGGGCGGGAAGGGCGATCCGCGATCCCTCGCGGGCGCGCTCGAGCGCTGCCTCGAGGGCCTCGGGCGCTGCGCCCTCCTGCTGGCGGAGCCGCCCTGATTCCGCTATAGACGCAGCCACCACACCGCGGGCCACGAACCGCGGGGCATTGCGCACGAAGCCCCCACGAGGGGATCGAAAGCCAATAACGAGGAGACGTACCCATGCGAGGAATCAAGCTTGCCGTTGCGGGACTGTTCGCCGCGTCCGCCGTCACGACGGTTCGCGCCGCGACTTACGTGTTGCACGCCAATGCCTGGGGGGCCAAGCAGAACGCCGCCGTGTCGGGGGCCGGCGGCACCGTCACGTTCAGCCACGAAGGCGCGGGAGTCGCCGTGGTCGAGTCCGCCAATCCGGGGTTCCTCCAGGCCGCGCTGGCCGGCGGCGCCATCGCGGGCGACGCGCAGGACCTCGTGGTCGAATGGGCCGAACCCATGCCCACCGCGGCGTTGCCCGATGCCGTCAACCCCGCGGACGACCGATTCTCCAGCACCATCCAGTGGGCGCCGCAATCGGTCCAGGCGCCGGCCGCGTGAAGCCTGGACTACACCGGCCGCGGCGTACGCGTTGCCGTGATCGACGGCGGCATCTACAGCGCCCACCCGGACCTGGCCGCCAACATCGACATGGCGTCGTCGCGGTCGTTCGTCCCCGGCCCGGCCGGCTCGTGCGAGACCCGGTTCAACTGCGACACGGGGACCTTCTGGCATGGAACGCACGTGGCGGGCATCGTGGCCGCCCTCGACAACACGATCGGCGTCGTGGGCATCGCGCCCGAAGCGACGATCGTCGGCGTGAAGGCGCTGCACAACGGCTCGGGCAGCTTCGCCTCGGTGATCAGCGCGATCCTGTATGCGTCGACCGAAGGCCGTGCCGACATCATCAACATGAGCCTGGGCGCCGTCTTTCCCCGGGGCCACCGCGATGGCGCGGAGCTCACGTCCGCGCTCAATCGCGCGGTGAACTTCGCCACCCGCAACGGAACGCTGGTGGTGGTTTCGGCCGGGAACGATGGCGCCAATTTCGACTTCCAGCGAAACTGGACCGTCACCCCGGCGGAGTCCGGCAACGCCATCGCCATCTCGGCCACGGGACCGATGAATTTCGCCTCGGGCGCGACGGACTTCAGCCGCCCCGCGTCCTATTCGAACTACGGCAATTCGCTGGTCTGGGTCGCCGCACCCGGGGGCGACTTCGCCTATCCCGGCAACGAGAACTGCACGCGGCCGATCGCGAGCCCCGCAGGAACGATCACCCGGCCCTGCTGGGTCTTCGACATGGTGATGAGCACCGCCGGTCCCGCGGGGTATGCGTGGGCTGCCGGCACCAGCATGGCCGCGCCCGCGGCTTCGGCCGTGGCGGCGCTCATCAAGCAGAGGAACCCCGGGATCTCGGTCGGCGAGCTGAAAAACCGCCTGGCCCAGTCCGCGACCGACCTGGGCAAGCCCGGCCAGGACAATTTCTATGGCCGCGGCTACATCAACGCCCTGAGGGCCGTGACGCAGTGACGCGCTGACCGCCCTTCAAGCCAGGAACCCGGGGGAGGCGCTGCCTCCCCCTTTTTTCGCCAGCCGGTCCGTGGGCAGCACCGTGCCGGGGTCGTGGGGCTCGCGCCCCGCGAGCT
This sequence comes from Betaproteobacteria bacterium, assembly GCA_037445795.1. Taxonomy (GTDB): domain Bacteria; phylum Pseudomonadota; class Gammaproteobacteria; order Burkholderiales; family Usitatibacteraceae; genus FEB-7. The sequence continues at coordinate 70,510 of JBBIJT010000001.1, read as the reverse complement.
GCGCGTAGTACGGCGTGAAATCCGGCGCCGTGGCCTCGAAGAGCTCATTGAAATCCCGGATCACGAAGTACGTCTCCTGGAAGGTGTCGATCTTGTAGCGCGTGCGCATGATGCGCAGCAGGTCGAACCCGATGCGGTTGGGCTCCGCGCTCTCGATGCAGTGCGGCAGCTCGCCGCCCGACGAGAGGATGCCCGCCCCGTAGGCGCGGATGCCCCCGGGCGTGGCGATCAGGCCGAACTCCACCGTGTACCAGTACAGGCGAGAAAGCATCTCGATCGCGCCCAGCGCGTCGGCCTTGAGCCCGCCCCGGCCGTAGGCCTCGAGGTAGTCGGCGAAGACCGGGTCGAAGAGCAGCGGCACGTGACCGAAGAAGTCGTGGAAGACGTCGGGCTCGACGATGTAGTCGAATTCCTCGGGCTTGCGCAGCCAGACCGTGACGGGAAAGCGGCGATGGGCGAGATGCTCGAAGAAGGCGCGGTCGGGAAGGAGACCCGGGACGGCGACGATTCTCCAGTTCGTGGCGCGCGCGAGCTTCGGGTTCACGACGTCGAAGCGCGGGATCGCGTCGCCGAAGTCGAGGGCCGCAGCCGACGCGATGAACTCCTCGCAGGCGTACTTCGGGACGAGCGCCGCCTGGCGGGCGTACAGGCGGCGCCAGAGGGCGTGCTCCTCCGGCGTGTACGCGGACCACGCCTGCTCGACGGTGTAGTCGCGCCGCATGCCCGAGTAGTCGCCGCGCAGGCGGTGGGTCGTCTCGCCGGTCATCTCACGTACCTCTCCACCTCCTGCTCGATCGCGCCGAAGACCGTCGCGCCATGGCGGTCGAACATCTCGATCCTCACCGTGTCGCCGAAGGCGAGGAAGGGCGTCCTCGCCTCGCCCGACTCCACCTGCTCCACGAGGCGGGCTTCCATGAGGCACGCGTAGCCGCTCGCGGCGTCCGGGTTCGAGATCGTCCCCGTGCCCACGAGCGTGCCGGCCCGCAGCGTGCGGGTCTTCGCGGCGTGGGCGACGAGCTGGAAGAGGTCGAAGTGCGCGCCGACGCCGGCATCGGGGTTTCCGAGCCACTTGCCGTTCACGTGGCAGACGAGGCGCAGGTGCACCTTGCCGCCGTCCCAGGCGCCGCCCAGCTCGTCCGGCGTGACGGCCACGGGCGCGAGCGCGTTGGCGCCCTTCCCGTTCACGAAGCCGAAGCCCTTGGCGAGCTCGGCGGGAATGAGCCGGCGGAACGAGACGTCGTTCACCAGCGTGAGCAGGCGGATGGCCCCCGCGGCCTCGGCCGGCGTGGCGCCCATGGGCACGTCGCCGGTGATGGCCACGATCTCGCCCTCCAGGTCGACGCCCCAGTCCTCGGAGAGGACGCGCACGGGATCGCGCGGGCCCATCATGTCGCCCGCCCCGCCCTGGTACATGAGCGGTTCGCGGTAGAAGCTCTCGGGCACGGTGTCGTTGCGGGCCCGGCGCACGCGCTCCACGTGCGAGAGGTACGCCGAGCCGTCGAGCCACTCGTAGGCGCGCGGCAGCGAGGCGGCCACGCGGCCCTCGGCGAGCGCGCCCTGGAAGTCGAACGCGTGGCGCTCGTTGCCGCACTCGAGGCTCTCGCACGCGTCGAGGAGCTTCGGGTACGCCGACGGCCAGTGCTCCAGCGCCTGCTGCATCGTGGGCGCGATCCCCGTGGCGGCGACGGCCCGCGACAGGTCGCGGTTCACCAGCACGAGCGTGCCGTCGCGCCCGGGGCCCTTGAGGCTCGCGAGCTTCATCGCTTTCTCCCCTTTCCCTTGGGAGAGGGGCCGGGGGTGAGGGTCGCCTTGGCGAAACCGTTCCAGGCGGCGTCGTAACCGCGGTCGAGCTTCGGCGACTTCATGGCGTGCTCCGTGGGATCGAGGGGGTAGCGGCTCTCGAACATGAAGGCGAGCGTGCCGCCGAGGTATTTCGGGCCGAGCTTCGCCGCCACGGCCGCGTCGTGCGAGGCGCGGTCGGGGCCGTGGGCCGCCATCGCGTTGTGCAGGCTCGCGCCGCCGGGCACGAAGCCGCCCCGCTTCGCGTCGTACTCGCCGCGGACGAGGCCCATGAACTCGCTCATCACGTTGCGATGGAACCACGGCGGGCGGAACGTGTGCTCCGCCACCATCCAGCGCGGCGGGAAGATCACGAAGTCGACGTTGGCCGTGCCCGGCGTGTCCGACGGCGAGGTGAGGACGGTGAAGATCGACGGATCCGGATGGTCGAAGCTCACGGTGTTGATCGCGTTGAAGCGGGCGAGGTCGTACTTGTACGGGCAGGCGTTGCCGTGCCAGGCCACGACGTCGAGCGGCGAATGGCGGTAATGCGCCGCCCACAGGTGCCCGCCCGTCTTCACCACCACGGTCGTGCCCTCGTCCCGGTCCTCGAAGGCCGCGACGGGCGCGAGGAAGTCGCGCAGGCTGGCGAGGCCGTTGGCGCCGATGGGCCCCAGCTCCGGCAGCCTCAGCGCGGCGCCGTAGTTCTCGCAGACGTAGCCGCGCGACGGCGACGCCACGGCGACGCGGAACTTCACCCCCCGCGGGATGACCGCGATCTCGCCGGGCGCCACGTCGAGGTGCCCGAACTCCGTCGCAATGGCGAGCGCGCCCTCCTGCGGCACCACCAGCAGCTCGCCGTCGTGGCAGGCGAACACGCGCTCCATCGGGCGGTTGGCCGCGTACAGGTGGACGCCGATGCCGGCCTGCATGCGCGCGTCGCCATTGGTGGCGAGCGTCACCAGCCCGGCCAGGAAGTCCGTCGCCCGGCGAGGCATGGCCATCGGTGCCCAGCGCAGGCGGTTGGGGCCCGCGTCCGCCCCGCGGCAAGGCCCGGTGCGAAGCCCCCCGTCGTCGATGCGCCGGAACGCCGGGTGCATGGCGCTCGGCCGCAGCCGGTAGAGCCAGGAGCGAAGGTTCTGCGACCGGGGCGCCGTGAAGGCCGTCAGCGAAAGCTGCTCCGCGTAGAGCCCGAACGGCGCCTCCTGCGGCGAGTTCTGCCCGTGCGGCAGCGCCCCGGCCACCGCCTCCGACTCGTGGTGCGCCCCGAACCCCGAAAGGTAGCGAAGCTCATTCGCCTTCACGACGATTCCTCCCGCCCCGAATCCATCCGTGTTCATCCGTGTTCATCCGTGTCCCCGTCCTTGCGCCGCGTCACTCCCCGCCCTCAGACAACCCCTCTCGCGATCTGGTCCGCCTCGATCGACTCGAAGAGCGCGCGGAAATTTCCCTCGCCGAAGCCCTGGTTTCCCTTGCGCTGGATGATCTCGAGGAAGATGGGGCCGATCACCGTCTCGGTGAAGATCTGCAGCAGCTTGTCCTCGCGGCGGTCCTTGTCCAGCCCCTCGCCGTCGATGAGGATGCGGTTCGCCCGCAGCCTCGCGAGGTCCTCGCCGTGCCCGGGCACGCGCGCGTCCACGCGCTCGTAGTAGGCGTCGGGCGTGTCGAGGAAGCGCACGCCCCCGGCCCGCAGCCCCTCGACGGTCGCGAAGATGTCCGCGGTCGAGAGCGCGATGTGCTGGATGCCCTCGCCGTGGTAGGCGTCGAGGTACTCCTGGATCTGGCTCTTGCGGTCGCTGGGCTCGTTGATCGGGATGCGGATCTTCCCGCAGGGACTCGTGAGCGCGCGCGAGGCGAGGCCGGTCTTGCGGCCCTTGATGTCGAAGTACCGGATCTCGCGGAAGTCGAAGAGCTTCGCGTAGAACTGCGCCCACACGTCCATGCGGCCGGGGTAGACGTTGTGCGTGAGGTGGTCGATCTCGAGGAGCCCCGCGCCCGCCGGGCGCTGCGGCACGCCCTCGACCGGGACGAAGTCCACGTCGTAGATGGAGAGCGACCCGTTGTTGCCGGGATAACGGTCGACGAGGTAGATGAGGCTTCCGCCGATGCCCTGGATGGCCGGGATGTTGAGCTCCATGGGGCCCACCGGGCCGTGGAAAGGCTTCGCGCCCAGCTCGATCGCGCGGCGCCAGGCCCGGGCCGCGTCCTTCACGCGGATGGCGAACGCGCACGCCGACGGGCCGTGAACGCGCGCGAACGACTGCGCGAAGCTGTCCGGCTCGCGGTTCACGATGAAGTTGACGCCGCCCTGGCGGTAGAGCGCGACGTCCTTGGAGCGGTGCCGCGCCACGAGCGTGAAGCCCAGCTGCTCGAACAGCGAGCCGAGCAGCGCGGGGTCGGGCGCGGTGTACTCGACGAACTCGAAGCCGTCGGTGCCCATCGGGTTCTCTAGGCGGGCGGGTTCAGTCATGGCGGGACTCCGGCGGCAGCGGGACCGCGGAATTGTACGCCCTGCACCCCGCAATGAAATTGCAAAGCCGCCCGCCTCGGCGGCTTTTCACGCAATAATGTTGCGAAAATTCCTGCCGACGAAGCTGAAATGACCAACCTCACCCTCGACAAGACGGACCGCAAGCTCCTGGAGCTGCTGCAGAAGGACGGGCGCATCACGAACCTCGAGCTGGCCGACCGCGTGGCGCTGTCGCCCAGCGCGTGCCTGCGCCGCGTGCGCGCTCTCGAGGAGGCGGGCGTGATCCGCGGCTACGCGGCGCTGCTCGACCCCGCGAAGATCGGGCTGGGGCTCGTCGCCTTCGTCACCGTGAAGCTGGAGAAGCGCGGCCGCATGCCCACGGACGCCTTCGCGCGCGCGTGCCGCGACTGGCCCGAGGTGGCGGCCTGCCACGCCACCACCGGCGACATGGACTATCTCCTGCGCGTGCACGTGGAGGACCTCGCGCACTTCTCGCGCTTCGTGATGGACTCGCTGCTCAAGCACCCGGGCGTGATCGACGTGAAGTCGAGCTTCTCGCTGGAGCAGGTGAAGGAGACGACTGCGCTGCCCCTGGGCCGCTAGGTCCGGTGCGCCGCCCCTAGTTGAGCTTGAAGCTGTCGAGCTCCCAGGCCTGGTCCGTAACCACCTCGCCCCGGTTGTTCACCTCGAGAGCCTCGTAGCGAGCGAAATTGCGCAGCGCCGGCACGTACCACCAGTGCGTCAGGCGCTTCGAGGTGAGGCTCTGGCCGGGAAACGGCGACCACGCCTTGTTCGAGACCTTGCTCACCTTGAGGGCCTGGAAGGTGCCCGCCGGCACCGTGACGCTCTCCCAGCCCAGGACCGTGACGCGGTTGTCGGCCTGCTTCACGAACTGGGGAAACACCTCGCGGGAGTCCGCCGTCCAGGAGTCGCCCGGCTTGAGCGGGAACCGGAAGCGCGGGTCTACCGGGTCGAAGACGAGCGTGCCGGGACCCGTCGGCGAGGGCATCGAGTAGAGGTTTCCCTCGCGGTCGAAGCGCAGGGGAATGCCGGAGTCGCTGGACTCGAGCTCGTAGCCGTTCGCGTCGGCGGCCGTGACCGTGAGGGTGAGGTAGTTGCGGCGCGTGACGGCCTCACCGTCGCGGATCTCGCGCTGGTAGATCCAGCGATCGCCGGACTGGCGCTCCGGCGGCTCGAGGGCGCGCGCCACCGCGTCGGGCACGGGCTTGAGCTTCGCATCCATCACGTCGGCCGCCATGGAGAGCAGGACCGCTTCCTGCGCCGGATCGGTCGCGGGCGCGGCAGGCGCCACCGCTGCGGCGGGCGCGGGCACCGGCGCGGAGGCTGGCGCGGGAAAATCGGCGGCCGGCCGTGCCGCCGCGGCCTGCGCCGCCTTCTCGGCGGCCGCGATCCGATCCATCGCCTCGCGCCGGATCGCCTCGCGCTCCGTCTCGAGCCTTTCCGCGAAGGCCGCCTCCAGCCGCTTGCGCTCGCGGTCGGCCTCCTCCTTGGAACGCGACAGCGCCTCGGCCACCGCGCGCTCGATCTCGGCCTGCTGCTGGCGCCGCGCCTCCTGGGCGCCGGCCGCCGGGTCCGTGCGTTCCGGCTGGCGGAAATAGAAGTCGCCCTCCAGCGAGGTGTTCTCCCACGGGACCTGGCGCCCGTTCGACGCCTGCCGCACCGCGGCGCGCACCCGCTTGAAGACGTCCTCGACCTTGAGGCCGGGCTGCCCGAGCTCGCGCACGAGGTGCTGCGTGTAGAGGCCGTTCTTCCCCGCGCCGTCGGACGCGACCTGGCCCGGCGAGGTGGCGTACGCGATGAGCGAGCCGATGGGCGCCTCCATCGCGGCGAGCCCCTGCTGCGCCGAGCGGGAGCCGCGCGCGAACGGGTTGTTGCGGCAGGCGTCGAGGATCACGATGTTGATCCGCGCCTTGGCGGACTCCATCTTGCCGAGCACGAGCGACGCGTCGACGGACTGGTCCTCGATCTCGTCCTCGTACTTGATGTCGGCGTTGGCCGGGATGAGGAAGTTGCGGCCGTTCACCTGGACGCCGTGGCCGGCGAAATAGAACAGCCCGGCGCCCTTGCCCCGCAGCTTCTCGCCGAACTCGCGGATGGCGCGCCGCATCTCGGTGGCCCCCAGGTTGTGGCGCTCGAGCACCTCGAAGCCCGACGCGCGAAGGGCCGCGGACACCGCCTTGGCGTCGTTCACCGGGTTGAGGAGGGGCGAGTCCCGGTAGGCGTCGTTGCCGATGACGAGCGCGATTCGCGGCTCGCCTGCGGGCGCGGCCGCTCCCGCGGCGAGGCAGGCAGCGAGCGACAGGAGGGCGAGGGCGGCGGCGCGCATGGTCTCGGCGGGCGATTATGGCGCAATCAGGCCGCGGGCGGCATCCCTCGCGGGTCGCGCCCCGCCTCGTCGCTCCAGCCGACGCACTCGCGGTAGGCGTGCCAGGTGGCGTGCCCGACCAGGGGCATCGTGAGGACGAGGCCCAGGAAGGCGGTCGCGAGCCCGATGCCCGTGAGCAGCACGATGAGCCCCGCCCACACCGCCATCGTGCCGGGATTGCGCGCCAGAACCTGCACCGAGAGGATGGCCGCGCTCACGGCGTCGTTGCCGCGGTCGAGCATCATCGGCACCGACACGACGCTCACCGCGAACACGAGGGTGGCGAACATCGCGCCCGCGGCGAAGTAGACGAGCACGAACTCGATGTTGCCGAGGGAGAACGCCTGCGCGAGGAAGTTCTTCAGGTCCGGCATCGTGCCGGCGCTGAAGAGCGCGAAGGTGACGAGGGAGGCGCGCGCCCACACGAGGAAGATCACCGCGATCACGAGCACGTAGACGCCGAGGCCCCCGACGTTCTCGCGCCAGGCGGTGAGGGAGGCCACGAACCCCGGCGGCCGGCCGGCCTCGCGGTCCCTCGAGAGCGCGTAGATCCCCGTGGCGAGGAAGGGCGCCGCCAGGAGGAAGGCCCCCGCGAGCGTGGAGACGTACTGGTAGGCGAAGTCGTACAGGGACAGGAGCGTCCAGCCCATGCCCGCGAACGCGGCCCCGTAGAAGCCGCTCGCGAGCGGGGCGGCCCGGAAGTCGTCCCAGCCGCGCACGAGCCAGGCGAACGGCGCGAATGCCGGAACCTCGCGCAGCTCGTAGGCGGCGCCCTGCGGGGAGACGAGCGGGGCGGGGGCGGGCATCCGGGCGCTACTTCGCGGGCGCGGGCGGCGCCGCCGGAGCGAGCCCCTTCTGCTTGAGCGCCTCGAGCTTCTCGAGGTCCAGCCTCGACACCGCCTCCCGGAAGACCTTCACGTCCACGCCGGTCGCCTTCACGCCGACGATGAAGCGGCCCGCCACGATCACGTCGAGGCTGCCCTCGCACGCGGCCTTCGCGTAGCGCTCGTAGGCCTTGCGGCCGTTCACCGTCGTCGTCCGCTCGTAGCCCGAGTCGCCCTCCTTGTCGATCTCGACGTTCACCCACGCGAGAGCCATCGCGGTGACGCCGCTCAGGTTGCCGACGTCGGTGATCTCCAGCACGATGCGGCCTCCCTTGCCGTCCTCATAGGTGGCCTCGACCTTCGAGGAAGCGATTCCCACGACGTTCGTCCGCGATCCCTCGGAGCCGACGCGCTTCAGGCCCGCGATGGACTCGGGCAGCAGGTCCTTCAGCACGCGGAAGTCGACGGGCTCCACCTTCACCGAGCCCGAGAGCGCCTCGCCCATCTGCTTCATGGCATCGCCGGCCTGCTGCACGTCGCCCTGCCGCGCGGCCTGCCCGAGCTGCTTCGCGGCCTGCTCCACGCGCGTGCCGGGGTCGACGGGCTTCGGCTCCTCCTTGCCGCAGGCGGCGAGCGCGAGCACGGCGAGGACGGCGACGGTACGGTTCGGCATGCGATTGCCTTTCTTCATGGGAGACGGCGGAGCGTGAAGGTTACATTCTCCCGAGCCGCGTGGCACGGTGCCGCACGAGGCGCCGGCCGGCGCGGCGACCGCGCGCGTTGACTGGCCGGGGGGGCATGCGGCAATATCGTCCCCCCAGTCATTCAGGCGCCAAGTCCTTGTTTCTTAGGGCCTTGCCGCACCGTCGCTCCACACCGAAAGCCCCCGGGAGAACCCATGCCTGCCTCCATCCTCCTTCGCGCCGCCATGCTTGCCGCTGCGCTCGCGCTCGCCGGCCCCGTCGACGCCAAGACGCTGCGCTACTCGAGCGCAGGCGACCTCTCGACGGCGGACCCGCACGCCAACAACGAGGGGTTCACCAACGCGTTCCTCGACGGCATCTACGAGACGCTCGTCACGCGCGGCAAGGACCTCGGCATCGTGCCGAACCTCGCGCTCTCCTGGAGCAACCCGTCTCCCACGACCACGCGCTTCAGGCTACGCCCCAACGTCCGGTTCCACGACGGCACGCCGTTCACGGCCGACGACGTGGTGTTCTCCGTGCAGCGCGCGCTCTCCGACACCTCGAACTTCAAGCCCTACCTGGCCGGCGTGAAGGAAGCGCGCAGGGTAGACGACCTCACCGTGGACATCGTCACCGAGGCCCCCGCCCCTGTGCTCCTGCCGCAGCTCACGGAAGTGCGGATCATGAGCAAGGCGTGGTGCACGAAGCACAACGTGACCCGGCCGCAGGACTACAAGAACAAGGAGGAGACCTACGCCGTGCGCAACGCCAACGGGACGGGTCCCTACATCCTGAAGAGCCGCGAGGCGGACGTGAAGACCGTGGCGGTGGCGAACTCCAACTGGTGGGGCAAGCGCGAGGGGAACGTGGACGAGATCGTCTACCAGCCGATCAAGGCCGACGGAACGCGGCTCGCCGCGCTCATCTCGGGCGAGATCGACTTCATGCTGGATCCGCCGCCGCAGGACATCCCGCGCCTCAGGCAGGACCCGAAGATCAAGGTGCTGGAGGGGATGGAGAACCGCACGGTCTTCTTCGGCATGGACCAGGGGCGCGACGAGCTTCTCTACTCCAGCGTCAAGGGGAAGAACCCGTTCAAGGACAAGCGCGTCCGCGAGGCGTTCCAGAAGGCGATCGACCTCAATGCGCTCAAGACGCAGGTCATGCGCGGCCTGTCGGTCCCGACCGCGGTGATGTTCGCCCCGCAGGTGAGCGGCTATCCGAAGGATCTCGACAAGGTGAAGCCCGCCGACCGCGAAGGAGCGAGGAAGCTCCTCGCCGAGGCCGGGTACCCGAACGGCTTCGAGGTCACGCTCGACTGCCCGAACAACCGCTACGTGAACGACGAGAAGATCTGCACGGCCGTGGCGGCCATGCTCGCGCAGGTGAACGTCAAGGTGAAGGTGAACGCCATGCCGCGCGCCATCTGGGGCCCCAAGACGCAGAACCGCGACACGAGCTTCTACATGCTCGGGTGGGGAGTGCCCACGTTCGACTCGCAGTACGCGCTGCAGAGCCTCGTTCGCACGTACGTCCCGAAGACGCCCGACGGCGACTACAACCTCGGCAACTACTCCAATCCGAAGGTCGACGCCCTCGTGGACAAGCTGAAGACGGAGCTCGATCCCGCGAAGCGGGCCCAGCTCGCCCGCGAGGCCTCCGCGATCCACCAGGCGGACGTGGGCCACCTCCCGCTGCACTTCCAGGTGATCCCGTGGGCCATGCGCGCCAACCTGTCGGTGGTCCACCGCGCCGACAACCGCCTCACCGTCCAGTGGGTAAAGATCAACTGACTGCCTGACGGCCAGGATGTCCCATCGGCCCCGCCTCGCGCGGGGCCGGCTGCGCTATGCTCCCGACCATGCCCCTTCCGCGACTCCTCGCCGCCGTCGCCCTGGCCGCCCTGCCCGCGCTCGCGATCGGCGCGGGCCCGCAGCCCGACGGTACCGGGCAGAGGGTCTCGCTTCGCTACGCGAGCCAGGACGACCCGCAGACGCTCGACCCGCACGCGGCCAACCTGCTCTCCTCCTCGCGGGTGACGACGAACGTCTACGAGGCCCTCGTCTGGCGCGACAAGGACTGGAAGGTGATCCCGTGGCTCGCGGTGTCGTGGTCGCGGCCCGACGCGAAGACCTGGCGCTTCCGCCTGCGCGAGGGCGTGAAGTTCCACGACGGCGCCACGCTCACCGCCGACGACGTGGTCTTCTCGGCCGAGCGCGCGCTCTCGCCCCTCTCCCAGATGAAGGTCGCGCTCCAGGGAGTGGGGAAGGCGGTCAGGGTCGACGCGCTCACCGTCGACTTCGTGATGCGCGAGCCGAACCCGGCGCTCCTCGACCACCTCACGCAGTTCCGCATCATGAACAGGGCGTGGGCGGTGAGGAACGGGGCGGCCGCGCCGCAGGACTACAAGGCGAAGGAGGACACGTTCGCCTCGCGCAACGCCAACGGCACCGGGGCGTTCAAGGTCGTCGAGCGCCAGCCGGACGTGCGCACGGTGCTTGCCTCGCACCGCGAATGGTGGGGCCACAGGGCCGGCATGAACGAGGGCAACCTCACCGAAGTGATCATGCTCCCGATCAAGTCCAACGCCACGCGGCTCGCGGCGCTGCTATCCGGCGAGGTGGACTTCCTCCTCGACCCGCCGACGCAGGACGTGGCGAGGCTGCGCTCGGCGCCAGGCATCCGCGTCGTCGAGGGCGGCGAGATGCGCGTGCAGTACCTCGCCTTCGACGTCCACCGCGACACGCTCCTCTACGGCAACGCGGGCGGCCGCAACCCCTTCAAGGACCTGCGCGTGCGCCAGGCGGTGGCCCACGCGATCGACGCCGAGGCCATCCGCTCCAAGGTGATGCGCGGCTTCTCGCGGCCCGCGGGAACGATCCTCACGCCGGGCGTGCGGGGCTACTCGGCCGAGGCGGACAGGCGCCCGCCCTACGACGTCGAGAAGGCGAAGCGGCTGCTGGCCGAGGCGGGATACCCCGGCGGGTTCGAGGTCACGCTCGACGCCGGCAACGTCCAGCCCGCCGCCGACATCGCGCAAGCCGTGGCCGTGATGCTCTCCCGGGTGGGCATCCGGGCCCGCCCCAACATCGTCCCGCAAGCCGGCTACTTCCCCAAGATCGAGAAGTACGACACGAGCTTCTACGTCCTCTCCTGGGGCGCCGGGCTCACCTCCGACGCGCTCTACACGCTCCAGGCGCTGCTGCACACCGCCAGCGCGACGGGCCAGGGCGACTTCAACATGGGCCGCTGGTCCGACGCGCGCATGGACGGGCTGATCCGGCAGCTGCAGGCCGAAGGCGACGCGGCGCGGCGCGAGGCCATCGCGCGCGAGGCGCTCCTGCTCGCCGCCAGGGAGCTGCCCATCGTCCCGATCCACCAGCCGCTCGTCCCCTGGGCCATGAAGAAGAGCGTCACGGCGTGGTTCTCGCCGGTTAACACGGTGTATTTCTACAAGGTGCGGGTGGGATGATCGCCTTCGTCGTCCGCCGGCTGCTGCAGGGCGTCGTGGTGATGCTCGTGGTCGGCTTCATCGCCTTCTCGCTCTTCAACTTCGTCGGCGACCCGGTGTCGCTCATGCTCCCCCCGGAGGCGACCCAGGCCGACCGGCAGGCCATGCGCGAGGCCCTCGGCCTCGACCGCCCGTTCTACGTGCAGTTCGCGACCTTCGTCTCGAACGCCGTGCAGGGCAACTTCGGCATCTCGCTCAGGCTCGGCCGCCCGGTCTCGGCGCTCCTCGCCGAGCGCCTGCCCGCCACGCTCGAGCTCGCCTTCGTGGCCGCATCGCTCGCCCTCCTCGTGGGGATCCCCCTCGGCGTCTACACGGGCCTCAAGCGCACGGCGTGGCTTTCGCGGTTCTTCCTCACCGCCTCCCTCATCGGCGTGTCGCTGCCCACGTTCCTCATCGGCATCTTCCTCATCCTCATATTCGCCGTGTGGCTGGGCTGGCTGCCCTCCTTCGGGCGGGGAGACACCGTGATGGTGGGCGCCTGGTCGACCGGCTTCCTCACGGTCTCGGGGCTCAAGGCGCTCGTGCTGCCCTCGATCACCCTGGGCCTCTTCCAGCTCACGCTGATCATGCGCCTGGTGCGCAGCGAGATGCTGGAGGTGCTGCGCACGGACTACATCAAGTTCGCCCGCGCGCGCGGGCTCACGAACCGGTCGATCCACTTCGGCCACGCGCTCAGGAACACGCTGGTGCCCGTGATCACGATCACCGGACTGCAGCTGGGCGCCATCATCGCCTTCGCGATCATCACGGAGACCGTGTTCCAGTGGCCGGGCATGGGGCTGCTCTTCATCCAGGCCGTCCAGTTCGCCGACATCCCGGTCATGGCGGCGTACCTGTGCCTCATCGGCTTCATCTTCGTGGTCATCAACCTCGTGGTCGACATGCTCTACTACTTCGTGGACCCGCGGCTGCGCATCGACCGCGCCATGGCGGAGGGGCACTGATGGGCGCCCTGCGCCGCTTCCTCGACTCCGACGTCTTCTGGAGCCTGCGCCGCTCGCCGCTCACCATCGTGGCGGCCGCGACCACGGTGGCGTGCATCGTCGCGGCGGTCTTCGCCGGTTGGCTCGCGCCGCACAACCCCTTCGACCTCAAGACGCTCAACCTCCTCGACGCGTTCACGCCGCCGGCGTGGACCGAGCGCGGCAATCCCGCGTACCTGCTGGGCACCGACGACCAGGGCCGGGACGTGCTCTCGGCGATCATGTACGGCTCGCGCGTGTCCCTCATGGTGGGCTTCTTCGCCGTGATGCTCGCGATGACGCTCGGCATCGCCCTGGGGCTCCTGTCGGGCTACGTGGGGGGCAAGGTCGACGCCTTCATCATGCGCGTGGCCGACGTGCAGCTTTCCTTTCCCGCGATCCTCATCGCGCTCCTCATCGACGGCGTCGCCAGGGCGGCCCTTCCCCGGGAGGCCCACGACACGGCGGCCCTCTACGTGCTGGTGCTCGCCATCGCGGCCTCCGGCTGGGTGCAGTACGCGCGCACCGTGCGCGGGTCGACCCTCGTCGAGCGCAACAAGGAGTACGTGCAGGCCGCCCGCGTGATCGGGCGCCACCCCGTGGCCATCATGTTCTCGCACGTGCTCCCCAACGTGATGGGCCCCGTGCTCGTGCTGGCCACGCTGCACATCGGCACGGCGATCATCACCGAGGCGACGCTCTCGTTCCTGGGGGTGGGCGTGCCCCCGACGCAGCCCTCGCTGGGCACGCTCATCCGGATCGGCAACGACTTCCTGTTCTCGGGGGAATGGTGGATCACCGTCTTCCCCGGGGCCTGGCTCGTGATCATGGTGCTCGCGATGAACCTGCTGGGCGACTGGCTGCGCGACGCCCTCAACCCGAAGCTTCGCTAGAGGAGGAACCCGTGAGGATCCCGCTCGCCGCCTTTCTGATCCTGCCGCTCGCCGCGCTGGCGGGCCCCTACGACCAGCCGTGGGTCGTCATCACCACCGACACGACGCCCTCCGCCGACCCCCTGGTGCGCCCCGTGAACGTGAGCCGGGTCGACGAGGACAACGTGGCGCGCGGCCGCGCGCTCACCGAGCCGGGCCTGCGCCGCGTCACGGTGGACCTGCCGCCGCGCAAGGGCTTCAGCCTCGGCACCCAGGAGACCTTCGAGCTGCAGGCGAGCCCCTGCATGCGCTACTACCTGGCGGCGAGGCTCGAGACGGAGACGGGCCAGCACTGGAAGGCGTTCGTGCGTCGCGCGGAAACGATCGGCGAGTGCCTCACGAAGTTCAAGGGGGGGGTCGAGCGCAAGTGAGCACGGACGCGCGGCAGAACTTCGCGGGCGGCACGCCGTGGGAGCCGGTGGTCGGCTATTCGCGCGCGGTTCGCTGCGGGCGGCACGTGTGGGTCGCGGGCACCACCTCGACCGGCCCCGACGGCAGGCTCGTCGGCGCGGGCGACGCCTACGCGCAGACGGTCCAGGCGCTCAACAACATCGCCTTCGCCCTCGCGCGCGCCGGGGCGACGCTGCGCGACGTCGTGCGCACGCGCATCTACGTGACCGACATCACGCTCTGGGAGCGCATCGGCAAGGCGCACGGCGAGGTCTTCCGCGACATCCGCCCGGCCAGCACGATGGTCGAGGTGAAGGCGCTGGTGGACCCGAGCATGCTGGTCGAGATCGAGGCGGACGCCTACGTCCCCGAAAAAGGATGAGGGTCGCGTGAATCACGCGCAGAGGCCTTCCAGGTGAGCGCCGCGGCCCCGCTTCTCGAGGTCCGTCACCTGCGCGTGGAGTTCGCCACGCGCCGGGGGGTCCTCACGGCCATCGACGACGTGAGCCTCGAGATCGCGCCGGGCGAGGTGCTGGGCGTTGTGGGCGAGTCGGGCGCGGGCAAGTCCATCACCGGGACGGCGATCATCGGGCTCCTCGAGCCGCCGGGGCGCATCGCGGGCGGCGAGATCCTGCTCGAGGGCAGGCGAATCGACGACCTGCCGGCGGAGGAAATGCGCCGCATCCGGGGCCGGCGCATCGGCGCCATCTTCCAGGACCCGCTCACGTCCCTGAACCCGCTCTACACCGTCGGCCGCCAGATCGTCGAGACGATCCAGACGCACCTGCCCATGGGCGCGGCCGAGGCGAGGGCCCGCGCCATCGACCTCCTGAGGGAAGTGGGCATCCCCGCCCCCGAGCGGCGGATCGACCACTACCCGCACCAGTTCTCCGGCGGCATGCGCCAGCGCGTGGTGATCGCCCTGGCCCTGTGCGCCAACCCCCGCCTCATCATCGCGGACGAGCCCACCACCGCCCTCGACGTGTCGATCCAGGCGCAGATCATCACGCTCCTGAAGCGGCTGGGCCGCGAGCACGGCACGGCGGTGATGCTCGTCACGCATGACATGGGCGTGATCGCCGAGACGGCGGACCGCGTGGCGGTCATGTACGCGGGGCGCATCGTCGAGGTCGGCCCCGTCCAGGAGGTCATCCATCACCCGCAGCATCCGTACACGGCGGGGCTCATGGGCTCCATCCCCGCCATCGGGCAGGACGCCGAGCGCCTTCCGCAGATCGAGGGGTCGATGCCGCGCCTCGACGCCATCCCGCCGGGTTGCGCCTTCAATCCGCGGTGCCCGAAGGCGTTCGAACGTTGCCGCGTGGAGCGGCCGGACCTGCTTCCGGCGGGCGCGACGCGCGCGGCATGCTGGCTGCACGCGAAGTAGCGCGGGAACACGGATGGACACCGATAACCGCACACGGATGAACACGGATGGGTGCTGATCTGAAGGCGGCAGTGCCCGTGGAGGGCAGTGGCTCCAGGGTGCTGCTGGAGGTGCGCGACCTCGCGCGCGACTTCGACGTGTCGAAGCCGTGGCTCAATCGCGTGCTCGAGGGGGCGCCACGGCAGCTCCTCAAGGCGGTCGATGGCGTCTCCTTCACGATCAACCGCGGCGAGACGCTGTCGCTGGTGGGCGAGTCGGGATGCGGAAAGTCCACCGTGGCGAGGCTCATCTGCGGCCTCTACGCGCCTTCGCGCGGCTCGATCGTGTTCGACGGCCGCGACATGGGCGCCGTGACCTCGCGCGCCGAGATGCTGGCGCTGCGCCGGCGGTTCCAGATGATCTTCCAGGACCCGTATGCGAGCCTCAACCCGCGCTGGCGGGTGGGCCGGATCATCGCCGAGCCGCTGCTCGCCCACGGCATCACCAGGGGCAAGGCCGCCATCGCGAAGCGCGTGGGCGAGCTCCTGGAGGACGTCCGGCTCTCGCCCCACGACGCGGAGAAGTTCCCGCACGAGTTCTCGGGCGGCCAGCGCCAGCGCATCTCGATCGCGCGCGCCCTCTCCTCCAACCCCGAGTTCCTCGTCTGCGACGAGCCCACGAGCGCGCTCGACGTGTCGGTGCAGGCGCAGATCCTCAACCTCATGAAGGACCTGCAGCGCGAGCACGGCCTCACCTACCTCTTCATCTCCCACAATTTGGCGGTGGTGTCGCACATCTCGACGCGGGTGGGCGTCATGTACCTGGGCCGCATCGTGGAGATAGCGCCCACGCGCACGCTCTTCGAGCGCCCGCTGCACCCCTACACGCAGATGCTCGCGAGCGCGATTCCCGACATCACCATGAGCGGGAAGGCCCGGACGCCGGTGGCGGGCGAGGTTCCCAACCCGCTCGACCCCCCGACGGGCTGCGCCTTCCACCCCCGCTGCCCGCATGCCGACGACCGCTGCCGCTCGGAGCGGCCGGAGCTGGCCGGATTCGGCGGCGCCCAGGTCGCGTGCCACGCCGTCGCGCAGCGGCGCATCCCCATCCTGGCGGCCTAGGCGCGGTCCTTGCGGTTCACGCAGGAGACGTAGAGCTCGTTCGTCGCGAGGTCCTGCATCGGGTAGCGCTGCAGCTCCGGCGTGTACTCGACGAGGCCTTCCGTGCGCAGCGCCACGCGCCACGGCTCGAAGCCGAGCGAGCGCAGCTCCTTCTCGAAGCCGGCCACCGTGATGGGATTGAGCTCCGTGAACCACTGCCAGTACTGTGCCGGGGTCGCGAAGAGCCCCGCGCGGTCCATGTAGTCCGGCGTCTTGCCGAGGACGAGCTTGCGCAGCTCGTCGCGCGGCATCTTGAGGTGGAAGAAGGGCTCGCTCGAGAACTCGGTGAGGTGGCTGCCGATGGTCGAGTAGTACAGCCCCGGGTGCACGAAGAAGAGGCCGCCGGGCTTGAGGACGCGCCGGATCTCGGCGAGCGCCTTCGCGTACCCGCCGGCGATGTGCTCGAGGGAACCCCAGGAGACGACCACTTCGAAGTGGTCGTCGGGGAACCGCAGGTCGTTCGCGTCGTCGGGCCGGAAGGACACGCGCGAGGGCGCCGTGTCCGGGGGAAGGTGGTTCGCGGCGAGGATCTTGGGGAGCTCCTCGTAGCCGCGGAACGGGTCCACCCCCACGAGCGCCTCGCAGCCCGTGCGCAGCGCGAGCGACAGAGCCGTGATGCCGTCGCCGCAGCCGACGTCGAGGATCCGTCCACGGAGCAGGGGCGAATCGCCCAGCATGTAGCTCTGCACCGTGGCGGCCGCGTGGTCGAAGTGGCGGAAGAACCAGTCGGAGTGGCCGCGCTTCCACGACAGGTTCTCGATCGCCACGCCCGGCGGCACGGTCTCGAAGGCGAAGTGGAAGGGCCCGTCCTCGCCCGGCGCCGGGGCGGCGAGCCGGAACGCGCCCTCGCGCGTGGCGACCGTCGTGTCGACCATGCACGCCTGGTGGACGAGGTCCACGGCGTAGCGCCACTCGCCCGCGCGCGTCGCCCCCGGCAGGAAGCAGCGCACCCGGTACGCGCCGCGCGGCAGCCATCCCACGTGGTACGAGTGGCGCGAGTTGCCCGCCATCTCCATCCCGTTCCCCGTCATCCGGATCGCCACCGCCGGCAGGAAGACGACCGGCGCCTCGACCGCGATCCGGAAGGCGATCGCGGGCCGCCCGGCCGCGTCCTCGAGCGCGAAGTCGCCGTCGAATCGGAGGTCGGTCATGGGGGCGGGCTCAGAAGACGAAGGGGAGGATGGCGCAGGTGCGCGCACGATACGCGGCATATCCCGGATGGGCAACGGCGAGCCCCTTCTCCTCGCGCGCGGCCTTGGCGGCCAGGACGGCGAGGAGCGCGCCCCAGAGCGCCCACTGCCAGGCGTCCCCCGCAGGGCAGGGGGCGGCCATCGCGAGGAGGACGGCCAGGTACATCGGGTGGCGCACCCAGCGATAGGGCCCGTGCGTCACGAGCGCCCCGCCCTCCCTGGGCTCGGGAAGGATGTTGAAGTTGCCCGGCCGGTTGGCCGAGAGCGCCCAGGCGCCCACGGCGAGCCCCGCGCCGAGGAGGATTCCGGACGCGGCGCCCATTCGGGCGGGCTCTACCCGCCAGCCAATGAGGGCGATGAGGCCGAACTGGAGCGCGACGAGGAGTGCCGGCACGGCGCGCTCAGCGGCCCAGGCCGCGGGACATGATCACGGCAAGGAGCGGGATGAGGGCCGCCACGTGCACCTCCCACATGAGGTACCGGCGAAGTCGCTTGCGCTCGTCCTCGGGAACCACGAAGCCCGGGTCCGAGCCGGCGCGCCGGCGCCAGCGCAGGAAGGCGAGCGTCGGCGGCACCGACAGCGCCCCGACGACGACGAACGCCGTGAGCTTCGCGTGGAAGGCCCAGTCCCCGGCGTAGAACGCCCAGCCCTTGGCGCCCCAGATGGCGCGCGCGAGCCCCGTCGCCAATGCCGCCACGGCAGCGCCGAGATACCAGAGATCCACGCGGCAGAGCATGCGGACCTGGCCTTCGCCCAGGGTGCCGCGCGCCAGCATCACCTCCACCGTGAGGAACGCGAACAGCACGAACACCGCGGAGTAGTGCAGGTAGGCGAGCGCCGCATCGAGCCACATCGTCACGGTCTCCGGGCCAGGAAGCCGCGCAGCCGCGCCACGGCCTCCCCGAGCCGCGCCTCCGGCTGCGTGTAGGCGATGCGGATGTGCCGCTCGGGCGCGTTCGCGCCGAAGTCCTTGCCGGGCGTGAACGCGACGCCGCACGTGGCCAGGGCCTCGCGCGCGAGCGCGAAGCTGTCGCCGGTGAGGGCCGAGCACTCCGCGTAGACGTAGAAGGCGCCCTCGGGGCGCGCGCCGACGCGAAATCCCAGCGACTCGAGCGCGGGCACGAGGAAGTCGCGCCGCCCGCGCAGCTCGTGCCGGCGCGCCTCCAGGATCGCGATCGTCGCCGGCTCGAAGGCCGCGAGGGCCGCGTGCTGCGCGATCGTCGACGGCGAGATGAACAGGTTCTGCGCGAGCTTCTCGACCTCGCGCACGAAGGGCCGCGGGGCCACGAGCCATCCCAGCCGCCACCCCGTCATCTGAAAATACTTCGAGAAGCTGTTGATGACGAAGACGTCGTCGCCGGCCTCGAGGGCGGTGCGCGCGTCCCGCCCGTAGGTGAGGCCGTGGTAGATCTCGTCCACGAGTAGCGTGGCGCCGCGCGCTCGCGCGAGGGCCGCGAGGCTCGCGATCTCCTCCGGCTCCACCATCGTGCCCGTGGGGTTCGAGGGGCTCGCCACCATGGCCACGCGCGTGCGCGGCGTCCACGCCGCCTCGGCGAGGGCCGGCGTGAGCTGGTAGCGCGACCGGGCGTCCACCGGGACGGGCCGCGGCAGCCCCCCCAGCGCGTGCACGAAGTGGCGGTTGCACGGGTAGCCGGGGTCCGAGAGCAGCACCTCGTCGCCGGCGTCCAGCAGCACGCCGAACGCGAGGAGCAGGGCCGCGCTCGAGCCGGCCGTCACCACGACGCGCTCCGGCGGGACGTCCACGCCGTACCGGTCGCGGTAGAAGCGGGATATCGCCTCGCGCAGCTCGGGCAGGCCCAGGGCCGAGGTGTAGAACATCGGCTTCGTGTCGAGCGCGCGCTTCGCGGCCTCCACGACGGGGGCGGGCGTGGTGAAGTCGGGCTCGCCGATCTCGAGGTGGATCACGTCGCGGCCCTGCGCCTCGAGGCCGCGGGCGAGCGTCTGGATCTCCATCACCTCGAACGGGGCGATCGCGGCCATTCTCGAGGCCAGGTGCAGGCGGCGGGAGCGGTCGTCCATGGAGGGCATTCTACGCGCGCACGAAGTCGTCCCAGAACCTCTGCAGCCGCTTGGCGGAGACGGGGAACGGCGTCTTCAGCTCCTGCGCGAAGAGCGAGATGCGCAGCTCCTCGACGAGCCACCGGAACTCCTCCAGCTTCGCGTCGCGCGTGCCCGCCTTGCGGTCGGCCTCCGCGCGCGCCTCGTACTGCGCCCAGAGGCCCGCCACCACCGGCGCGTGGCGCTGGTCGCGCTCGGGATTGGCGCGGTACTTCTGGAGGCGCAGCGCGAGGCCCTTCAGGTAGCGCGGCAGGTGCTCGAGCCTCTCCCAGGGCGTGGCCGCGAGGAAGCCGGGATACACGAGCCGGTCGCGCTGCGCCTTCGCCTCGTGCGTGAGCCTGCCGAGGCCCGCGGACTGCGCGAGCGCCACCGTGAGCGCGTGGTGCGCCTCGGCGATGGCCGTCGCGTGGCGCGTGGCCGCCTCGATGACGGCCGGAAGCCTCGCCTTGGCCCGCTTCTTCTGTTCCTCGAAGGCCTTCGGCGTGCGCGGCGGCTCGTCCTCGCCGACGAAGGCGCGGTCGAGCA
The DNA here is from genome assembly GCA_037445795.1 of Betaproteobacteria bacterium. Classification (GTDB taxonomy): domain Bacteria; phylum Pseudomonadota; class Gammaproteobacteria; order Burkholderiales; family Usitatibacteraceae; genus FEB-7. Next base: position 50,249 of record JBBIJT010000001.1, on the reverse strand, counting down.
CGCAGGCCGCGAGGTCCGCGCGCAGCCGGTCGGCCGGAGCCACGGACTGGAGCTTCAGGGCGAGCGCGTTGAAGCCCGCGGGACCGCGCTCGAGCTGCTTCACCTGCTCCTTCAGCTCGAAGGCGAGAAGGCGCCTCACGCCGCCGCGGTGCGCGTCGGCGGCCTTCTCCCTCGTGTCGAAGAGGCGCACGGCCACGCTCTCGCCCTCGTCGACGAGGGCCGGGCAGCCGGTGAGCGCCTGGCCGCCGCGGCGGAAGGTGACCTCCGCCGGCAGGTCGCCGAAGTCCCACGCCCTGATGCCCTCGCGCTCGAGGCCGGGCTTCGACTGCGCGAGCGTGAGCTGCGCCGCCTCGCCCAGGCGCCTGCGCAGCGCCGCGAGGTCGCGACCCATGGCGAGCTCGCGCTTCGCGTCGTCGACCACGCGCAGGTTCATGAGGAGGTGCGCGGGGCACTCGTCCCTGGCCCACGAGCCGGAATCGAGCCGCTCGCCGGCGACCCGCGAGGCGTAGGCGAGCACCTCGTCGGCGATGCGGCGCGCCCCCGGCTTCACGCGCTCGAGGAAGGCGGTCACGTGCTCGGGCACCGGCACGAGCTGCGTGCGCACGCGCTTGGGCAGCGCCTTCATCGTCCAGGCCACCTTCTCGCGCACCATGCCGGGCACCAGCCAGTCGATGGCCGCCTCGTCCACCTGGTTGAGGAGCGCGAGGGGCACGTTCATCGTCACGCCGTCCATGGGGTGGCCCGGCTCGAAGCGGTAGGCAAGCGCGAACGCGTGCTCGCCCAGGCGCAGCTGGCGGGGGAAGAGCTCCTCCGTCACCGACTCGGCGCCGTGGCGCATGAGGTCGGCCTTCGAGAGGAAGAGCAGCCTCGGCTCGGCCCTCGCCGCGACGTCGTACCAGGCCTCGAAGGACCGCGAGTCGCGCACCTCCGCCGGGACGCGCGCCGCGTAGAAGCCGAAGATCGCGCGGTCGTCCACGAGGACGTCCTGGCGCCGCGCGCGGTGCTCGAGGTCCTCCACCTCCCGCACGAGGCCCCGGTTGTGGGCGAAGAACGGCTGCCTCGTGTCGAGCTCGCCCGCCACCAGCGCCCCCTCGATGAAGATCTCCCGCGCGCGGACCGGGTCGAGGCGGCCGAAGCTCACCTTGCGGCGCGCGGCGATCACGAGGCCGTGGAGCGCCACGGTCTCGTAGGCGACGACCTCGCCGCGCTGCCGGTCCCAGTGGGGCTCGTGGTGGGTGCGGGTGACCAGGTGCGCCGCCGCCTTCTCGATCCACTCGGGCTCCACGCGGGCGACATTCCGGGCGTAGACGCGCGTGGTCTCCTGGAGCTCACCGGCCATGACCCAGCGGGGACGGTTCTTCTTCAGGCCCGAGCCGGGCCAGAGGGCGAAGGGGATGCCCCGCGGCGCGTTGTAGTGGTCGCCCTCCTGCGCCTTGAGGCCCACGTTCGAGAGGAGGCCCGTGAGGAGCGCGCGGTGCACCTGCTCGTACGTGGCGTCGGTCGCGTTCTCCCGGATGCGAAGCTCGGCCGCCATCTCGCGAAGCTGCCCCGCGAGGTCGCGCCATTCGCGCATGCGCACGTAGGAGAGGAAGTGCTCGCGGCAGGTGGCCCAGAGCTTGCGGTTGGACTCCTTGTGGCGGAAGGCCTCGTCGAAGAACTTCCACAGGTTGACGAGCTGCACGAAGTCCGAGGACTCGTCGCGGAACTCCTCGTGGGCGCGGTCCGATTCCTGCCTCTTGTCCTGGGGCCGGTCGCGCGGGTCCTGGATGGAGAGCGCCGAGGCGAGGATCACCATCTCGCACAGGCAGTTGAATTCGCGCGCGGCCACCAGCATGCGCCCGATGCGCGGGTCCACCGGCAGCCTCGCGAGCTCGCGGCCCAGCGGCGTGAGGGCGCGCTTGTCGTCGATGGCGCCCAGCTCGAAGAGGCTGCGGTAGCCGTCCTCGACCTGCCGCGGCGTCGGCGGCTCGACGAAGGGAAAGTCGGCGATGTCGCCGAGCTCCAGGGCCGCCATGCGCAGGATCACGCTCGCGAGCGAGGTGCGCAGGATCTCGGGCGTGGTGAACTCGGGCCGCGCCGCGAAATCCTCCTCGGCGTAGAGGCGGATGGCCACGCCGCTCGCCACGCGCCCGCAGCGTCCCGCGCGCTGCTTCGCCGCGGCCTGCGACACGGGCTCGATGCGCAGCTGGTCTATCTTCTGCCTCGGGCTGTAGCGCTTGGCGCGCGCGAGCCCGGTGTCGATCACGAAGTGGATGCCGGGCACGGTGAGCGAGGTCTCGGCCACGTTGGTGGCGAGCACGATGCGCCGCTGGCCGGAAGGCTCGAAGACGCGGTCCTGCTCCTCGGCCGTGAGGCGCGAGAAGAGCGGCAGGATCTCCGTCCCCTTCGGATGGTGCTTGCGCAGCGTCTCCGCCGTCTCGCGGATCTCGCGCTCGCCGGGAAGGAAGACGAGGATGTCGCCCACGCGGCTCCCGCGCCCGATCTCGTCGACCGCCTTCGCGATGGCCTCGTTCATGTCGACTGGCTCGTCGTCCTCGTCCTGTATCTCGAAGAATTCCGGGCGGTAGCGCACCTCGACGGGGTAGGTGCGGCCCGAGACCTCGATGACGGGCGCGCCGCCGAAGAATTCCGAGAAGCGCTGCGTGTCGATGGTGGCCGAGGTGACGATCACCTTGAGCTCGGGGCGGACGTCCACGAGGCGCTTCAGGTACCCGAGCAGGAAGTCGATGTTGAGGCTCCTCTCGTGGGCCTCGTCGACGATGATCGTGTCGTAGGCGCGAAGCTCCCGGTCGGAGTGGGTCTCCGCGAGCAGGATGCCGTCCGTCATCACCTTGATCACGGTGTCGGGGTTCGTCCGGTCCTGGAAGCGGATCTTGTGCCCGACGAAGCCCTTCGGGGTTCCGGGCAGCTCGTGGGCGAGGCGCGAGGCGAGGCTTCGCGCGGCGATGCGCCGCGGCTGCGTGCAGCCCACGAGGCCCGCGGCGCCGCGGCCGAGCGCGAGGCAGATCTTGGGGATCTGCGTGGTCTTCCCGGAGCCCGTCTCGCCGCACACGATCGTCACGGGATGCTTCGCCACGAGGGCGGCTATGTCGTCGCGCTTGTGCGCGATGGGCAGGTCCTCCGGGAAGCGCGGCGGGGGCAGCTTCGCCCGGCGCGCCTCGTACGCCTTGCGCGAGCGCTCCACGAGCGACTCGAGCAGCGCCTTCTCGCGCTCGCAGGGCCGGCCGGCCGCCGACTTGGCGGCCACCGCGGCGGCCAGCGCGGCGATCTTCGGGTGGTCGGCCGCGAGGGTGGCGGCCCGGACGTCGGCGGGAATGGCGTTCAAGCCGCCATTCTACGGAATCAGGATCGTCGCAAGGGCGCGCCCAGGGGAGGCGAAAACGAGATGCGCTCGCGGGCGCTCGCTTCGAGATCGTGCAGCTTGTGCCGGATGCGTACGTCGGCGCGAATGCGCTGTGCGACGGCCTCCGTCTCGCGGAACGCGTAGTAGAGCACCATGCCGATGAAGAAGCACGCCATGACCCCCGCAAGCAGGTGGGGCCCCGACTCGACGAAGAAGATGTGGAACGTGGAGGGGACCGTGGCCGGTATCGAAAGCGCGGGATGGGCCCATCGCACCGCCACATAGGCGGTGATCGAGCCCCCGACGAAGCACGTGATCACCATGATCGCGAAATTCTGGCGCGGGCCGGGATCCTCCGGGAACAGCCAGGTGCCGAGCAGGGCCCACTGGATTCCGGCCAGGAAGTTGCCCAGCACGGCGAGCCGCGCCCAGCCGGAGGAGCCGAGGACGAAGGCGCCGTAGCGGTAGGCCCACCAGAACGCGAGCCGCAGCGCGCCCACGGCGACCCCGTAGCCGAGCCACGCCACGTGCGCGGCCCGGAGGCCGTCCTCGGCGAGGACGGCGACGCAGAGGAACGTGCCGAGCAGCGCGGCGGCGGCGCCGGCGGGGAGGTTGCGGAACAGCTCCGCCACCTGGAGGGCCTCGACCTCGTGGGCGAGCGCCGCGGGCGGCATGTCGCGCCCGGGAAGGGAATGGGCCATGGCTCGTGCGCCTTTCGCGGGCGTTCGGTAGGCCCGCTGTTAATTCATCTGGCGCAATGATAACCCATGTTAACGGCGGCGGCGCTTCAGGGGTTGAGCTGGCGGTAGACGCTCGACGAAATCCGCGAAAGCGCCGGCCGGTCGATCTCGCCCGAAAGGGCGTATCCCCAGTTGCCGTCGATCCAGTAGAAGACCGACACGGCGCCCTCCTGCGCGAAGCGGAAGGCCGTCTGGTCCTCGCTCTTCGATTTCGCGGTGACGTAGAGCGTGAGGCGACGCCCGCTCGCCTCCTGGTACATGAACTGGGCCACGGGGCCCTCGGGGCCCGGCAGCAGCCGGCCGCCCAGGAGGTCGTATCCTTCCTCCGCGAGCACCGGGACCTTGAGCTTCGTCCCGAGCCGCTTCGACAGCCACGCCACGAGGTGCTCCTGCTGCGATGCGTCCACCTCGACGGGATGCCGGACTTCCATGGCGTAGACCAGATGGGCGCGCGCCGCCCGGGCGGCCAGCGCCTGCGCGGGCGCAGCCGTGGCCGCGACGGCCTGGGGCGCGGCGCTCCACGGCCGCGGCAGGGCCAGGCCGACGGCGATGCCCGCCGTGAGCACCGCGGCGGCCCTTGCGTACCCGATCCACGGCGGGCGCCGCAGGTGCAGGCGCGCGGGAATCGGCTCGAGGAGCACCGGGTCGAAGCGCTCGTGCAGCAGGCGATCCTGCTCTTCGTCGTTCTTCATTTCACCACCTTGAGGGGCGCGCGGTCCTCTTCGCCGTCCATGTGGCGGCGCAGCTTCTCGCGCGCGCGCGAAAGCCTCGACATGACCGTGCCCATCGGCACGCCAAGAGCACGGCTCACTTCCTCGTAGCTCATGTCCTCGAGCCCCACCATGAGGAGCACCTCCCGCTGCTCGGCGGAGAGGCGCGCGAGGCCGCGCTCGAGGTCGCGGACGTCCGTGACGCCGCTCACGTCGGGATGGCCGGGCACGTTCTCGTCCAGCTCGACGGAGGGCGGGATGCGCCTCGACTTGAGCTGGTTCACGAAGACGTTGTGCATGACGGAGAAGAGCCAGGCCCGCAGGTTCCCCGGCCGCCAGAGGTGAAACTTGCGCACCGCGCGCTCGAGCGTGTCCTGCACAAGGTCGTCGGCGGCATCGCGGTCGCCCACCAGCGCCCGCGCGTAGCGGCGCAGGTTGGGGATGTAGGGGAGGACCTGCTCGTAGTCCATGGGCCCGGATTCGGCGTCTCGATTGGGGAATCGGGGGTACGACCGCACGAACACCCCCTCGCGGCACTTTATTCCACCGTCGACGGGCAGCCGACGGCGGCCATCACCCCATCGTGATGCCTTCGCCGGCCATCACCCGCCTGACCGCCGGCCGCGCCAGCACGCGTTCCACGAGCGCCGTGTAGTTCGGCAGGTCCTTCACGGCGAAGGCATTGCGGTTGCCCCAGCGGTAGAAGACGAGCAGGTAGGCGTCCACCACCGAGAAGCGGCCACCCACGGCCCATCGCTTCCCGGCGAGGAGGCGGTCGATCTCCGAGAGGCCGTCCCAGAACGCCTTGCGCCCGCCCGCCTTCACGGCGTCGACGCAGGCCTCGCCCTCGACGTAGCGCTGGGGCCGGAACATGTGGGCGAAGGCCGGGTGCACCGTGTCGGCGAGCCACGCCATCATCGAGAGCGCCTGCGCCTGGTCCCACGTCCTCGCCGGCCACAGGCACTTGGCCGGAAAGCCCCCGCCCAGGAACGAGAGGATGGCCACGTTCTCGACGAGCACCTTGCCGTCGACCGCGAGCGCCGGCACCCGGCCCCGCGGGTTGACCTTCAGGTACTCCGGCGAGCGCTGCTGGCCCTCGGCGGTGCTGATCTTCACGGCCTCGTAGGCGATCCCGAGCTCCTCGAGGACGATGTGGGGCGCGAGCGAACAGGCGCCGGGCGAGTAGTAGAGCCTGATCTTCATGGTTTCCTCGTTCGGTACCAGGTACGTGTACCTGGTACCGGTCAGAGACGGGTGATGAGGGAGGAGGTGTCCCAGCGGTTGC
>JBBIJT010000001.1:0-44071 GCA_037445795.1 Betaproteobacteria bacterium | reverse complement strand
GTACCTGGTACCGGTCAGAGACGGGTGATGAGGGAGGAGGTGTCCCAGCGGTTGCCGCCGGAAGTCTGCACGTCGCCGTAGAACTGGTCGACGAGCGCCGTGACGGGCAGGCGCGCGCCGTTGCGCTTCGCCTCGTCGAGGACGATGCCGAGGTCCTTGCGCATCCAGTCGACGGCGAAGCCGAAGTCGAACTTGCGCTCCACCATCGTCCTGCCGCGGTTCTCCATCTGCCACGACTGGGCCGCGCCCTTGGAGATCACGTCCAGCACGAGGAGCGGGTCGAGGCCGGCCTTCTCCGCGAACGCGATGCCCTCGGAGAGGGCCTGCACGAGGCCCGCGATGCAGATCTGGTTCACCATCTTGGTGAGCTGCCCGGCGCCCGCCCCGCCCATGAGCGTGACGGCCTTGCCGTAGCTGTCCATGACCGGCTTGGCCCGCCCGAAGGCGCCCGCCTCGCCGCCGCACATGATGGTGAGCTTCCCGTTCTCCGCGCCCGCCTGGCCACCGGAGACGGGAGCGTCGATGAAATCGACGCCGCGCGCCTTGGCGTCGGCGAAGATGTGCCGCGCCGCGTCCGCCGAGGCCGTCGTGTGGTCGATGAGGACGGCGCCCTTCTTCATCCCGGCGAGCGCCGCCGCGGCGACCTCCGCCAGGTCCCTGTCGTTGCCCACGCACATCGCCACGAAGTCCGCGCCCGCCGCCGCCTCCGCGGGAGTGGGGGCCGAGCGGCCGCCGTGCTTCGCGGCCCACTCCTGCGCCTTCGCGGCGGTGCGGTTGTAGACGGTGACGTCGTAGCCCCTGGCCTTGAGGTGGCCGGCCATGGGAAAGCCCATGACGCCGAGGCCGAGGAAGGCGACCTTCGCGCTCATTTCGCTGCTCCTTGTGCGAGTTGACCGTTGACGAGATTGGGCGGCGCCCGGCCCTCGAGCGCCGCCGTGAGGTTGGCCACGGCCGTCTCGCACATGCGCATGCGCGTGGCGCGCGTGGCGCTGCCGATGTGCGGCGTGAGGACGGCGTTGGGAAGCGGGAGATAGCCGGGGTTCAGCCTCGGCTCGCCCTCGAAGACGTCGAGGCCCGCGCCGGCGATGCGCTTCGCCCGGAGCGCCTCCACCAGCGCCGCGTCGTCGACGACGCCGCCGCGGGCGGTGTTCACCAGGATGGCCGTCGGCTTCATCCTCGCGATCTCGGCCCCCCCGATGAGGTGGTGCACCGCCGGGGAATACGGGACCATCACCACCACGAAGTCCGACTCGGCCAGCAGCCGGTCGCGCTCGACCCACGTCGCGTTGAGGCGCCTCTCGTCGGCCTCCGGGATGCGGCCGCGGTTGTGGTAGAGCACGCGCATGTCGAAGCCGGTCGCGCGCTTCGCGATGGCCTGCCCGATGCGCCCCATGCCGATGATGCCGAGCGTGGCGTGGTGCACGTCGGTGCCGAGCGGCGACTGCATCGCGAAGGCGAGCTGCCAGTCGCCGCGCCGCACCTGCGCGTCGCCCTCGGCGATGCGCCGCGCCGCCGCCATCAGCAGCGCCCAGGTGAGGTCGGCCGTCGTGTCGTCGAGCACGCCGGGCGTGTTGGTGACCTTGATGCCGCGCTTCGTGCAGGCGGGGATGTCGATGTTGTTGGTGCCCACCGCGATATTGGACACGACCTTGAGCCCCGGCGCGGCGCCGAGCACCGCGTCGTCGATGCGGTCCATGACCGTCGCGAGCACGCCCTGCTTGTCGGCGGCCCGGCGGGCGAGTTCCTCCGCCGGCCAGGGGCGGTCATCGTCGTTGTGCTCGACGTCGAATCGCGCGCGAAGCGCCTCGACGATCTCGGGGAACACCTGCCGGGTAACGAGGACTCTTTTCTTCATGACCGATGCCTGGGGTTAAAAGGAAGAAGCCCGCGATTCGACGGGCTCTTCGGAAGATTTCGGGGAACCCGATGGGTCCTCGATGCGGGCCGGCGGACGCGCCGCGTTGAACGGCTAGCCCGTTCGAACGCGGCGGAGCGAAGGCGGCGGCAGGGCCGTCCGCCTTCGCGCTACTTGTAGAGCACCTGCGGCAGCCAGAGCCCGATCTCCGGGAAGATGTACAGCAGCGCGAGCGCGACCACCTGGATGACCATGAAGGGCATCATGCCCAGGAAGATCTGGTTGAGCGTCACGTGCGGTGGCGCCACCCCCTTCAGGTAGAACGCGGCCATGGCCACCGGCGGCGACAGGAATGCCGTCTGGAGGTTGAGCGCCACGAGCAGCCCGAAGAACAGCGGGTCGATGTTGAACTTGGCCAGCAGCGGGATGAAGATCGGCATGAAGATCACGATGATCTCCGTCCACTCGAGCGGCCACCCCAGCAGGAAGATGATGGCCTGCGCGAGGATCATGAACTGCACCGGCGTGAGGCCGAGCGAGAGCACCCAGCGCTCGATGATCTCCTGGCCGCCCAGCAGCGCGAAGGCCGCCGAGAAGATCGAGGAGCCCACGAAGAGCCAGCACACCATCGCCGAGGTCTTGGCCGTGAGGTAGACCGACTCGCGCACGGTGCCGATGAGCTTCACCTGCATCGTGGCGAGCACGCACCAGACGGTCGTGGCGCCCACCGAGAGCCAGCCGATCCAGGCCGGCGGGCCGTTGTCGAGCACCTCGAACTTCCAGAGCAGGAACCAGATCACCGCGACGAGCGCGACCACCGCGAGCGGCGCCCAGGTCGTCTTCACGATCCTGACCATGCGCTCCTTCGGCTCCTTGAGCAGCATGTACACGGCCGCGAGGCCGAACCCGCCGTAGGAGCCGATGGCGGCCGCCTCCGTGGGGGTGGCGAGGCCGAAGACGATCGTGCCCAGCACGGCGAGGATGAGCACCGCCAGCGGGAAGAACGACGCGAGCAGCATCTTGTAGATCTCGACGCGCTCGAAGGTGAACACGGCATAGAGCACGACGAGGAGCGCGAGGATCACGCCGAAGATCCACCAGAAGACGTCCGGCGCGGGAATCCGCTGCCATTCCGCGGCGGGATTTTCGGCAGCCTTCGGCGCCTCGGCCGCCTTGGCCTTCTCGGCGGGCTTCGCGGCCGCGGGCGCCGGGGTCGCTTCCTTGGGTGCCTCAGCCGGCAGCGGCGTGAGGCCGCTGGGCGCCTCGTCCTTGGCCTTGGGCTCGTCGACCGGCAGGGCGGAGAGCCCCGAGGGCACCTCGGCGGCCTCGTCGGACTTCTCCGCAGACGCGCTGCTGAGGTCGCCTCCCATCACCTGCAGCGTCGACGTGTCGGTCACCACGTCCGGCTTCGTGAGGGCGTGCCAGGTGAGCCCCATGAGCACGACGAAGAGGATGGCCGGCAACAGCGCGAGGGTGAGGTCCCTTCCCATCGTGCGCCGGTCTGCGGCGTTCGCGCCCGGGGCGCGCATCGCCTTGAAGAAGCCCACGACGGCGTTGGTCGCGCCCGAGGTGCTCCGCGCCGCCTTGGCGTGCTGCGGCAGCTCGACGTGGCGCTGCTCGGCGGTCAGCGGAGGCGCCCATTCGGGCTTGATCTTCGCGACGACGATGATGTAGCCCACGTAGAGCAGCGCCAGCATGAGGCCGGGGAAGAAGGCGCCGGCGTAGAGCTGCACCACCGAGACGCCCGCCGTGGCGCCGTACACGATCAGCATCACCGAGGGCGGGATGAGGATGCCCAGGCAACCGCCCGCGGTGATGGCGCCCGCCGAGAGCCTGACGTTGTATCCAGCCTTGAGCATCGCCGGGAAGGCGAGGAGCCCCATCAGCGTCACGACCGCGCCGACGATGCCGGTGGCCGTCGCGAAGATGGCGCACGTGACGATGGTCGCGACGGCGAGGGAACCGGGAATGCGCGCGAGCGCGAGGTGCAGGCTCTTGAAGAGCTTGTCGATGAGGTTGGCGCGCTCGACCAGGTAGCCCATGAACACGAAGAGCGGGATCGATATGAGCACGTCGTTGTTCATCACCGACCAGGCGCGCGAGACCATGAGGTCGAGGGTCTGCTGCATCGCGCCCTCCACCACCTTGTTCTGCATGTAGTAGGACGAGAAGGCGAAGATCATGCCCATGCCCATGAGCGTGAACGCCGTCGGGAACCCGAGCATGATGGCGACCACGACGAGGGAGAGCATCAGCAGGCCCAGGTGCCCCTGGGTGAGCTGCGAGGGCGGCGGGAGCAGGGCGACGGTGCCCACGACCACCAGCGCCAAGATGATGAGGCCGAACCAGATCTCCTTCTTCACTTGGCGGCCCCTTCCTTGGCGACGTACTTGTCCAGCGCGGCGATGTCCTCGTCCTTCACGTGCACCATCTCCTTGAGCTTCTCGACGTCGACCTCCTCCACGTCCTCCTCGCGCGAGGGCCACTCGCCATCCTTGAGGCAGATGACGCAGCGGATGATCTCCACGAAGCCCTGGAAGAGCAGGATGATCCCGGCGAAGGGGATGAAGGTCTTGAACGGATAGATGGGCGGGCCGTCGGCCATGATCGAGGAGTGCTCCTTGATGGCCCAGCTCTCGCCGGCGTAGGTCCAGCCGGCGTAGCAGAGTGCTACCACGCCGGGGATGAAGAAGATGACGTAGAGCGCGAGGTCGAAGCCGGCCTGGAGGCGGTCCGGAAAGAAGCCGTAGAGCACGTCGCCGCGGACGTGGCCGTTCTTCGAGAGCGTGTAGGCCCCGGCCATCATGAAGAGGATGCCGTAGAGCATGAGCATCACGTCGAACGCCCACGCATGGGGCGCGCCCACGACGTAACGCGAGAACACTTCCCAGGAGATGAGGGCCGTGAGGCCGACGATCGCCCAGGCGAAGGCCTGGCCCAGCCAGGTGCTGATCTTGTCGACGGTGAGCAGGAGTTTTTGCATGGCGGGTTCCGGTGGAGCGGGGGAACGGCGGGTGCGGCAGCCCTCAAAAAATCAGCCACCCCGCTCGGGGCGGGATGGCTGATCTCGGGGGTGGTTCCGGGGACTAGCCCTTCTTCGCGCCGAAGAAGTGGTTGAACGCCATCTTGTAGTCGACGTTGGTGTCGTTGGACCACTTGCCGGCGCGCTCGGCAAAGGCCTTCATCGAGGCGTTCACCTTCTTGAAGAGCGGGTTCTCGGCCTCCTTCTTCGCGACGATGCCGTCCCAGGCCTTGAGCTGGTCCTGGAGCACGGCCGTCGGGGTGGCGTAGAACTTGACGCCCATCTTCTGCAGCTCGATGTAGTCCTTGGAGTAGCGGTCGACGGCCTTCCACGACATGTCGGCGGACGAGGCCTCCACGGCGTTGGCGATGATCGACTTCAGCTTGGTGGGCAGCGCGTCGTACTTCTTCTTGTTGAAGAGGATCTCGAACTGCTCCGAGCACTGGTGGAAGGAGCGCAGCATGCAGACCTTCGACACGTCCGGGAAGCCCAGCAGCTTGTCGGAGGTGGCGTTGTTGAACTCGGCGGCGTCCAGCAGGCCCCGGTCCATGGCGGGCACGATTTCGGCGCCCGGCAGCGCGTTCACGGCCGCGCCCATGCCCGTGAAGATGTCGATCGACAGGCCCACGGTGCGGTACTTGAGGCCCTTGAAGTCCGAGGTCTTCGTGATGGGCTTCTTGAACCAGCCGAGGGGCTGGGTGGGCATCGGGCCGTACAGGAACGACTGCACGTCGAGGTTGAGGCTCTTGTAGATCTCGTCCAGCAGTTCCTTGCCGCCGCCGTAGTAGTGCCAGGCGAGGAGCATGTTGGGGTCCATGCCGAACGCGGGACCGGAGCCCCACAGCGCCATGGCGGCGTTCTTGCCGTACCAGTACGCGACCACGCCGTGGCCGCCGTCCAGCGTGCCCTTGGAGACCGCGTCGATGAGGTCGAAGGCCTTCACGACGGCGCCGGCCGGCAGCAGCTCGATCTTGAGGTCGCCGCCCGACATGTCGTTCACCTTCTTCACGTAGTCGGCCGCGTACTCGTGGAAGATGTCCTTCGTGGGCCAGGTGGACTGCCAGCGCATCGTGATCGGGCCCTGGGCCTTGGCGATCATCGGGAAGGCCAGCGCGGAGGCACCGGCGGCGCCTGCCAGGAACTTGCGGCGGGAAGGCTGCGTCGCGGGCTTCGCGACAGGGGTCTTGTCGGTCATTCGGGAATCTCCTCGGTTGTTCGTACGCTCTCTTCGGGAAGCTGCTTGGAGCCTGCCGGCCGCTTTGCGCGGCTTTCTCGTCAGGGTGACACGGAATCCTAATTCCCGGAGGGCGCGAAGGCAATAGAACACGAAGCCTACCGGCGCTGCCTGTCACGAACCTTTCGCCCCCGGCCGATTCCCCGGCCGCGACAGCAGCCACGCGAGGATCGGGGGGGTGACCAGGGTGGTGAGGATCACCATCGCCACGATCACCGAAAAGAGGCGGTCGTCCACTACCCCCAGCTGCTTGCCCACGGCCGCGAAGATGAGGCCCACCTCTCCCCGCGGGACCATGCCCCAGCCCACCACCCAGCGGTTCGCCGCCCCCGCCCCCAGGCCAGCGACCACCTTGCCGGCGATGGCGGCGAACGTGATCCCGAGGGCAACCGCCAGTACCGTGGGGTCGGCCAAAGTCTCGAGCTTTACCTGCATCCCGGTATAAACGAAGAATACCGGGACAAGGAAGTGGCCCAGGGGCTCGAGGATGTGGGCGTGGTGGTGGTCCCGGTAGCGGTCGAGGGCCGCGCGCGCCCGGGCGGCCTCCGGTTCCGGGAGCCTCGCCACCACGGGCTCCAGCTCCCGCACGATCTCCGGCGCCTGGAAATCCCTGAGGAAGATGGGCTCCAGCAGGACCCCGGCGGCGAAGGCGCCGATGATGGGCGCGAGCCCGATGGCATGGGCCAGCCAGGCGAGGCCCAGGCCCACCGAAAGCAGCAGCGTGAGCTTCGTGGCCACCGAATCGCTCACGCCGCGAAGCGCCCGCACCAGCCAGGGCGCCAGGGCCCTGCCGACGACGACGGCGCCCACGAGGAAGGCGAAGGCCTCGAACACGATCCTCGCCACGTCCCCGGCGCTCACCGTGCCGCTCTGCACGTAGCCCGTGACCACCGCCAGGATGACGAGCCCCAGCACGTCGTCGATCACGGCGGCCCCCAGCACAATGCGCGCCTCGGGCGAGTCGAGCCGCCCGGTGTCGCGGAAGACGCGGCCGGTGATGCCCACGGAGGTGGCGCAGAGCGTCGCGCCGAGGAAGAGAAAGGCGTTGAAGGAGGCGCCGGCCAGGAGAAACGGCCCCACCACGAAGGCCCCGAGGAGGAACGGCGCCACCACGCCGATCACGGCGACGAGCGCGGCGCGCACGCCCACCTTCGCGAGGTCGGCCACCGTCGTCTCGAGGCCGATCTGGAACAGCAGGATCACCACGCCCAGCTCCGCGAACACGGCAAGCGTCGTGTCCTCGCCCACCTTCTCGAAGAAGCCGAAGCCCGCGAGCACGAGGTTGCCCAGGACGACCCCCATGACGAGCTCCCCCAGCACGGCGGGGATGCCGATCTTCTCGACGAGGGACGACAGGCGCGCGAGGAACAGGATGATGGCGAGCCACAGGAAGGTCTGGCCGGCCGCGGCCGCGCCGGCGGCCATCGCCTCGCCGGTGCCGAGCGCGACCACTGCCGCAGCCGCGATGGCCAGGCTCGAGGTCTTCATTCGTCTCAGCGGGCCGGCTGCAGGATCGCGGGCAGCGGCACCGGCTGCCCCTTCACGCGCTTGGGCCCGGGATGCCAGCCCAGCACCAGGAGCAGGACGAGGAAGCCGACCACGTAGCCCACCGCCACGGGCCACCCGTGGCGCAGCCACAGGCCGACCGACCGCGCCTCGGGGAAGGAGTTGGAAAGGGCGACGCCGGCCGACGACCCGAACCAGATCATCGAGCCGCCGAAGCCCACCGCGTAGGCGAGCATCCCCCAGTCGTAGCCGCCCTGGTGCAGGGCCAGCGCGGTGAGGGGGATGTTGTCGAAGACGGCCGACACGAAGCCCAGCCCGAGCGTGCTCTGCCACGAGGCCGGCGGCAGCTTCTCCACCGGCATCAGCGCCGCGCACGACACGAGGCAGAGCAGGAAGATCGTGCCTTTCAGGCTCGCCGGAATCAGGGCCCAGTCCGGCCGGCGGATCGGCGCCGTCACGACGATGGCGGCGACGACGGTCACGCCGATCACCGGGAAGTGGTCGATGGCGACGGGAAACCAGACGTTCGCCACGACGTTCGCGATGATGGCCGTGACCAGGATGAAGCCCACGATCCCGAGCCGCGCCCAGTCGATGCGAAGGCCCTCCTGGACGTCCTTCACGATCGGCGCGTGGGCCTGCTGCTGGCGCGCCGCGACGATCCCGAAGGTGAAGAGCGCCGCCACCGCGGCGATGTAGGCGTCGAGGACCTCCAGCGGGTTCACGCCGTCGATCCACATCATGGTGGTGGTGGTGTCCCCCACGACGCTCCCCGATCCGCCGGCGTTGGAGGCGGCCACGATCGCCGCGAGGTAGCCGATGTGGACCTTGCCCCGGAACACCGCCGTGGCCACGGTGCCGCCGATGAGGGCCGCCGCGATGTTGTCCAGGAAGGACGAGAGGACGAACACGAGCACGAGCAGGACGAAGCCGCCCTTCCAGCCTTCGGGAAGGTACCGGGGAAGCACCGCGGGGACGCGCGACTCCTCGAAATGCTTGGACAGGAGGGCGAACCCCATGAGCAGGCAGAAGAGGTTGGCGAGCGTGATCCACTCGTGCCCCAGCACGCCCGCCAGCCCCGCGAGGCCCGTCCCGAACGCCGTGCCGGTGACCAGGGCCTTGTAGAGCCCGATGACGACGAGGCCTGTCACGGCGACCTGGAACGTGTAGTGGTGGAAGAGCGCGATGCCGAGCAGCACCGCCGCGAACAGGACGAAGTCGAGGGGCACCGGCCCCAGCATGACGAGCTGCGGCGCGTAGGCGCCGCCCGCGGCGAGCACGGGGGCCGCGAACGTGGCGAGCGCGGCGAGGAGGAGGATGCGGATCATGGTTCGACGACGATGACGTGGACTCGGTAGGGGCCGTGGGCGCCGATGACGATGGTCTGCTCGATGTCGGCGGTGCGGGAGGGGCCGGAGACGAAGAACACCGCGCGCGGCGGGTCGCCGACCTCGGAACGCACGAGCGCGAACGAATCCTCCATCGTGTCGACGAGCCTCGCGGCCCCCACCACGCAGATGTGCGTCTCGGGCAGGAGCGCGGTGACCTTCGGCGTGGCCGGCGACGACAGCAGCAGCACCGTCCCCGTCTCGGCGATGGCGCAGAAGCAGCCCGTGAGCCCCGTCTTGTCGTCTCCGGTGGCCGGGCGATTGTCGAACGCAATTCCCGCGCCGGCCCAGTCGAGCCCCGCGAACTCGTGCCATCCGGCGAGGCGCTTCTCCAGGCCCCCGGCGGCGAGGTAGCGGGACACCTCCGCCGGGATCTCCGAACGGGAAGCGATGGTGGCGTGCGTCGTGCCCAGCCGCTCGCACTCCTTGCGGAACTGCGCCAGGCGGTCGGGCGCGTGCGCGAACGGCGGCTGCGGCCCCACCTCGTGCCGCGCGATCGCCTCGCGCACGAGCGCCGTCTCGGCCGCCGTGGGCTCGCCGCCGCTCCTGCCCTGGGCGCGGCGGATCCTCGCGAGGATGTTCTCCCTAGCTCCCATGCGCCCTCGTTTCACGTCCATCCGTGTTCATCCGGCCGTCATCCGTGCTCATCGGCGTTCCCGGGTCCTCTGCCGGTACATCTCCCTGAACGTGCGGCCCTGCGGGGCCGGCATGTCGCGTCCCTTCGTCCACCCGTCGAGCCCCGGCAGCGAATGGATGAGCCCCTCCGAGCCGCCCATCCAGCTCGCCACGCGCGCGCCCATGGCCGACAGGAACGCGTAGAGCGCGGGCCGCTTCACCGCGAAGGCCCACGCCGCGATGGCCATGCGCTCCGGCCAGGGCCGCAGCTTCCGGTCGAACTGCTCCTCGCGCAGCTTGCGCATGAGCTCCGGCAGCGGGATCTTCACCGGGCAGGCGACCGAGCACTCGTGGCAGAATGTGGCCGCGTTGGGCAGGTCGCCCGCGTTCTCGAGGCCCACGTACACCGGCGTGAGGATCGAGCCCATCGGGCCCGGGTAGACCCAGCCGTAGGCGTGGCCGCCGATGTTCTGGTAGACGGGGCAGTGGTTCATGCAGGCGCCGCAGCGGATGCAGCGCAGCATCTCCTGCATCGGCCCGCCGAGGAGCTTCGTGCGCCCCGCGTCCACGAGCACGATGTGCATCTGCTCCGGGCCGTCGGCGTCGCCGGGCATCCTGAGGCCCGTCGTGAGCGTGAGGTAGTTGGCGATGGTCTGGCCCACCGCCGAGCGCGGCAGCAGCCGGATGAGGGTGGCGAAGTCCTCCATCGTGCCGATCACCTTCTCGATGCCCGTGATCACCACGTGGATGCGCGGGATCGTGGTCACCATGTCGGCGTTGCCTTCGTTCGTGACCGTGAGCGTGGTGCCCGTCTCGGCGATGACGAAGTTCGATCCCGAGATGCCCATGTCGGCCGTGAGGAAGTGTCCCCGGAGGGCTTCGCGCGCCTCGCGCGTCATGGCGGGGATCTCGGTGAGGCGCGGCTTGCCGTGCGCCTTCTGGAAGAGGTCCGCGACCTGCTCCTTGGACTTGTGCACGGCCGGGGCGACGATGTGCGAGGGCGGCTCGTGCGCGAGCTGCAGGATGTACTCGCCCAGGTCCGTCTCGACGACCTGGACGCCGGCCGCCTCCAGTCGCTCGTTGAGGTTCACCTCCTCCGAGACCATCGACTTGGACTTGGTGACCTTCCGCACGCCGTTCCTCGCGGCGATGTCCGCGATGATCGCGCAGGCCTCCTCCGCCGTCTCGGCCCAGTGCACGACGGCGCCGCGGCGGGTGGCGTTCCTCTCGAACTCCACGAGGTAGGCGTCGAGGTTGGCGAGCGCGCGGTCGCGCACCTTCGCCGCGTGGGTCCTCACCTCCTCCCACACGCCGAATTCCGCCACGGCCTTCGCCCGGCCGTCGACGAACTTGCCCTTGGCCTTCTTCATGTTCCCCTGCAGCAGCGCGTCGCCGAGCTTCTCGCTGGCGCGCTGCTTGAAGAACATGCTCTGGACTTGCATCCGTCAGCCCTCGCCGGCGATCACTTGCGCGAAGTGAAGCACCTTCGTGTCCTTGTCCCCCGTCCGCCGCAGCCGCCCCTCGATGTTGAGCAGGCACCCCAGGTCGCCGCCCACGATGGCGCCCGCGCCCGTGGCGCGGATGGACTCGCACTTGCCCTCGCACATGCGCGTGGAGATCTCGCCCAGCTTGATCGAGAAGGTGCCGCCGAAGCCGCAGCAGCGCTCGGCGCCGTCCATTTCCGCGATCTTCGCGCCGGCCATCTGCAGCAGGTAGCGCGGCTGCATCTTCACCCCGAGCTCGCGCAGCCCCGAGCAGCTGTCGTGGTAGGTGACCGTGCCCTCGAACTTCCCCGGCACCCGGCCGACCTTGAGAACCTCGACGAGGAACTGCGACAGCTCGTACCACTTCGCCGCGAGCTTCTCGAACTCCGGCAGGTCGGGCTCGCCCCTGAACAGGTCCTGCACGGTGGCGACCTTCATCTGGCCCGAGCACGAGCCCGAGGGGGCCACGACGTAGTCGCAGTCGCGGAACTCGGCGAGGACCTTGCGCGCGAGCTCCTTCGCGATCTCGCGGCCGCCCGAGTTGTAGCCCGGCTGGCCGCAGCAGGTCTGCGCCTCCGGCACGACGACCTCGCAGCCGGCGCCCTCCAGGAGCTTGAGCGCGGCGAAGCCGATGCCGGGCCGCGAGAGGTCCACCAGGCAGGTGACGAAGAGGCCGACTTTCATGGGCGCCAGTGTAGCAGCGGCCCGACTAGAAGGAAGCGGCGGCCGTGGCCCCTGCCATCCAGCTGCGCCCCGGCGCCGGCTCGAAGTAGCGGCCGCGGGACTCGGCCACGATGACGGAGCCGGCGTAGGCGTGATCGCCCACGTTGTCGACGCGGGCGAACGCGGAAAATCGCCAGGAGCCGAAGCGCCGCTCGAGGCCCGCGCGCAGGCTGGCCACGCCGTAGCCCGGCGCCGCGTCGGTGTTGGCGTCGTTCACCCGCACCTTGCCCGAGGCCCGCAGCTCCGCGCCCGCGTGGAAGCCGCTCGCCGCGTGGCGCCACACGAGCTCCGCGTAGAGCATCGAGCCCGGCACGCCCGGCAGGCGCGAGCCCGCGGGCACGGGGACCGGGGGCGTCCCCGACGTGAAGCCCTCGGTGAAGCGCGCGTCGAGCCAGGTGTACGCCACGCTCGCCTCGAGCCCGCCGCCGAGCCGTCCGTCGGCCGCCAGCTCGAAGCCGTCGCGGCGCGTACGCGAGGCGTTCTTGAAGGTGGTGCGGCCGCCCACGGAGGTGTCGGTCACGATCTCATCGCGCGTGTCGATGCGGAAGAGCGCCGCGGTGAGCCGGCCGCCCTCCGGCAGCCGCGCCTTGGCGCCGATCTCGGCGTGGCGGCTGCGCGCCCGCTGCAGCGCGAAGTTGAGGCCCGTGGCGCCGCCGGGCCGGTACGCGAGCTCCGCGAAGGTCGGCGTCTCGAAGCCGCCGCCGGCATTGGCGTAGAGCCGCCACCCCGGGTCCGGCTCGAACACGAGCCCCGCGACGGGCACGGTGCGCGAATAGGCCACCCCGCCGCTGTCGTCCGGGTTGGCCGCCGTGACGTAGCGGTCGCGCGATTCGAAGGCCACGCGGCTGTGGCGCGCACCGGCGCTCGCGCTCCAGCCCGGAGCGAAGCGCCACTCGCCCTGCGCATAGGCATCGGTGCTCGCGACGGTGTCGTCCTCGTCGCGGCGCAGCGCCCCCGCCGTGCCGAAGTCGTTCACGTAGCCGCGGCGCCGCTCGTCGAGGGCATCGCGCTCGGCCCCCAGGGAGAAGACGAAGGGCCGCTCGCCCGGGACGGTCCGGGTCCAGCGTACCCCCGCGCCGCCGTACCGGCGGTCGAGGTCCACGACGCCCCCGGAGCCCTGGGGGGGGTGTCGCCCATCTGCGCCAGGTACTGAAGGACGGAGCGCGTGCCTGCGTAGATCCGGACCTGCAGGGAATCGTCGCGGCCGAGCGGCAGGTCGTGGACCGCGCCGAGCTGCCCCTGGCGGACGCTCTTGCGCGTGTCGAAGAGGTACGCGGACGCGTCGGCCTGGCGCGGGTCCGCCTCGAACTGGGCGCGGGTGAGGCCCAGCGGGTCCTGCGAGTCCGGCTGGTCGAGGCCGCTCGCGACCACGGTGAGCCTGCCGCCCGCGAGCGGCGACGAGCGAGACGTCGGCCTCCGGCTCGGCCGGGCCGTCGGCGGTGAAGACCTGGATCACGCCGCCCGAGGAGTTGCCATAGAGGCTCGCGAAGGGGCCGCGCAGCACCTCGATGCGGTCGGCCGTAGCGAGGTCGAAGGTGGCGGCCTGGCCCTGCCCGTCAGGCATCGTGGCGGGGACGCCGTCGGCGATGAGGCGCACGCCCCGCACGCCGAAGGTGGCGCGGCCGCCGAACCCGCGCGAAGACACCTGCAGGTCCTGCGCGTAGTTCTGGCGGTTCTGCACGCTCACGCCGGGCACGCGGCCCAGCGCCTCCGAGAGGTTCACCTGCGGGCGGTCCTCGCGCAGCGTCGCGGCGTCGACGCTGTCGATGGCGGCCGGGATGTCGAGGGACCGCTGCGGCACCCTCGTCGCCGTCACGACGACGTCGGCCACCCGCGGCTCGGCCGCCGCCGGGGCCTGCTGCGCGAAGGCGCCCGCGGCGCCCAGCGAAAGCGCGGCCACCCCGGCACGCAGCCCGGCGCGCGTGCGCCCCGTCTTGAATCCGCGCATCTGGCGCACGAGGTAGTCGTGGTCGAGCCCCGCGATGCGCGGGATGTGGTCCTGGCCCGTGAAGGCGGGCATGTGGCAGGAATTGCAGTGGTGCGGCGGCCCGGCCCGCGGGCGGGAAGGGTGCGTCAGCCCGCGCGGAGGGCGCCGGCGAGGCGGGCGGGGTTCTTCTCGAGCCAGCGCTTGATGCGGTTGGCGTCGCCGATGCGGGTGAGCCGGCCCCACGAGTCGAGGAGCACGATCACGATCGGCGTGTTGGCGATCATGGCCTGCATGACCAGGCACTTGCCGGACTCGCTGATGTAGCCGGTCTTGGAGATGCCGATGTCCCACTCGCCGGCGCGGACCAGCGCGTTGGTGTTCACGTAGTTCACCTTCCGCCCCGTGTCGGGCAGCGTGACGTCGAGCGCGGGCGTGGTCGAGTACTCGCGGATGATGTCGTAGCGCGACGCTTCGGCCACCAGGCGCGCGAGGTCCGCGGGGCTGGAGACGTTGCCCGGCGCGAGCCCGCTCGAATCCACGAAGCGCGTGGCCTCGAGGCCCATCAGCTTCGCCTTCGCGTTCATCGCCGTCACGAACGCCTCGATGCCGCCCGGATAGGCACGGCCGAGGGCGGCCGCCGCGCGGTTGTCGGAGGCCACCAGCGCGATGCGGATGAGGTCGTCGCGGCGGAAGTGCGCGCCCACGGGAAGGCGCGACTTCGTGCCCTTGAGCGTGTCCAGGTCCTCGCTCGAGATCTGCACCGCCTCGTCGAGGGGGAGCTTGGCGTCGAGGACCACCATCGCCGTCATGAGCTTCGTGATCGAGGCGATGGGGTGGACGACGTCGGCATTCTTGGCGAAGAGCGTCTCGCCCGTCTTCGCGTCCACCACGAGCGCAGCGGTCGACATGAGGTTGGGCTCGCCGTCCTTGTTGACGTCCGCCACGGCGCGGGCCGCCGGCTTTCCCGCCTTCGTGCGGGGCGCGGGCTTGTCCGCCGCCGCGGCGGCGGTGGCCAGGGCGAGCATGGCGAGAAAGGCGGCGATTCGCTTCATGGGAATGGGGCACGCTGGGAGGCAACCCGCACCATAGCAAAGATGTGCCTTCCGTGACAAGATAAGCCGGTTCAAGAAAAATTCCCAAATCCCTGATTCGATGGCCCATTCAGGACCAAAGTCTCCCCACCCGGACACGCTCGCCGTGCACGCGGGCCAGTCGCCGGACCCGGCGACGGGCGCGCGGGCCGTGCCGATCTACCAGACGGCGAGCTACGTGCTGCCCGACACGGACACCGCGGCGGCGCTCTTCAACATGGAGCTGCCGGGGCACGTCTACTCGCGCCTGTCGAACCCGACGGTGGCCGTCTTCGAGGAGCGCATGGCGGCGCTCGAGGGGGGCGTGGGCGCCATCGCCACCGCCAGCGGCCAGGCCGCCCTGCACCTCGCCATCGCGACGCTCATGGGCCATGGCGGCCACATCGTGTCCTCCGCGAGCCTCTACGGCGGCTCGCACAACCTCCTGCACTACACGCTGCCCCGGTTCGGGATCGAGACCACTTTCGTTCCCTCCCGCGACCCGGAGGCCTGGCGACGCGCCATCCGGCCGCAGACGCGGCTCCTCTTCGGCGAGACCGTGGGCAACCCGTCGGTGGACGTCCTGGACATCCCGGCCCTCGCCGCCATCGCCAACGAGCACGCCCTCCCGCTCCTCGTCGATGCGACGGTGACCACGCCGTACCTCGGCCGCGCCCTGGAGCAGGGAGCGCACCTCGTGATGCATTCGGCGACGAAGTTCCTCTCCGGGCACGGCGTCGTGATCGGCGGCGTCCTCGTGGACGGGGGCCGGTTCGACTGGGATGCCTCGGGCAGGTTTCCGACGCTCACGGAGCCCTACGAGGGGTTCCACGGCATGGTGTTCAGCGAGGAGTCCACGGTCTCCGCGTTCCTGCTGCGCGCCCGCCGCGAGGGGCTGCGCGACTTCGGCGCCTGCATGGCCGCCATGACGGCGTTCCAGATCCTGCAGGGGCTCGAGACGCTGCACCTGCGCATGCCGAGGCACGTGCAGTCGACGGCGAAGGTCGCGGCCTTCCTCGAGGCCCACGAGGCCGTGGCCCGCGTGCACCACCCCGACTGCGCCACGCACCCCGACCACGCGCTCGCGCGGCGGCTCTACCCGCAGGGGTGCAGCGCCATCCTCTCGTTCGAGCTGAAGGGGGGGCGCGAGGCCGGCCGCAAGTTCATCGAGGCGCTCACGCTCTTCTCGCACCTCGCCAACATCGGCGACGCCAAGTCGCTCGTGATCCACCCGGCATCCACGACGCACTTCCGCATGGACGACGCGGCGCTCCAGGCGGCGGGAATCACCGCCGGGACGGTGCGCCTGTCGATCGGCCTCGAGCACTCCGACGACCTCGTCGAGGATCTGTCGCGCGCCCTGCGCGCGTCGCAGAAATGAACTTCATCGTCCAGGGCTACCCCGCGTACGCCTACACGGGCGGCCGTCCCTTCGACCCGAAGCTCCCCTCCGTCGTGTTCGTGCACGGCGCGGCGCTCGACCACAGCGTCTGGCACTACCCGACGCGCTACCTCGCCCACCACGGGTTCGGCGTGCTCGCCGTCGACCTTCCCGGCCACGGGCGCAGCCCCGGCGCGGTCCGCACCTCCGTCGAGGCGCTGGCGGACTGGGTGGCGGCGTTCATCGAGGCCGCGTGCGTCGAACGCGCGCACGTCGTCGGCCACAGCCTGGGGGCGCTGGTGGCGCTGGACGCCGCGCTGCGGCACCCGGAGCACGTGGCCTCGCTGGCGCTGCTCGGTCCGTCCGTTCCGATGCCCGTGGGCGAGGCGTTCCTCGCGGCGGCGAAGGACGATTCGCCGGCCGCCTTCGACATGCAGACCGTCTGGGGCCATGCCCGCCACGTGGCGCTCGCGACGAGCGCCATCCCGGGCATGTCGCTCGCCGGCGCGAGCCGCCAGCTCGTGGCGCGCTCGCACCCCGGCGTGCAGCATGCCGACCTCGTCGCCTGCCATGGCTATGCGCCCGCCATCGAGGCCATCCGCGCGTTGAAACTGCCGGCGCTCGTCATCGCGGGCCGGCGGGACGCGATGACGCCTCTTAAGGCGGGACAGGCGCTCGCGAGGGAGATCCCGGGCGCGAAATTCGTGGTGCTCGATTCGGGCCACGCGATGACGACGGAAGCGCCGCGCGAGACCACGGCGGCGCTCGCCGCGCACCTTCGCGGCTGAGCCGAGCGCGATGCCGTGCTGATCGACTGGATCCTGGAGCACTCGCGGCGCCAACCCCGGGCCGTCGCGTTCGTCCACAACGGCATCGAGCGGACCTATGCCGATTTCGCGCGCTGGATCGCGAGCGACCGGCGCCAGTACCAGGAGGCGGGCGTGGGGCCCGGCGGCGTGGCCGCGATCTGCATCCACCGGCTGGGCGATGCCTGGGCCGCCGCGATCGCGATGAGAAGCCTTGGCGTGACGACCGTCGCGGTCGACGGCGAGGAGGACCTGGCGACGCTCGGCCTTCCCGGCATCGGCTGCCTCGTGACGCTCGCCGGGGAGCCGCATCCCGAGGTCGAGGCGCTGGCCGCGCGGAACGGGTGGAGGGTCATCCGCATTGCCGGGTTCCCGGAAGCCGGGACCGGGGGGACTTCGGCACAGGCGCTTGCGCCCATCGAAGGGCACCCTCTCGCGGGCCACGTCCTCCTCACCTCGGGGACGACGGGGAATCCCAAGAAGGTCCTGTGGGACCCGGTCGCGGAGCAGGCGGCGATCCCGGCGCTCGCGGATACCTACGGCATCGACGCCGCCTCGGTCGTCTACCTCGGCGCCTTCCCGATCTGGACGGCGGGAGGCCACCGGTGGCCGGCCTTCGCCTGGCATCGCGGCGGCACGGTCATCTTCGAGCAGAGCCGCGAGATGCACGCCCCCTTCGCGAGCCGGCGCCCGACGCACGCGTTCGTGACGCCCGCCACGCTCGCCCTCCTGCTGAACGCCCCGGAGGATGCGTTCCCGCGCCAGGACGGGATTCGCCTGATGGTCACGGCCGGCGCGATGCCGAGGGCGCTCGCCGCCCTCGCGAGGGACCGCCTCACGCGGCAGGTGTACACGCTCTTCGCCTCGACCGAGGCTTCCGTCGTCACGATGACGCTCGCGCAGGAGCCCGAAGACCTTCACTGGCACCGCGTGCTGCCTTCGCGGGTGGTCCAGGTGGTCGACGAGTCCGACCGGCCGGTCCCGTCGGGCGAGGAGGGCCTCGTCCGGGTCCTGCCCCCGGCGGGAATCACCGGCTACCTCGGCGACGACGAGGCCAGCCGCGCGTTCTTCCGCGAAGGCTACTTCTATCCGGGCGACATCGGCCGGCTGCGCGAGGACGGGCGGCTAGGCCTGACCGGGCGCGCGACCGAAGTGGTCAACCTCCTGGGCGCCAAGGTCGCGACGGGCCCGATCGAGCGGGCGCTGCAGGACCGGCTCGGCGTCGCGGGGGTGTGCCTGCTCTGCGTGCAGGAGGAAGGCTCCGACGAGGAGCTGCACGTGGCCATCGAGTCGCGCCGGCCGGTCGAGCGCGCGGCCCTGGAGGCCGCGGCCCGCGACGAGCTCCGCGCCTTCCCCCGGGCGCACTTCCACGTCTTCGAGGAACTGCCGCGCAACGCGATGGGCAAGGTGCGGCGCGTCGCCCTCGGCAGGCTGCTCGCCGACAGGCTTCGCCCGCCGCGCGGCTAGCGCGCCGCGCCGCCGCCCCGGCGCGCTAGAAGAGCGCCGGCGAGCACTTGAAGATGGCGCGCACGGGCGCCGACCCGTCCCCCAGCTCCACCGGGACGGCCAGCCGCGCGAGGCCGCTGCACTTGCCGCGCGCGCGCAACTCGCGGCCGGCGTCGTCCTCGAGCGCCGCGAACTCCGCGTTCTGCATGTCCCCGTCGTAGCGCGTGCTGGCGAGGATCGCGGCCTGGCGCGCGATCGCGCGCGCGCGCGTCGCGTCGAACTCCACGCGATAGAGCCCCTGCTCCTCCGGCGAGTCCCACGCGCGCCGCTCCACGGCGGTGACGGTGACGTGGCCGGGCGGGGCCGGCGGGGCCGGCAGCTCCAGCGACGCGCATCCCGCCGCGGCCAGCAGGGCGAACGCCGCCCCGGCGCACGCGCGATTGCGTTTTCCCATCATGGCTTTCCTCCCGCGCCGGGCTCGGCGGCGCCATCCGATTCCTCCTGCTGCTGCAGGCGCCACATCTCCGCGAAGCGCCCTTCCTGCGCGACGAGGCTGCGGAAGGTGCCACGCTCCACGATGCGCCCGGCGTCCATCACCAGGATCTGGTCGGCGTCGACGACGGTCGACAGCCGGTGCGCGATGACGAGGGTCGTGCGGTTCCTCGAGATCTCGGCGAGCTCGCCCTGGATGGCCTTCTCCGTCTTCGAGTCGAGCGCCGAGGTCGCCTCGTCGAAGATCATCACGGGCGGGTCCTTGAGCATCGTCCTCGCGATGGAGACGCGCTGCTTCTCGCCGCCGGAGAGCTTGAGCCCGCGCTCGCCCACGTTCGTCTCCCACTTGTCGGGCAGGCTCTCGATGAAGTCGAG
The DNA here is from genome assembly GCA_037445795.1 of Betaproteobacteria bacterium. GTDB lineage: Bacteria > Pseudomonadota > Gammaproteobacteria > Burkholderiales > Usitatibacteraceae > FEB-7. Next base: position 24,747 of record JBBIJT010000001.1, on the reverse strand, counting down.
GATGTGCGCCACCTTGGCGGCCTCCACCACCTCCTCGCGCGAGGCGAGCGGCCGGCCGTAGGCGATGTTGTAGTAGATGGTGTCGTTGAAGAGCACCGTGTCCTGCGGGACGATGCCGATGGCGGAGCGCACCGAGGCCTGCGTCACGTCGCGGATGTCCTGGCCGTCGATGGTGATGCGGCCGCGCTGGACGTCGTAGAAGCGGAAGAGGAGACGCCCCAGCGTGCTCTTGCCGGAGCCGCTCGCGCCCACCACGGCGACCGTGCGGCCCGCGGGAACCTCGAAGTCCACGCCCTCGAGGATCTGCCGCTTGCCGTCGTAGCTGAAGTCGACCCCCTCGAACCGGATGGCGCCCCCCGATACCGCGAGCGCGGGGGCGCCGGGCTTGTCCTCGACCTCGCGGTTGACCGAGAGGAGGCGGAACAGCTTCTCCATGTCCGTGAGCGACTGCTTGATCTCGCGGTAGAGGACGCCGAGGAAGTTGAGCGGGATGTAGAGCTGGATGAGCAGCGCGTTCACCATCACCAGGTCGCCCAGCGTGAGGGCGCCGTTCACGATGCCGTCGGAGGCGCGCCACATGAGCAGCGACACCGCCGTCGCGATGATGGCCGCCTGCACGGTGTTCAGGAGCCCGAGCGAGGTCTCGGTGACCACCACCGCCTTCTCGTAGCGGGAGAGGTTCTCGTCGTAGCGCCTCGCCTCGAAGGCCTCGTTGCCGAAGTACTTCACCGTCTCGTAGTTGAGCAGCGAGTCGATGGCGCGCGTGCTCGCCTTCGAGTCCATCTCGTTCATCGTTCGGCGGTGCTGGATGCGCCGCTCCGAGATGGCGAACGTGGCGGCCACGTAGAGCACGAGCGCGCCCACCGTGATCACGCCGAACCAGACGTCGAACCTCGCGATCAGGAACCCGGTCACCAGCGCGATCTCGAAGAAGGTCGGCAGGACGCTGAAGACCATGAAGTTGAGCAGCGTCGAGATTCCGCGCACGCCGCGCTCGATGTCGCGCGTGAGCCCGCCCGTCTGGCGCTCGAGGTGGAAGCGCAGCGACAGCGAGTGCATGTGCTCGAAGACCTCGAGCCCCACGCGGCGCATCGCGCGCTGCGCCACCTTCACGAACACGACGTCGCGCAGCTCGTTGAACAGCGTCGACGAGAGCCTGAGCGTGCCGTAGGCGGCGAGCAGCAGCACCGGGACGGCGAGCACCGCCTTCGGCCCCGAGAGGCCGTCGACGATGGCCTTCATGATGAGCGGCACCGAAAGGTTGGCGAACTTGGCGGTGACCAGGAACACCATCGCCAGCACGACGCGGCCGCGGTACTCCCACAGGTAGGGCAGGAGCTTGCGCACGACGCCGGCGTCGCCCGAGACGGCGGGCTCGGCAGGCTTCGGCGACTGCTGCGGGAGGGTGGTGGTGCTCATTCGGCGGGGGCCCTTCGTCCGTTATAGTAGCAGCCGCCATGCCGCGCTTCGCCGCCAACCTCGGCTTCCTATTTCCCGAGCTTCCCTTCTCGGAGCGCTTCGGCGCCGCCGCGCGGGCGGGCTTCCGCGCCGTGGAGTTCGCGCGGCCCTACGCGCACGAGGCGCGCGAGCTCGCCGAGCTGCTGGAGGCCAACGGGCTCGAGATGGTGCTCTTCAACCTGCCGATGGGCGACGAGAAGGCGGGCGACTTCGGCATCGCATGCCTTCCAGGGCGCGAGGCCGAGTTCCGCGAGGGCGTCGCCCGCGCCATCGACTATGCCCGCGTGCTCGGCAACGAGCGCGTGAACTGCATCTCCGGGAAGCTGCGGCCGGGCCTCGGCGCGGCCGAGGCGCACGCCACGCTCGTGGCCAACCTGCGCCTCGCGGCGCGCGAGTTCGCCCGCGCGGGGCTCACGCTGCTCGTCGAGCCCATCAACACGGTGGACGCGCCCGGCTTCGCGGTGCCCTGCCCGGCCGACGGCGCCGGCATCGTCGCGCGGATCGGCGCCGCCAACGCGGGCCTGCAGTACGACATCTACCACGCCGCGATGATGGGCGACGACCCCGTCGAGGGGCTCGCGCGGTTCGCGCCCGTGATCCGCCACGTCCAGTTCGCCGACGCGCCCGGCAGGAACGAGCCGGGCACGGGCCGCGTGGACATCGCCGCGTGCTTCGCGCGGCTGGACGCCCTCGGCTACGAGGGCTGGACCGCCGCGGAGTACCGCCCCTCGAAGGCCACCGTCGAGACGCTCGGCTGGATGGCCTGACGAGGGGCGCTTGCGCCGTGCGGGCGCGGTGCTACGATGGATTCGCCCGCCTGCGCTCGAGGAGCGCGACCATGAAGCCCGTCCGCCCGCCGCTAGCCCGTTTCCTGCTCGCCCTCGGCGCAGCCGCCTCCTGCGCCGCGCTCGCGGCCACCAGCCCCGGCGCGCCCGCTCCCGCCAGGCCCGAGGCCGGCGCGCAAGGAGACGAGGCGACGCTCAAGCACCTGCAGGAGGCCGCGGCCGCCGTGGTGGCCGTGCGCACGAAGGCCCTCGGCAACGCGCGCTCGGCCGCGAGCCTCGGCACGGATCGCGCCGGCTCGGGCGTCCTCATCGCCCCGTCGGGCCTCGTCCTCACCATCGGCTACCTCATCCTCGAGGCGGACCAGGTGGAGGTCACCGACTCGGGCGGGCGCTCGGTGCCGGCGAGCGTGGTCGCGTACGACCACGCCACCGGGTTCGGGCTCCTGCGCCCCTTCGCGCCGCTCTCCCCCAAGCCGGTCCCCCTCGGCGATTCCACCCGACTCGAGCAGCTCGACCGCGTCATGATCGCCTCCGGCGGCGAGGGCGGCGTCTCCGTGGCGACCGTCGTGTCGCGCCGGCCCTTCGCGGGCTACTGGGAGTACCTCATCGACGGCGCGATCTTCACGGCTCCGCCGCGGCTGGACCACAGCGGCGCCGCGCTCATCAACCGCGAAGGCGAGCTGGTGGGCATCGGCTCCCTCCTCGTGATGGACGCGATGACGCCCGGCGAGCGCCTGCCCGGCAACATGTTCGTCCCCGTCGACCTGCTGAAGCCGATCCTCGCGGAATTGATCGAGACGGGGCGCCAGAAGGCCGGCCGGCGGCCGTGGATCGGTGTCAGCGCGATCGAGGACGACGGGCGACTGAAGGTGATGCGGGTGAGCGCCGACGGGCCGGCGGAGAAGGCGGGCATCGAGCCCGGCGACATCATCCTCACCGTGGGCGGCGAGCGCTTCCGCGACCTCGCCGACTTCTACCGGAAGCTCTGGGCCGCCGGCGAGCCGGGCGTCGAGGTGGGCATCACCGTCCTGCAGGGCGCCGAGCTCAGGACGCTGCGCGTGCGGTCCATCGACCGCTTCGAGTTCATCCGCCGCAAACCCACCATCTAGGAGGGCGGGGCGAGGATCCTCGCCCCGGCGAATCCGCCGACGGCCGCGAGCGCGGCCACGCAGCCGGCCGCCGCGGCGAGGGTCGCGACCTCCACGAACGATTCGCCCGCCGCGCCCGGAACGGCGATGCGGCGGCGGTCCGGCTCGATGCCCACGCACAGGGTTCCCGGCTCGACGGAGAGCCCCGTCCCCATCGCCTTGAGGCACGCCTCCTTGCGCGTCCAGCACGTGAGGAACGCGCGCGGCAGGTCCCCGTCCGGCACCGCATCCAGCGATGCCGCTTCCTCCGCCGCGAAGCGCGAGCGGGCCACGGCGCGCAGGTCGGGCCGCGCGACGATTTCCTCGACGTCGATCCCGATCTCCCCGCCACGACCGACCGCGAGCAGCGCCGTGTCCCCCGACCGGGCGAAACTGAAACCCAGCGCGAAGCGGGGATCGAGCGTCGGCTTCCCGTTCGGGCCGCGCGCGAACGCGACCTGGGCGGCGGGCACGCCGAGGTAGCTGCCCAGCAATCGCCGCGCGTCGACCCTCGAGCGCAGGAAGCGCGCGCGATCGCGCGGCGACAGGAAGCGCCCGGCGCGCCGCCACTCCTCCTCGTCGACGACCTGCCTGGCGTCGCCGGGGCACTCCCCGCGCAGGTCCAGGCGCCAGACGTGGATCTCGCCGCGCGCGATTTCCGGCGGACGGGGCGGCTCGGCAGGCAGGAGGGTCGTCATCCGGTGGCGGCTCGCGTCGCCTCAGGACAGCGCCGACTTGTCGATCTTCCCCGTGGGAGTCCTCGGCAGGCCGCGCACGATCTCGACGCGGCTCGGCACCATCGACGCGGAGAGGCGGCGCCGGCATTCGGCGCGGACGTCGCCCTCGGTGAGCGACGCGTCCTCGGCGACGACCACGAAGGCCTTGACGGCGGCGCCCTGCACCTCGTCGGGAACCCCGATGACGGCCGCCTCCCTGACCGCGGGAATGTCCATGAGGGCCGCCTCGACCTCGCGCGGCGCGACCTTCTCCCCGCGGCACTTGATCACGTCGTCCATGCGCGCGACGAAATAGAGGTAGCCCTCCTCGTCGCGCCGGCACAGGTCGCCGGTGTAGAGGACGGTCTCCCCCGGCAGCCGCCCGGGCCTGAGCCGCTCGGCCGTGAGCGCGGGGTCGCGCCAGTAGCCGCGCATCACCGTCGCCCCGCGGATGACGAGCTGGCCGACCTCGTTCGGCCCGACCTCGCGGTCGTGCTCGTCGACGAGCCAGAGCTCCGTGTTGGGGATCGCGATGCCGACGCTTCCCGGCTTGCGCTCGAGGTCCTCGGGCGGCAGGTAGGTGCAGCGCTTGCACTCCGTGAGCCCGAACATGGAGAAGATGCGCGCCCCCGGGAATGCCCTCCGGAGCAGGTCGATGTGCCTGGGCGCGAGCGCGGCCCCGCTCAGGGTGACGTAGCGCACGCGCGACAGGTCGAACCGCGGCAGCGTCGTCATCTCCTCGAGCAGCGCGCAGACCGTCGGCAGGCACGGGAACGCGGTCACGCCCTCCTTCTCCACGCGCGCGACGACCTGCGGCAGGAGGGCGAACGATCGCTCCAGCACGAGCCGCGCGCCGACGGCGAACGCCATGATCATCTGGTAGAGGCCGTAATCGAAGGAGAGCGGCAGCGCCCCCAGGATGACGTCGTCCTCCCCGCTGCCCAGGTAGGCGTTGATGGATTCGGCCGCCGTGAGCATGTTGCGGTGCGTGAGCATGACCCCCTTCGGCTCGCCCATGCTGCCGGAGGTGTAGATGATCGCGGCGAGGTCGATGTCGAGCCCCGCGTTCGCGATCGGCGGGCCCTCGCCGCCGGCGCGCAGCGCCTCCTCGAAGGGCACGTGGCCGGGGAGCTGCCCCGCGAGCGCCGGCCCGGGCTCGCACCACACGACGATCGTCGCGAGGGTCGTCGAGCGGGCCACCGCCGGCAGGAACGCCTCCGCGAGAGGGGCCTGCGTGACCAGCGCGACCGCGCCGAGGTCCTCGAGGCAGTAGGCGAGCTTGTCGGCCTTGACGGCCGGGTTCACGAGCGAGACGACGGCGTCCGCCTTGAGCGCGGCCCAGAACGCAACCACCGTCTCGACGCCGTTCTCGCCGAACACCACCACGCGGTCGCCGCGCTTCACGCCGCGCCCCGCCAGGGCCCGCGCGAGCGCGTCGGATTGCCGGTCGATCTCGGCGTAGGTCACGCGGCGGCCGTCGCACACGAGCGCCACCTTGCCGGGCAGGCGGCGCGCGGAGTCCGCGAGGAGGCCCTGGAGCAAGGGAGCCCGGGGCCTCATCCGCAGCGGCCCATGGCGTGACGCGGGACGTGAACGGGTTTCGGGCTGGTCATGGCGGCTGCTACACTCGGCCGTGCATCGCGGTCCCGTTCCTTCGTCGGCGACCGCCTGGCAACGGCCTCCGGATTATGACGACAAAATCTTCTGGCAGGAATTCGCCGCCGGACGCCTGGCGGATGCTGAAGGGCCTGCATCCGGCGCCCCTCGACCTGGGGCGAATCTCCCTCGTCCGCGGGCGAAGCGCCCAGGACCTCGCGCGGCCGGGGGCCCTCGAACGGCTCGTCGCCGAACTCGGCCTCAACGACGAGGGCATCGACGAGTTTCCCGAGTCGCTCCACCGCTTCTGCGGCGGGGGGCTGCGCATCTGGCAGTACCCCGCGCAGTTCGGCCCGTACCTGGCGTGCGTCGCCGGGCTCGGCGTCGAGTCGTATCTCGAGCTGGGCGTACGCCACGGCGGCTCCTTCGTGGCGACGGTCGAGGTCCTCGACCGCTTCCGCCCGCTCGCCTTCGCCGTCGGCGTCGACATCATCCCCTGCCCGTCGCTCGCCGCGTACGCGAGGCTCAACCCGCGGGCGCGGTTCGAATGCCTCAACACCCAGGGCGCGGGGTTCGGCGCCTTCGTCGAGAGCCTCGGGCGCGCCGACCTCGTCTTCATCGACTCCCACCACGAGGAGCCGCAATGCCGCCGGGAGCTCGCCGCGCTCCTGCCGCACGCGAACATGGTCGCGATGCACGACGTGGCCAACGTGGGCTGCCCCGGCATCGGGCGCGTCTGGGCGGACGTGAAGGCGAGCGCGGACTTCGAGTGCTTCGAGTTCACGCAGCAGTACGACGGCCTGGGCCCCTTCATGGGCATCGGCCTCGCGGTGCGCAGGGAGCGGCTCGCGGGCGCCGGCGCGCGCGTCCCGGAGGGCGGGCCCGCATGAGCGCCACCGTCGCCACCATCAAGGCGATCGTCGAGAAGGTGAAGGGCGTGCCCGGCCTCGCGGCGCAGCTCGCCGACACCGCCGATCTCCTCGAGGAGGTGGGCCTCGATTCCCTGGAGCTGCTGCAGTTCATGCTCGAGGTCGAGGAGCGCCTGGCGATCCGCATCGACTTCGACCGGCTCGAGTACGCGTACCTGCACTCGATAGGCGACCTCGCCGCGTTCCTCGACACGATGCCGGCGAGCCGCCCAGCCACGGGGACTGCTTGAGCCTGCCGCCGCCCGCCGTGACGATCCTGACTTCCGGGGTCGGGCTGGGGACCTACATCCCGGCGCTGCTCATCGAGCGCCAGCTGCGCGGGCGCGGATGCCGGGCGGAAGTGGTGGTCCTCGAGGACTACTTCACGCCCGGGCACCGGGACGCGCACCTCGCCCACCGCAAGGCCCACCACGAGAGCTTCGCGCTGGCGCAGATGGCGCACCGCATGGCGCGCGACGTCGCCGATTGCATCGACGGCACGCGCGCCGGGCAGCTGCTCGAGCGCTGGGCGGGCGAAGGCCGGCGGCATTTCATCGTCTGGTCGGGGTTCTGGCTGCCGATCCTCGAGGACTACCGCCGCCTCGCGGGCGGGGCGGCGCTCGAGGTCGACCACTGCCGCATCGACGCGGAGGTTTCCGCGTCGTTCCGCGTCCACCCCGGGCTCGCCTCGGCCGGCCGGGCGGTGTGGCTCTGGCACTGGGAGGAAAGGCGGCTCGAGCACCGGATACCGGTCACGGGCATCGCGCCCGTTCCATTCGCCGAGCGCGACGTCCGGCTCGCGGTCCACGGAGGCGGCTGGGGCATCGGCACCTACCGCGAGACGGCGCGCGAGCTGGGCGGGACGCCCTTCGCGCTCGACATCGTGGTGCACGACCCGGCCGAGGCGCAGCGCCCGGGGCCGCGCGACCGGCACTTCATGCTCGATCCCGGCTGGCATCCGTGGAGCCGCAACGCGGAAGGCGGCCACGATTTCCCCCCCATGGGCGAGATCACCGGCCGCGGCGAGGTCCTCTACCGCCGCCGCGACGACTTCCACGTGTTCCACGAGGTCATCCGGCGCGCGAAGGCCATCGTCAGCAAGCCCGGCGGGTGCACGCTCATCGACTCGCTGGATGCGGGAACGCCGGTGGTGCTCCTCGAGCCGTACGGCTACGCGGAGAAGAGCAACGCGAGGATCTGGGAGCACCTGGGCTTCGGCATCTCCTACGAGGCGTGGCGCGCGACCGGCTTCGACGAGCGCGTCCTCGAGCGCCTGCACGCGAACATCGCCAACCGCGCCCACGCCGGGATCGACTACCCCGGCGCCTACGCGCGGCGCCTGGCCAGGGAGGCGGTCGCGTGAGGCTGTCCGATCGGATGGCGGCTCCCTCCTGGGTGGTCATCCAGCTCCTCGAGCACTGCAACCTGCGCTGCCGGATGTGCTACGAGTGGGGCGAGACGGGCGCGTACCACGCGCGCGAGGCCGCCATGCTCGAGCTGCCGCTCGTCCTGCGCACCGTCGAGGAGTGCCTGCCCTGGCGTCCGGCCTTCGAGTTCTTCGGGGGCGAGCCGCTGCTCTACCCCGGCATCTGGGACGTGATCGCGCGCATCCGCGAGGGCCGCTGCTCCCTCGCCTTCCCGACCAACGGGATGCTGCTCGAGGAGCACGCGGAGCGCCTCGTCGCGACGGCGCCCACGAGGATCTGGGTGTCGCTCGACGGACCCGAGGCCGTGAACGACCGGCAGCGCGGCCGGGGCGTCTTCCGGCGGGTCGTGCGCGGGATGGAAAGGCTGCGGGAGGCGAAGCGCGCGAAAGGCAGCGCCTATCCCCAGGTCGGCGTCACCTGCGTCGTGACCCCCTCCAACCACGCCCACGTCGAGGAGCTCTTCCTGCGCTGCCTCGACCTGTCGATGCTCGACTGCGTGAGCATCGAGCTGCAGAGCTGGGCCACGGCGGAGCAGGCGCGGGACTACGCGCGCGTCCTCGCGGACGGGTTCGGCGTCGCCTCGGCGCCCTGCGCCGACGCCTACGTCCGCGAGCCCTCGGCGTTCGCGGGCATCGACGTGGACGGCCTGACGGAACAGATACGCTCCGTCGCCCGCGCCTGCGCCGGTCGCGGCATCCTCTTCCACAGCCAGCCGCGGACGATCGAGGCCGCGAACATCCGCCACTACCTTTCCGGCGACTGGGGGAACATGGCCGACCGGCGCTCGCGCTGCGGCGTGCCGTGGGTCGGCGCCGAGATCACGGCGCGCGGCGAGGTGACCCCCTGCCACACGTTCCACGACCTCTCGATCGGCAACATCCACGAGCAGGCGCTGCTCGAGATCTGGCGCGGCGAGCGCCTCGCGCGGATGCGGTCGCACCTGCGCGAGGGCCTGTTCCCGATCTGCACGGCCTGCTGCCGCTACTACGGCGGCGCGGGCGCGTTGGGAACGCCGCCCGCGGAGGAGGGCTGAGATGGCGGCGGGCGGGCCCGGGGCGCAGGGCCGCGAGGCGCTCTGGGGCGCCGTTCGCGCGGTCCTGAACGCCCAGCGCGACGCGCCGCCGCTCGAGCGGGCCGCCCGCGACACGTCCCCTCCCGCGTCGTTCGCGCAGCAGCGCCTCTGGTTCCTCGAGCGCCTGGCGCCGGGAAGCGCGACGCACGGCCAGACGGTCGCCTGCCGGCTCACGGGGCCCCTCGGCGTGTCCGCGCTCGAGCGCGGCCTCGCGGAGATGGTGCGGCGCCACGAAGCGCTGCGCACCACGCTGCGCTGGGAGGACGGGCGCCTCGTCCAGGTCGTGCACGATCCCGCCCCCTTCGCGCTGCCCGTGGAGGACCTCGAAGCGCTCGACGCGGCGCGGCGTGACGAAGAGGCGGGCCGCGGGGCGGCGCGCGAGGCGCGGGCGCCCTTCGACCTCGACCGCGCGCCCCTTCTCCGGGCGCGCCTCTTCCGCCTCGCGCCGGGCGAGCACGTGCTGGTGCTCACGATGCACCACCTCGCCTTCGACGGATGGTCCTTCGACGTGTTCATGAGGGAGCTGGGGGCGCTGCATGCCGCGTTCCTCGCGGGCGCGCCCTCGCCGCTCGCCGAGCCTGCGGTCCGGTACGCGGATTACGCCGCCTGGCAGCGGCAGTGGCTGGAGGGCGAGGCGCGGGCGCCCCTCCTGGATTACTGGACCGCGCGCATGCGGGGGCCCCTCGCCGTGGCGAGACTGCCCGCGGACCGCTCGCGCCGGCCGGTGCACGTCCGGCGCGGCGACTGGCAGTCGCTCGCCATCGAGCCCGCGCTGGCCAACTCGGTGAAGCGCCTGGGCCATGGCGAGGGCGCGACGCCCTTCATGACGTTTCTCGCAGCGTTCCAGGTTCTCCTGTACCGCTACACGGGTGCCGACGACCTCGTCGTCGGCACCCCCGTCGCGAACCGCAACCGTGCCGGGCTGGAAGGCCTCGTGGGACTCTTCGCGAACACGCTCGCCCTTCGCACCGCCCTCGGCGGGCAGCCGCGGTTTCGCGAGCTGCTCGGCCGCACGCGCGACACGGTGCTGGGCGCCTACGCGCACCAGGACCTGCCCTTCGAGATGCTCGTCGAGGCGATCCGCGGGGCGCAGCGCGCGCCCGAGTCGCCGCTCTTCGAGGTCATGTTCGCCTACCAGAACCTGCCCCGGACGGAAGGGGCATTTCCGGGGCTCGACGCGCGGGCCTGGAACGTCGGCAACGGCACGGCCAAGTTCGAGGCCACGCTCTTCCTGCTCGAGGACGCGGGCGGCCTGTCGGCGTTGCTCGAGTACGACGCCGACCTGTTCGACGCCGCCTCGATGGCCCGGCTGCTGGCGCACTTCCGCCACCTGCTCGGGGAGATCGTGCGCGATCCCGACCGCAGCATCGACGCGCTTGCGCTGATGAGCGCGGACGAGGAGCGGCAGGCGCTCCTGGAGTGCAACGACACCGGGACCGACTACCCGCGCGAGACGCCGATCCACCGCGTGCTCGAGGCGCAGGCGCGGCGGACGCCGCACGCCGCGGCCGTCGTCCACGCCGGCGGCGAGCTCACCTACGCGCAGCTCGACGCGCTGGCCGGGAGCCTTGCACGCCGGCTCGCGGCGGCGGGAGTCGCGTGCGGCGACCGCGTCGCGGTCTGCCTCGATCCGTCGCCCGCCCTCGTCGCCTCCTTCCTCGCCGTCCTGAAGGCGGGCGCGGCCTATGTTCCCGTCGATCCGTCGGAGCCCGGCGAGCGGACCGCGCGGATGCTGCGGCAGGCGGCGGTCACCGCGGTCATCGCGGACCCGGCGCTTGCCGCCTGCGTCGCCGCGACGGGCGTGCGCATGATCGATCCCGGCCTCGGGGAGGAAGCGTCCGCCCTGCCTCCGGCCCAGCGCGCCGGCGAGGTCGACGCCACGAGCCTCGCCTGCGTGATGTTCACGTCGGGCTCCACCGGCAACCCGAAGGGCGCCTGCATCACGCATCGGGGCGTCGTGCGCCTCGCGAGGGGGGCCAACTACGCCGACATGGGCCCGGGCGACGTCTTCCTGCAGCTCGCCCCCGTCACCTTCGACGCGTCGACCTTCGAGATCTGGGGCGCCCTGCTGAACGGGGCCACGCTCGTGCTGCCGGCGGTCCGCCGGCCGTCGCTGCAGGAAATCGGGGAACTGGTCCGCCGCCACCGCGTGAGCGTCCTGTGGCTCACCACCGGCCTCTTCGAGCTCATGGTCGATGCGCGGCCCGCGGACCTGGCGGGCGTGCGGCAGCTGCTCACGGGCGGGGACGTGCTCTCGCCCCGTCACGCCGCGCGCTTCCTCGAGCAGGCGCCCGGTTGCCGGCTCGTGAACTGCTACGGCCCGACCGAGAGCACGACGTTCGCGACGTTCCATCCCGTCGAGCGCGGGCCGGGGCTCGGCGACGAACGCATCCCCATCGGGCGGCCCGTCTCCAATACCCAGGTGTACGTGCTCGACCCTCTCCTGCGGCCGGTCCCGCCGGGCGTGGCGGGCGAGGCGTGCATCGGCGGCGACGGCCTGATGCGCGGCTACGCCGGCGACGAGCCGTCGACGCGCGAGCGGCTCGTCCCGAATCCGTTTCCCGGGCTTCCCGGCCCATGGCTCTACCGCTCGGGCGACATCGTCCGCCGGCGGGGCGACGGAAGCCTGGATTTCATCGGCCGGATCGACGGGCAGGTGAAGATCCGCGGCTTCCGCGTCGAGCCGGGCGGTGTCGAGGCGCTCCTCGGCCTCAGCCCGCTCGTGCGCAGCGCCGCCGTCGTCGCCCACCGGCGCGCCTCGGGCGAAGCGGGCCTCGTCGCCTACGTCGTCCCTGCCTCGGCCACGGCGGCGCGGGAGGATCTCGCGCGGGCGCTTCGCGACTTCCTGCGCGCGCGCCTGCCGGAGTGGCACGTCCCGTCCGCGTTCGAGGTCGTCGAGTCGCTGCCCATCACCGCGAACGGCAAGGTGGACCGGGCGGCCCTGCCGCCGCCCTCATCGACGGCCCCGCCGCGGCCGCATGCGGCTCGCCCGCCGCTCGACGGCGTGGAGCGCGCCGTGGCGCGGTCGTTCGAGCGCGTGCTGGGACTCGAGTCCCTCGCGGCCGACGACGACTTCTTCGACTGCGGCGGCACGTCCCTCGCGGCGCTTCGCCTCGTGGCGGACCTCGAGGGGTCGTTCGCGACGAAACTGCCCCTGGCGAGCCTCTACGAGCATCCGACCGTCGCGGGCATGGCGGCGCAGCTGCGCGACCTGGAACCCGTCGCTCCGCCGGCGGCGCCCGGCGCGGGCCGCAGGTCGAATATCGTGGAGATCAAGCGGGCCCGCTCCGGGACGCCGCTCTTCGTCGTGCCCGGCGGCCACGGGGGCATGGCGGAGATGACGCTCTATGCGCAGGTCATGAGCCACGTGCGCCGCGAGCTGCCCGTCTACGGCCTGCTCGCGCGCGGCGTGGACGGGCTCGCGCCGCCGCACGGCTGCGTGGCCGACATGGCGGACGCGTACGTCGACGAGGTCCTGTCCGCCTGGCCGCGCGGCCCCTACGCGCTGGCCGGGGAGTGCGTCGGCGGCGTCGTGGCCTTCGAGATGGCGCGCCGGCTCGCCGGGCGGGGACGCGAGGTGGCGCTGCTGCTCCTCATGGACACGTGGTGCCCGAGCCTCGCCGGCACGATGCACTACCGGCTTGTCGAGCGCCCGCGCACGTTGCTGGGCGCCCGGAGCTCCGTCGCGCGCGCGGGCCTCGCGGACGTGGGCCGCGTGCTGCGCGAGCACGTCCGCGACCGCCCGGACGCGGGCCCTCTGCGCTCGCTGCGCTACGGCGTCAACGTGGCGCTCACCCTCAAGCGCGTGGCCGACCCGTGGCTCGAGGCCGTGCGCCAGGTCGGCAAGCCCGCGCCGGGCGCGGAGCGCATCGCCGAGGCGGAATCGGCCTACGTCGACCTCGTCATGCGCCATCGGCCGCGGCCCTACGGCGGCCGCGTGACGCTTCTGGTGAGCGCCGACAACGATCGCCGCGGCCTGGCGGAGGGGTGGCGCCGCCTCGCCGGCGGCGGGCTCGCCGTCCATCGCGTCCCGGGCGACCACGACTCGTACATCCGGGGGACGCCTGAGGCGACCGCGGAGCGCCTGCAGGCCTGCCTCGACGAAGCGCTGCCGGAACGCCGAGGCGCCCGGCACGGCTAGACACGAACCAGGAAACGACGATGACCACCAAGCCCGGCCCCACGATAGACCCGGTGACGTTCGAGCGGATGCGCCGCATCGCGCCCGGCCTGCTCGAGACGCGGCGCGCGGGCGACGGCGGCCCCTGGCAGGCGAGGCCGCTGCCGGAGGAGGTGGCGTTCAAGCTCACGAACCGATGCGACCAGCGCTGCGCCCATTGCTACCAGTGGAACGAGGACGGCTACCACCACCGGCTCGCGCCGGCCGACAGGCGCGACGACCTGGAGCTCTCCGTCGTCGCCAAGGTGCTCGAGGCGACGCGCGCGCTGCGATCCAACGTGTACCTCTGGGGCGGGGAGCCCCTCGTCTACCGGCACTGGGACGGGCTCGTGGACCTGCTCGCCGCCGACTCGCGCTGGACCTCCGTCTGCACCAACGGCACGCTCATCGCGCGGCGGCTCGCGTCGCTCGAGCGCATCGCGAGCCACCTCGAGATGAGCGTGTCCCTCGACGGCTTCGAGGCGGAGCACGACGCGCTTCGCGGCAAGGGAGCGTTCGCGAAGGCCATGGCCGGCATCCGCCTGCTGGTCGAGCGCAAGGAGGCGGGCGCCTTCCCCGGCCAGGTCACCGTCAACTTCGTCGTATCCGACGCGATGGTGGACCGGATGGCCGACTTCGTGGCCTTCCTCGACGGCGAGGGGATCGACACCGCCTACGTGAGCCTGCCCTGGTTCATCGCCGACGAGACCTCGGCACGCATGGACCGGTACTTCGCCGAGCACTTCGCGTGGGACGCCGGGGGCGGCAAGGCGAGCTGGCATTCGTACAAGTTCCGGCTGGCGCCGCAGCGGCTGGAGGCCATCGGCGCGGCGCTCGCCCGCATCGAGTGCGAGCGCCGGCGGCTCCAGGTCCGGTTCAACCCGAGGCTCGACGCCGCCGACCTGCCCGATTTCGTGGCGGGAAGCGACAGGCCGGCGCAGGGCCGCACGCGCTGCGGGTCCATCCTTTCGCGGATGGACGTCTTCCCGAACGGCGACGTCGTCTCGTGCAAGTTCTTCCCCGAGTTCCGCGTCGGCAACCTCGCCTCCGCCTCGGTCGAGGAAGTGTGGCACGGGCCGCGCTACGGCCAGCTGCGCGAGACGGTGTCGCGCTGCGGCCTGATGCCGGTGTGCGCCAAGTGCAACCTCCTCTACACGCGCGGCGGCTGACATGGGCGGGGTGCCGGTGGCCGTGAGCGTCGTCGTGCCGCTGCACGACTCGGCCCGCTTCCTCGCCGAGACGGTGGAGAGCGTGCTCGCGCAGACCCTGGCCGACTTCGAGATCGTCCTCGTGGACGACGGCAGCACCGACGACACGCCGGAAGTGGCCGCGCGCCTGGCGCGGGCGGACGGCGGGCGCCGCATTCGCCTCGTCCGCCAGGCGAACGCCGGGGTGGCGGCCGCGCGAAACCGCGGCATCGCCGAGTCGCGCGGCCGCTACATCCTCCCGCTCGACGCGGACGACCTCGTCGCCCCCACGATGCTGGAGGAGTGCGCGGCGGTGCTCGACGCCGAGCCCGGGATCGCGCTGGTCTACACGGACCGGCAGGATTTCGGCGACGTCGACTGCCGGTGGACCGCCGGGCGCTTCGAGCTGGAGCGGCTCAAGTACTTCAACCAGATCCCGTATTGCACGCTGTTCCGCAAGGCCATGTGGGCGGACCTCGGCGGCTTCCGCCCCAACGTGAGCGGATTCGACGACTGGGACTTCTGGCTCGCGGCCGCCGGCCGCGGCTACCGCGCCGCGCACCTGCCGAAGGCCTTCCTTCGCCACCGCCGGCACCGGCGTTCGCAGCTCTGGGGGCTGCTCGACCGCTACGAAGGGCTGCACGCGCAGATCATCCTCAACAACCGCGGCCTCTATTCGGAGGCCGAGGCGGCGATGGCGGAGCGGTTCCTCGCCACCGGCGAGAGCCAGCCCATGCTGCGCATGGCGAAGCTCGTCTTCCTCAACCGGTACTATGCCGGTTACGGCCCGGCAGGAACCTGAACGGCATGCGGATACTCATCACCGGCTCGAGCGGGCAGATCGGCACCAACCTGGCGCTGCGCTGCCTCGAGCGCGGCCACGAGGTGGCGGGCATCGACTGCCGCGCCAACGGGTGGACCGACGCCTTCCCCACCGCAATCGGCGACCTCACGCGGCCGCTGGACGGCACGGCGTCGCCCGCGGCCTCCCGGAGCCCGCGGCCCCTGCGCCCCGACGTGGTGGTGCACCTGGCGGCGCACGCCAAGGTGCACCAGCTCGTGCAGGAGCCGCGCCGCGCCCTCGAGAACGTGTCGATGGCCCACCACGCCCTCGAGTACTGCCGCCTCCACGCCGTCCCGATCGTCTTCGCGAGCAGCCGCGAGGTCTACGGCGACGTGCCGCGGGAAAGCGTCCGCGAGTGCGACGCCGACTTCGGCAGCACCGCGAGCCCGTACGCGGCCAGCAAGATCGCGGGCGAGTCGATGGTCTACGCCTACGCGCGCAACTACGGCCTCCCCTATCTCGTGTTCCGCCTGAGCAACGTCTACGGGCGCTACGACAACGACCTGGACCGGATGGAGCGCGTCATCCCCCTGTTCATCCGCCGCATCGCCGGGGGAATGCCGGTCACCGTCTTCGGCCCCGAGAAGGTCCTCGACTTCACCTACGTGGACGACTGCGTCGACGGGCTCGTGGGCGGGATCGAGCGCCTGGCCGCGGGTGGCGTCCGCGACGAGACCTTCAACCTCGCCTTCGGCGAGGGGCATTCGCTGCCGCAGCTCGCGCAGTGGGTGGGGGAGGCGACCGGCGCGAAGCCGCGGATCGCGCTCGAGCGGCCGCGCGCCGGCGAGGTCATCCGCTACGTGGCCGACATCGGCAAGGCGCGATCCCTGCTCGGCTTCGCGCCGCGCGTGGGGCTGCGCGAGGGCATCCGCCGGGCCGTGGCATGGGGCCTCGAGGAACCTGCCGCGCCGCCCCGGCAGGAAGCGGCCGGGCGGTGACGGACCCGGCGGGGCGCCTTCGCCGCATCCTCTACGCCGCCGCGTTCCTGCGTGCGCTCGCCATCGGCATGATGGCCGTCCTCATCGGCCTCTACTGCGCGCGCCTGGGCTTTTCCGCCGCGCAGATCGGCATCGTGCTCTCCTCCGCGCTCTGGGGCGCGGCGCTCGCCACCCTCCTCACGATGCTCGCCGGCACGCGCGTCTCCGAGCGCGGGCTGCTCGTGACGCTGACGGGCCTGCCGGTGCTGGGCTGCGCGCTGCTGCTCGCGACGGACGCCTTCCCGGTGATCGTCGCCGCCGCCTTCGTGGGCATGTTCAACGTGAACGGCCGCGACCGGGGCGCGATTCCCATCCTCGAGCAGGCGATGTTCCCCGCGACCACGACCGACGCGGACCGGACCCGCGTCTTCGCCTGGTACAACGTGCTGCTGGACGGCGGCTACGCGGCGGGGGGGCTGCTCGCGGGGCTGCCCACGCTGCTGGAGGCGGCGGCCGGCATGGCTCCGCTCGCGGCGATGAAGGCGGCGCTCGCGATCTTCTGCGCGCTCTACCTCGCGTCCGCCGCGCTGTACGCGCGCCTGCCCCCGCGCGTGGGGGAGACCGCGCCCGCGGGGCTTCGCGACCTGTCGCCCGAAAGCCGGCCCATCGTGGCCAAGATCTCCGCGCTCTTCCTCCTGGACGCCTTCGCGGGCGGGTTCATCGGCTCGGCCATCTTCGCCTACTGGTTCTCCGAGCGATTCGGCGCCACCGCGGCGACCGTCGCGATCCTTTTCAGCGCCGGCAGGCTCCTCTCGGCCGCGTCGCACTTCGCGGCGGCGTGGCTCGCCAGGCGCATCGGCCTCATCAACACGATGGTGTACACGCACGTGCCGTCGAGCCTGCTGCTCTTCACGATCGTCGCCACCGACGACTTCGCCTGGGCCGCCTTCTTCTTCCTGCTTCGGGAATCGCTCAACGAGATGGACGTGCCCACGCGCCAGTCCTACGTGATGGCGGTGGTGAAGCCGGCGGAGCGCCTCGCGGCGGCGGGAGCGACCAACCTGGTGCGCTCCGTCGGGTGGGCGCTCGCGCCGATGCTCGCGGGCGCGCTCATGCAGTCGGCGGGCCTCGGCGTGCCCCTCGTCTTCGCGGGGGCGGCCAAGATCTCCTACGACTTCCTGCTCTGGCGCGAATTCCGCCGCGTGAAGCCGCCCGAGGAGCGCTAGGACTTCGCGGGCTTCCTTGCCGCCGCGGGGCGGATGCCGCGGCGCTCGAGGGCGTCGCGCACGAGGTACTCGATCTGGCCGTTGACGCTGCGAAGCTCCGACTGGGCGAGTCGCTCGACCTCGGCCCAGAGGGCCGGGTCGATGCGAAGCAGGAACGCCTTCTTGCCGGGGCTCGCCATGAGGGCCAGCGTCCTTTCCGCCCGCCTAGGTGTAGAGCGTGCCCGTGTTCACGATCGGCTGCGTGTCGCGCTCCGAGCAGAGCACCACCATGAGGTTCGACACCATGGCGGCGCGGCGCTCGTCGTCCAGCTCCACGACGTTCTTCTCGGACAGGTGCTTGAGCGCCATCTCGACCATGCTCACCGCGCCCGTGACGATCTTCGTTCGCGCGGAGATGACGGCCTCCGCCTGCTGGCGCCGCAGCATGGCGCCCGCGATCTCAGGCGCGTAGGCGAGGTGGGTGAGCTTCGCCTCCTCGATCTTCACGCCCGCGAGGTTCACGCGCGCCTGGAGCTCCTCGCACAACGCGTCGGCCACCGTGTCCGCCCCGGCGCGCAGCGTGATCTCGCCCGCCTCGTGCTCCTCGCCCTCGTCGTAGTTGTAGCGCGTGGCCACGTGGCGCAGCGCCGACTCGCTCTGCACGCGGACGAAGTTCTCGAAGTCCTCCACGTCGAAGAGGGCCTGCGCCGTGTCCTCCACGCGCCACACCACCACCGCCGCGATCTCGACCGGGTTGCCGCGCTTGTCGTTCACCTTGAGGGTGTCCACGTTGTGGTTGCGCGCGCGCGCGCTCACCTTCTTGCGGATGAGCCACGGCCAGGTCCAGCGCAGGCCGGGCGTGCGCTCGGTGCCCGAGTAGTCGCCGAAGAGCGTGAGCACGCCCGCCTCGTTGGGCTGCAGCATGAAGAAGCCGCCGGCCACGAACGCGAGCGCGAGGCCGGCGGGCAAGGCGATGGCCGGGGCCCGGGCGGCCAGGATCGAAAAGACCATGAGAACGGCGAGCCCCAGCATCACCAGCAGCATGAAGATGCCGTTGAAGGTGCCCGCGGGCTTCTCGAAATTGCCTTCCCTGCGATATCCGGCCATGGTGTCCCCCGCCGAGGTGGCTATCAAAGTGATATCACTCTGGCCCGGTTCCGGCGGCTTGTCAAGGGACGATGAATCGACCCGGCCAGTTGACCGGGTCAGTTGACCGGGTCAACTAGCCCAGCGCGGCCACGACGGCGTCGGTGACTTCCTTCGTGCCGGCCTTGCCGCCGATGTCGCGGGGAAGGTGCCTGCCTTCCCGGCAGACGCGCTCGATGGCGGCCATGATGGCGTCGGCCGCCGGCTTCTCGCCCAGGTGCTCGAGCATCATCGCCACCGTCCAGAAGGTGGCGATGGGGTTGGCGACCCCCTTGCCGGTGATGTCGAAGGCCGAGCCGTGGATGGGCTCGAACATCGAGGGGAACTCGCGCTCGGGGTTGAGGTTCGCCGTGGGCGCGATGCCGAGGCTACCCGCCAGCGCGCCGGCGAGGTCGGAGAGGACGTCCGCGTGCAGGTTGGTGGCGACGATGGTGTCGAGGGAGCGCGGGTCGCTCACCATCACGGTGGTGGCCGCGTCCACGAGGAGCTTCCTCACCGTGACGTCGGGGAACTCGCCGGCGACCTCCCGCGCGATCTGGTCCCACATCACCATGCCGTGGCGCTGGGCGTTGGACTTGGTGACGACCGTGAGGTGCTTGCGCGGGCGCGACTGCGCCAGGCGGAAGGCGAAGCGCATCACGCGCTCGACGCCGACGCGGGTGAAGACGGAAGTCTCCATCGCGACCTCGATCGGAAGCCCCGTGTGCACCCGCCCGCCCGCGCCGGAGTACTCGCCTTCCGTGTTCTCGCGCACGATGACCCAGTCGATGTCCCCGGGCCCGCGGCCGGCGAGCGGGCTGGGCACGCCGGGGAAGATGCGCGTGGGGCGCACGTTGGCGTACTGGTCGAAGCCCTGGCAGATCTTGAGGCGAAGCCCCCAGAGCGTGATGTGGTCCGGCAGCTCCGGGTCGCCCACCGCGCCGAAGAGGATCGCGGAGAAGGGCCGGAGCGTCTCGTTGCCGTCCTCCGGCATCATGACGCCGTGGTTGCGGTAGTAGTCCGAGCCCCACGGGAAATGCGTGGCCTCGCAGCGGAACCCGCCCAGCTTGCCCTCCACTGCCGCGAGCAGCCGGAGGCCCTCGGGGACCACTTCCTTGCCGATGCCGTCCCCCGGGACGACCGCGATCCGGTATTGCCGCATCAGTCGCCCGCCCGGATCTTGTTGTCCTTCACGACCTTGGCCCAGCGCTCGATCTCGCCCTTGACGAACTTGTCCGCCTCCTCGGGGCTGCTGCCCACGATGTCCATGCCCTGCGCCGTCAGGCTCTGCGCCACCGCGGGGCTCTTGAGCGCCTTGGCGATCTCCTCGTTCAGCCGCTTCACGATCGGGGCGGGCGTCGTGGCCGGCGCGATGACGCCCCACCAGGACAGCGCCGCGAACCCGGGCACGCCCTGCTCGGCCACCGTGCCCACGCCCGGCAGGCTCGCCGAGGGCTTCGCCGACGTGACGGCCAGCGCCCGGACCTTGCCCGCCTTCACGTGCGGGTTCACGAGGAATGCGGTGCCGATCGCGAGAGGCACCTGCCCGCCGATGGCGTCCGTCATGAGCGGCCCGCCGCCCTTGTAGGGCACGTGCGTCAGCTCGACGCCCTGGAGGTTCCCGATCTGCGCGACGGCGAGGTGCCCGAGGCTGCCGGAGCCGATGGAGCCGATGGCCACCGAGCCCGGCTTGGCCTTGGCCGCCGCGAGCACATCCTTGAAGTTCTTGAACGGCTGCCCCGCCTGCGTGACGATCGCCATGGGCGAGGTGCCGATGAGCATCACGTTGACGAGGTCCTTCGTCGTGCTGAAGGACAGGTTCGGGATCACCGAGGGGTTGACGCCGTGGGTGTCGAAGACCACGCCGAAGGTGGTGCCGTCCCCCGGGGCCTGCGCAACCGCGGCCGCGCCGATCGAGCCCGACGCGCCGGGACGGTTCTCCACGATGAACTGCTGGCCGAGCTGCGTCGTGAGGTGCGCCGCGATGACGCGCGCCACCTGGTCCGTGGAGCCGCCGGGCGGGAAGCCGACGATGAACTTCACCGTCTTCGAGGGCCACGACTGGGCCTGGGAGAGCGGGGTGAATGCGAGCATGAGTCCCGCGGCGAGCGCGGGCAGGAGTCGGGGCGTGCGCATGATTGCCTCTCTGGATGGGACAGCCTGGAACACTATCAGAAGGCGAGCTTCATGGCGTGCTCGCCCTCGCTCACCTCGCCGGTGGGCTCGAAGCCGAAACGGCGGTAGAACGCCTCGGGATTGCCCTCCCCGGGGACGAACGAGAGCAGCATCGCCTTCGTGCCGGGCCGGGCGCGGGCGCGGTCGACGAGCAGGCGCAGGGCCTGCGACCCGAAGCCCATGGACTGGTAGCGCGCGTCGATCATGAACCGCCACAGCCCGACGCAGGGCTCGCGCCACCAGTCCTCCGGCGCGCTCTCGGAACATTGGCTCCAGTCCTCGAGCATCGCGAACCCGACGGGCACGCCGCCGGCCAGGATGCCCCGGAACCAGGCCTCCGGGTGGAAGTGGGCCTGCGCGATCGAGACGGCATTGGGCGCCACCAGGCCTTCCTGGGCCGGTGACACCCGGAGACGCAGGAAGTCCCGAAGGTTGCCCTTCGAGATTTCGCAGAGCGACACCGGCGAGTCGCGGCCCGGCTCCAGCATCGCGGTCATGCCCTCCCCGTCGACCGGGTCAATCGACCCGGTCAGCCGACCCGGTCGACCGCGGGCCGGAAGGACTGCCCGCCGCCGTAGCTCGCCAGCTCCCGGAGCTCGCCGCCCTTCGCGACCTTCACGGCGCAGTACTTGAGCTCGGCGATCTTGCCGAACGGGTCCAGCGCCGGATTGGTGAGCAGGTTGGCCGCGGCCTCGTAGAAGGCGAAGGGGATGAAGACGCTTCCGCGCGGCGTGCCGTCGTCCGCGCGGGCCGCAAGCGCGATCTCCCCGCGCCGCGACGCGACCGTGACCACGTCGCCGGGCAGCGCCCCGATCGCGTCGAGGTCCAGCGGGTGCATGGAGACGACGGCGCGCGGCTCGATCGCGTCGAGCACCGAGGCGCGGCGCGTCATCGAGCCCGTGTGCCAGTGCTCGAGCTGCCGGCCCGTGATGAGCACGAACGGATACTCCGCGTCGGGCCGCTCGTTGGCCGGGATGATGTCCGCCGGCACGAACTTCGCCTTTCCGTCCCTGGTCGGGAACCTGTCGGTGAACACCACGGACTGCCCCGGGTCGTCCTCGGTGCGGCACGGGTAGGTGACGCTCGAATTCGCCTCCAGCCGCTCCCACGAGATGCCGCCGATGGAGTTCATGGCGCCGCGCATCTCCTCGTAGACCTGCGCCACGCCGCTCTCCGGCCCCTCGTAGTTCCAGTCGAGCCCGAGGCGTTTCGCGATCTGCTGCGTGATCCACAGGTCCTGGCGCGCCTCGCCCGGCGCATCGAGCGCGCGGCGCCCGATCTGCACGATGCGGTCCGTGTTGGTGACGGTGCCCGTCTTCTCCGGCCAGGCGGAAGCCGGCAGCACCACGTCGGCGAGGTACGCCGTCTCGGTGAGGAAGATGTCCTGCACGACGAGGTGCTCGAGCTTCGCGAGCCCCTCGCGCGCGTGGTGGGCGTTCGGGTCCGACATCGCGGGGTTCTCGCCCATCACGTACATGGCGCGGATCCTGCCCTCGCAGGCGGCGTCCATGATCTCCACGACGGTGAGGCCCGGCTTCGTGTCGAGCTTCGCGCCCCAGTACTTCTCGAAGCGCGCATTGGCCTCCGGGTTGTCGACGCGCTGGTAGTCCGGGTACATCATCGGGATGAGGCCCGCGTCGGAGGCGCCCTGCACGTTGTTCTGCCCGCGCAGCGGGTGCAGGCCGGAGCCCGGCTTGCCGATCTGGCCGGTCATGAGCGTGAGCGCGATGAGGCAGCGCGCGTTGTCGGTGCCGTGCACGTGCTGCGAGATGCCCATGCCCCAGAGGATCATCGAGCCCTTCGAAGTGGCGTAGGCGCGCGCCACCTCGCGGATGGTCTCCGCCGGGATGCCGCAAAGGGGAGCCATGGCCTCGGGGCTGAAGCCCTTGGCGTTCTCCCGGAGCGCCTCGAACCCCGTGGTGCGCGTGCGGATGAACTCGGGATCGACGAGGTCCTCCTCGAGGATCGTGAAGATCATGGCGTTCAGGAGCGCCACGTCCATGTCCGGCTTGAACTGCAGCACGCGCCAGGCGTGCCGCGCGATGTCGGTGCGGCGCGGATCCGCCACGACGAGCTTCGCGCCGCGCTTCACGGCGTTCTTGATCCACGTGGCCGCGACCGGGTGGTTGGAGGTCGGGTTGGAGCCGATGAGGAAGATGAATTCGGCCTTGGCCACGTCGGAGACCTGGTTGGACACCGCGCCGGAGCCGATGCCTTCCAGCAGCGCGGCCACGGAGGACGCGTGGCAAAGGCGCGTGCAGTGGTCCACGTTGTTGGAGCCGAACCCGGTGCGCACCAGCTTCTGGAAGAGGTAGGCCTCCTCGTTGGAGCCCTTGGCGCTGCCGAAGCCGGCCAGCGCCTTGCCCCCCTGCCCGTCGCGCACTTTCGCGAGCCCGCTCGCCGCGAGATCGAGGGCCTCCTCCCACGTCGCCTCGCGAAACACTTCGCTCCAGCGCGTGGGATCGACGGTGAAGGCGGCGTGCTTGGGCGCGCCGGGCTTGCGGATGAGGGGCTTAGTTAGCCGGTGCGGGTGGTGCGCGTAGTCGAAACCGAAGCGGCCCTTCACGCACAGGCGGTCGTGGTTCGCGGGGCCGTCGATGCCGTCCACGCGGACGATGGTGTTGTCCTTGACGTGATAGGTGAGCCGGCAGCCGACGCCGCAGAAGGGGCACACCGAGTCCACCTTCCGGTCGGCCTTCACCAGGTAGGCGCCCTTGGCGGGCGCGAGGGCCCCGGTCGGGCAGGCCTGCACGCACTCCCCGCAGGCGACGCACGTGGACTCGCCCATCGGGTCGTCGAAGTCGAACGTGACCTTCGCGTGCGAGCCGCGCCACGAATAGCCGATGACGTCGTTCACCTGCTCCTCGCGGCAGGCGCGCACGCAGCGCGTGCACTGGATGCAGGCGTCGAGGTTCACCGCCATGGCCGGGTGCGAGACGTCGGGCGCCGGCTGCTCCCGGGCCGGGAAGCGCGGCTTGCCCACGCCCAGGCGCCCGCTCCAGAAGAGCAGGTCGTTCTTGTGGGGCTTCAGGTCCGCCCCGGGGGCGTCGCTCTTGAGCAGCTCCAGCACCATCTTCTGCGAGTGCACGGCGCGCGGCGAGACGCTCGAGACCTCCATGTCCTTGGCGGGCGCGCGGCAGCACGAGGGCGCCAGCACGCGCTCGCCCTTGATCTCCACCATGCAGGCGCGGCAGTTGCCGTCGGGGCGGTAGCCCTCCTTGTAGCAGAGGTGCGGGATCCTCACGCCGTGGCGCTTGGCGGCCTGCAGGATCGTCTCGCCCTCTTGGGCGGAGACGGTCTCGCCGTTCAGCTTGAACTCGATGGCTTCGGCCTTTCCCACGGGTTCGTTCATTTTCATGTCACACCTCGTCCGGGAAATGCTTGATCACGCACCGGATGGGATTGGGCGCCGCCTGCCCCAGGCCGCAGATGGAGGCGTCGGCCATGGCCTGCGAGAGCTCCTCCAGCAGCGCCGCGTCCCACTTCGGCGCCTCCATCAGCTTCGCGGCCTTCGCCGTGCCCACGCGGCAGGGCGTGCACTGGCCGCAGGACTCGTCCTCGAAGAAGCGCATCATGTTGAGCGCGGCGTCCCGGGCCCGGTCGTGGTTCGACAGCACGATCACCGCCGCCGAGCCGATGAAGCAGCCGTGCGGCTGCAGCGTGTCGAAATCGAGGGGGATGTCGCCCATCGAGGCCGGAAGGATGCCGCCGGAGGCGCCGCCCGGGAGATACGCGTAGAACTCGTGGCCGTCGAGCATGCCGCCGCAGTGCTCGTCGATGAGCTCCCTCGCCGTGATGCCCGCGGGCGCCACGTGCACGCCGGGCCGCTTCACGCGGCCGGACACGGAGAAGGAGCGCAGCCCCTTGCGGCCGTTGCGGCCGTGGGAAGCGAACCACGCGGCGCCCTTCTCGAGGATCTTGCGCACCCAGAAGAGCGTCTCGAAGTTGTGCTCGAGGGTGGGGCGCCCGAAGACGCCTACCTGCGCGACGTACGGCGGGCGCAGCCGCGGCATGCCGCGCTTGCCCTCGATCGACTCGATCATCGC